>CALBZA010000016.1 GCA_937890005.1 uncultured Verrucomicrobia subdivision 3 bacterium | reverse complement strand
CAGTTTTTTTCGAAATCTTGAGATCTGCCCGAGCGTGAACAGATTCACCAGCAACGACGCCAGAAACTCGATCACCAGGCGTACGCTGAGTCCCAGCCGCAGCAACAACACGCTCCAACCCGGATGGTTTTTCCTGAAGTAGCTGAATCGCGAACGCCAGTATTCCAGCCTCGCGTCCGTGTTCCTCTGCCCGGCGCTTTTTCCCTGCTCGTGCCAGACTTCAACATCCGGCAGATGCATGACCCGATATCCGCGCCGCCTTGCCTGGAGGCAGAAATCCGTTTCTTCAAAAAAGAAGAAGTAACGTTCATCAAAACCGCCGATCGCATTCCACACCGTTCGCGGCACGAGAAAGAACGCGCCGATCACCGTATCAACCTCCGTGGGTGACGCGAACTGCTGTTCCTTGCCCGGATACCGATTCGGAAACAGCCGCCGCAACAGCGACTTGTTCAACAACTCAGTCGCGAGTGACGGAAAGTTGGCGATGGAGTTCTGGCGCGAACCGTCCGGATTCAACAACTGCGCCCCGGCAACGCCGCATTTTGGATTGGCCCGCATCCAGCCTACAGCTTTTGCCAGCGAGTCCGGCTTCAATCGCGCATCCGAATTGAGCAACAGGATGAAATCGCCCGACGCCTTCTCGGCTCCAATGTTGTCGGCACGTGCAAATCCCAGATTCCATTCCGACCATAGATAGATCACGCCCGGAAATCGTTTCAAAACCTCTTCACCGGTGCCATCGCTGGACCCGTTGTCCACAATGATGATTTCCTTCTCAAACGGATCATCGCTGTCCAGAACGGACTGGATTGCGTCGCAGGTGAATGTCCGAGTGTTTCGGGTGACAATAACAACAGAAAGATCCAAATTCAGCTCCCAGGTTGATTGGTCTGCCGTTCCTGCTCGGCCAGACGCACTTTTGCGTAACGAGTGGCGGAGTGGAAAGACGTCATCCAGGCGATGTAATATCCCTGCCAACCATCCAGGAAACCAAGCCGAAGAAAGTAGCCACGAAGGAACCGCCAGAAAGGACGAAAACCGAGGTCCAGGTTCGAGGCGGCTTTCCCACGTTGCCGAGCGTCTTTCAGGAAATCGTTGCTGTAGGAAATAATTTTCCGGATTTGGTCGTCAATCGCGGTGTTGAGATGATGAAGCAGATTGGCTTTCAACGGAAACACAGTTCCCTCGACCATCAGCTTGTCGTGTGGATCGATCCCCCCCCATTTCGCGCGTCCGCGTTGCCACAATCGCGTTTGCCGATCCGGATACCAGTCGCCATGCCGAATCCATCGTCCGCAGTAGTGCGTTAACCGCGGAAACGAATAGGCCGCGTGCTGCTCGGGTTTCCCGGACAAAAAGAGGTGTTCGATTTCGGCGCGCAATTCAGACGACACCGCTTCATCGGCATCAAGTCCCAGAATCCATGGCTGCGTCGCTTTGGCGGCGGAAGAATTCTTCTGAGCAATGTGGCCTTTCCAGGGTTCCCGGAACACTTGTGCTCCCTTCGCTCTGGCAATCGCCTCGGTTCCATCGCTTACATCGTCATTGAGCACGACGATCATTTCCGACGTCCATCCGGCGACGCTGTCCAAAGCAGTGGCAATCCGATGCGCTTCGGCACCGGAAATCAGGCAGACTGAAATGGGCAGCTTGCTCATGAATCAAAGGCGTGCGACGCGCGCCAACAGTCGAGACAGATAACGAACTTACGCTTCCCACGGCAACAGCTGATTTGCATCGTAGCCTTCGATTGTCTTTGGCGCTGGAACTTCCACGGATGAAAGGCTGCGGGTGGTGCGAACCGATTCGTGACATGTTTGTGAACTGCGTTGGAGAGTATGAGATAGGGAGGGGCGAATCCAGCACCCTGTAAAAAAGCGTCGAATGCTCTGGCACGTCTTTGCGTTTCACCCCGGCACCATGTCGGTCGGACGAAATCGATCGACATTGCATTTAAGCCGCTGATTGACACTCCCCCGCCCGCTTGACAGAGTTCGCGCGGTTTTTCCGGAACGCCCGATCCAACATGTCAATGAAGCCGCCGTTTCAGGCTCCTCAGCTCGAGCCTTTGAGCCCCTCCGTAAAGCGGGTTCTCCTGTTTTTGCTGCTTGTGGCTTTGATCATCACTGCTGCCGACGGATCAAAGTTCAGGGGCGACGAACGTTTCTACACTGACGCCGCTCTCCAGATGATGCGAACCGGAGACCATTGGACACCGACGTACGCGGATGGCCAGATTCGATTGCTGAAACCGATCTTCACCTATTGGGCTGTCCTTGTGCCCTTCAAAATTTTCGGCATCAGCTTTTTCGCCTCGCGATTCCTGTTCGCGTGCGCCGCTGCCGCAATGATCTGGGTCACCTATCGCATCGCCAGAACGATTTTTCGTTCGGAACTCACAGCCTGCCTTGCGGCCATTATCGCTGCATCCAATACCGAAATCCTCACAATGGGGACACGCAGCACGCCGGATATCCTGCTGGCACTGTCCGTTGTGACAAGCGTTTGGGGCTTCGCAAGAATCTGGTTTGAGCGGAACACTGGAGTCATTTCCTGGCTGCTCGCCCTGGGCGGTATGGGATGCGCCGTTCAGGTGAAGGGATTGCTGGGAATCTGCCCGCTGGGCATGCTGGTGTTGTTTCGAATTTTCTCCCGCGAAAAAGCGCCGCCATTGCGGATCTCCGCTGTTTTGCCGGGTTTATCGATCGGGGTCGCTCTGGGACTGTTCTGGTATGTGGTGATGTTGAACCGGCACGGATTCGGAGCGATGGGCGATTTTTACTCGGATCAGGTCGGGACGCGTATCTCAAAAAGCATTGGTTTCGTTCTCGGAAATTTCGCCGCGTATGTCTTCGGAGCGATCCGCCATTCCGCCGCGTTCTGCCTCGTCCTCACGATAGCGTGGAAAAATGCCTCGACCTCGATTCGCGAACAGCTGCGGAAGCATCGTTCCACCGCCATTTTCCTGCTCAGCCTTTTTGTGCTGCTGGTATTTTGCTTCTGCTTTGGAAACATCCGCCGCCCCCGTTATCTCACGGCTTCCTATCCCCTGCTCGCCATTTTCGTTGCATGGCTCCTTGCAACTGCTCTTGCACAGGAAAACGTTCAACGTCGGGTTCTCCGCTGGATTGGTTGCGTATTCCTGTTCGTCATTCCCATCGCGCTCATTGGCGCAGTCGCAGGCCTTACGATTCATTGGGGGCTGGCCACGGCCCTGTTCTTGATCGCGTTCGTCGGATTCGCAGGCTTCTACCTTGTACGTCTCGGAAAAATCATACCGTCACTGGCGGCCGTCAGTGCATTGGTCGTGAGTGCCTTCCTCATCGGAGGCCTCGCCGTTCGAACAACAGTAAAGCCTTCTCCATGGCCTCAAATTGCATCGCTGCTGCAAGATTCGGCCATTGAACCGATTTGTCTGCTGGGATTCAGCGAGGCAGAAGCAGCACAACTTCGAATCTGCCTCAAAGGCAAAACCGACATCCGCTCCATCACGACAAACGATCTGCCAAAACTCACCAATTGGAGCACCATCCTGACTTCTTCTGATCTCCGGGGCAGCGTGACCAGCGATGTCGTTTCGTCGGCGCCGATCAATCTTCAAGATACTCCGCTCACGGATTCCTGGATCGGCCGGAAAATGATTAAGAAAAAGAAGACCGAGAACTCGGATCCATGGATCGTGTCGCACGAGCGGCATTGACAACGGTGATGCGGCAACCACCGCCAGCATCCCGTTGACACTCGGCCGCCCGCTTGCCAAAGTCGCGCGGCATTCGCCACCGTGACACGCACAGAATCATCATTGCACCCAAATGCGCCTTCACAGCGCCGTTTGAAACGCGTTCCTCTCGCGATCATCGCAACGGTCGCGGCCTTGTTTCTTCTCCGCCTGCTCGCTCCCGACAATTTCATGGATCAGGATCAGGAGCGTCCCTCCTCCTACGTGATGGATGCCATCCACAACGGCAACTGGCTTTGCCAGCGCGATCTTTCCGGGGACATCACATCCAAACCTCCGTTCTACACCTGGCTTGCCGCGCTGTTCACCCTCTCACAAGGGCGCATTTCCATTCTGACGATGTATCTCCCGGGTGCATTGAGCGCCATGGGCGTGGCATTGCTGGTCTGGTCCATCGGTCGGCGTCACTTTGGCGATCGCGCGGCGCTGTGGGCGGCATTCGCATCGCTACTCACCACGGCGACGGTGAAAGAAATCGGTCTGGCGCGAACCGACGGCGTGTTCACGTTCACGGTAACTGCCACGGCGTTCATCGCATTCCGTTGTTGGAATCGCGGCGGCGGTTGGACCTTGTTCTGGCTGGCCGGCGCAATTGCAACTCTCACCAAAGGTCCACTCGGAGTCATTCTCGCGGGCGGAGGCCTGCTTGCAGCGTGGTGGGAAAAGCGCACTGTTCAGGATCGGTTTCCGCTGAAAGGCTCGCACCTGTTTGGTGTGCTGCTCTTCTTTGCAATCGCGGCGGGATGGCTCTGGTTGTCGTATTTCGATCAGGGACAAGCTGTGCTGGACAAAATCATCGGGAAGGAACTTGTCGGCAATGCGGTTAAGAATCGGAAGAACAGCATTCCCGGCACGCTGTTCTGGCAGCCGCCCTTGTTCTATCTCGGTCGCGCGGCGCCTTGGAGCCTGTTCGCATACTGGGGATTCTGGCGGCTTTTCAAAAATCCTGCGATCAATCCTCGGGAACGACGATTCGAACGCTTTCTCTTCTGCTGGTTCTTCGTCGGACTGACCATTTTCAGCATTTCACCGCATCAGCGCGGCGACCTGCTCTGGCCGATCATGTCAGCCGGCGCACTGATCGCAGGGCGCGAAATCGCACGACTCACGGCCGGGTGGTCGATAAGGCGAATCGGCTGGTCGCTCTCGGGTGCGGTGGTAATCGCCTTGGTCGGATTCAGCTTTTACTACGGCAGGATCGCTGCGAACACGCGCGTGGTGAAACGAACGGTTGCGGTGCAAAAGATCGCAGCGGAAATCGAACAGGCTGGTGGAAATGAATTTCCGCTGACGCACATCGACACGCCAATCACTCTGCAGTTCTATCTCTACACGCTGCGCCCCCTGGTGACAGCAGAACGTGCAACGCAACTGCTGCGCGGTTTGCCCGCGGCATTTGTCGCGGTCAATGATTTGGATGCGTTGCAAAAGCTCCGCAACGAAAGTGATCCGGAGTGGTTCACCCTGCTTCCTCGCGACACGTCCATCACGAACAGTCCCGTCTGGATCGTTTCAAACAGGCCGGAACTGAAAGCTGGAGATCATTACGCCTTCTGCTTTGGAACGCTGGCACTTGAGCTGAAGGGAACTCAACTGAAGCATATCAACCAGCGTTACGTCGAACTCGCGACGTTTGGTGAATCCGATGAAATCCAGATTTCGAACGAAGGTTCCGAACCGCGGCGAATTGAGGTGCGTTGCGGGAGGCTGCGAAGTGAAAGTGTGCTCAAGCCGGGCGAGACATGGCGTCTCACGGGACGGGAGTTTGCCGCCACAAAATAGTCTGGTGTTCGCTTAAAACCAGCCAACATACTGCGGCAATGATCGCGTTTCTGCGGAAACTCTGGCCGTTCATGAAACCCCACAGCCACCGGCTTTTGCTCGGTCTGCTGTGCGGTATCGCATTCGCGCTCACCAATGCCGCGCTGATCTTCTTCATCAAGTTCGTCGTCAACCTCGCCTTTGCCGGGCGGGTCGATTTTTCAGAGGAAATTCGCAAAACCACGGGTGTGATGCGCTGGATTCTGGATCACCTCACCCACTGGATTCCGAAAATCGAGGCGCCCGATTCTCCGCTCGGCATGGTGCTCGTGATCTGCCTGATCCCCGCGACCATGCTCGTCCGGGCGATTTTCGGTTATCTGAGCGTTTATCTCACGAACTGGTCGGCGCTTCGTTCCGTCGCGGAAATCCGCACCCAGCTGTTCACCCATCTCCAGCAACTGCCGCTCGGGTTCTTCAGCAAAGCGAAAACCGGCGACCTCATTTCGCGAATCACCAGCGACACACAAATGCTCTACACGATCATGGGCAGTTCGGTCGCGTCGATGGTGCGTGATCCAATCACCATCCTGGCGATGCTTGGCGTACTGCTGATTCCCCAGGAACAACGGATTCTGACGCTCATTTCGATCGTGGTGCTTCCCGCCTGCCTGATCCCGATTTCAATTTACGCGCGTCGTGTCCGGAAGTCCGCGAAGGCGATCCAGGGGCACAACTCCGAACTGGCGACATTGATGCACGAATCCTTCACCGGCAACCGGATCGTGAAAGCCTACAACATGGAAGGCACCGTTGTGGAACAGTTCCGCGCGACCACCCGGAAGTTTGTCGGACAAATGATGCGCGTGGTGCGGGCGAACGAGTTGCCGAGCCAGTTCACCGAATTTTTGGGCGGCGTTGGCGTCGCACTTGTTCTCATCTACGCAACGGTGTTCATCAGCAAAAAGCCGGACATCGGGGAATTTGTTTCTTTCGTCATGGCGATCGTCGTGATGTATCAGCCGATCAAATCGTTGACACGTCTGCACAACCAGTTGAACCAGGCGCGTGCTGCGAGCGAACGCATCTTCGAACTGCTGAACACGACGAACGACGTTCCCGAACCGACAAACCCTCAGCCTGTCGATGCCCGGAACGCGGAAATCCGATTCGAGAACATCCAGTTCAACTACGGCGATAAAACGGTGCTGCAGGATGTCAATCTGACAATCAAACCCGGTCAGCTCGTGGCGCTTGTGGGAAGCAGCGGCTCAGGGAAAACCACCATTACCAACCTGCTCCTCCGCTTCTACGATCCCCAACAGGGCGCTGTCAAAATCGGCGGCGTGGATATCCGGAACGTTTCGACGAAGGAACTGCGCCGGCAGATTGCACTCGTGACACAGGAAACGATTTTGTTTCACGATACGATCCGTCGGAACATCGCGCTCGGCCGTCCGGATGCCACCGATGCAGAAGTGGAAGCCGCCGCGAAAGCCGCCAACGCGCATGAATTCATCATCCAGCGTCCGGAAGGCTACGATGCCGTCGTCGGCGAAAAGGGAACGAATGTTTCCGGCGGCCAACGTCAGCGCATCGCCATCGCGCGGGCCATTTTGAAGAACGCGCCGATTCTGGTGCTTGATGAAGCGACCAGCGCGCTGGACACCGAATCGGAACGGATCGTGCAGGCGCAGCTTGAAAAATTGATGGAAGGCCGCACCACGCTGTGCATTGCACACCGGCTTTCGACGATTCAGAAGGCGGACATGATCGTCGTCATGCAGGCCGGCCGGGTGGTGGAAACTGGAACTCACGCGGAACTTCTGGAGCGCGGCGGGGTTTACAAGAAATTGCACGACCTCCAGTTCAATGGCTGAAGGTCTGAAGAGTGTATGGACAGATCAAAAATTATCACGGGAATCGGGGTGCTGATCGCAGTAATCGGGCTCGGCCTCGGAATCGGCTGGCTGGCAACGCGCCCAGGAAAGCTGCCACCACCACCGACGCCAGAACCCAGTGTTGCGTCCCCAACGATCAAAACCATCGAATCCAACGCTCCAGTTGTCTCCCGTCCGGCTGTGCCGCGACCGAGAGTCCCTTCACCAGTCATTCGGCCCACGCCTGAACAGGTCGCTGCAATCGCTCCGACCGAAGACACCGCGACGACCTGGGAGGATCGATTGGATGAAATTCTCGCCTCCGAAGACGAGGACACCAACAAGGTCCAGCAACTTCTGATTCTGTTTCCATCGTTGCCACCGGACGGCCAGGATGAAGTGGCACAGCATCTTTCAAATCTGGTGGAGGACGAGGATTATGCCCCGCTGGGTCAACTCCTTCTGGACCCAAAACTCCCTGAAGAGGTTTTGGACACGCTGCTTGCCGACCTGCTCAACCGCCCGAATGAAACAAAGCTTCCCATGTTTCTCGAAGTCGCGTTCATCCCCAACCATCCCAAAGCTGAAGAAGCCAGAGATCTGCTTGAGCTGTATCTCGACGAGGACTACGGCACCGACCGCGCGACGTGGCAGATGAAGATGGAGGAATGGCTGAAGGAAAATCCGGACTAGAGCATTCGAGAAATCTCGTAGCCGCCGAGGTAACGGGCAGAACCGTGGGCAGTCGGAATCATTCCTGGTTCGGCGCTTCCAACAGACGCGGTTTCCGTTCGTGTGTTGGAAGCCAGATGCGAAACGAAGTTCCGCGATCCACACCGCTTTCCAGTTCAATCCTTCCGCCGTGTGCACGGACAATCCGCTGCACGATCATCAGGCCAAGTCCTGAACCTTTCTTTTTCGTGGTGTAGAACGGTTCGAAGATTCGGTTCAATTGTTCCTGCGGAATTCCGCCGCCGGTGTCCACCACACTCACCCAGACGCCGTCCGACCCTTCCCCCGTCTGAAGCGTCAATGTCCCGCCCCGGTTCATGGCCTGCATGGCGTTCTTCACCAGATTGACGAGCACCTGTTGAATCTGTCCGAGATCGAGCGGTGCTGCGGGAAGACGTCGTGCCAAGCGGCATACGACCGTCAATCCGCGATTCTCCAGTTCAGGGCGAAGCAGATCGACGGTTTTCTGCACAGCTTCGTTCAGCGACGCCGGTTTCAATTGTGGCGTTGTGGGGCGGATCGCTTGCAGGAACTGTGTGACGATGTAATCCAGTCGATTGATTTCACCCTTCGCAACATTCAGATACTGCTCCAGCCTCAAAATCGAATCTGCTCCCGCTGTGTTGGGACTGGAATGGGTAACGCGCACTTTCGAGTGCCCCCTGCCGCCTCCAGCGGTCGCACGAAATTTCTTCAGCTCGCGTTCCATCAATTGAAGATGGATGTGAAGGGCGTTGAGCGGATTGCCGATTTCATGCGCCACGCTGGCAGCAAGCAGTGTGAGCGCCTGAATGCGTTCGCTCTCGATCGCCTCAAAAGTTTTCTGCCGCGCTTCGGTGGCGTCGTGAAGAATCAATGCCACGCCCGAGCTGCCCGCCGCTTCGCCATCCAGCGGCGCGGCGTACAGGCGCAGAAATCGCGGCCGCGGATAATGCACTTCAAATTCATGACGAACAACGTTCTGCCCGCCGGAACTGTCGATGCGAAGAACCTCCTTCCAGTCCAGCTCCGGAATGAAGCGCCCGATCGGTTCGCCTTCAGCGCCCGCCTGCAGCCCGACCAGCCGCGTGACCGCCTGGTTGAAGTAAAGCACCTTCCCCTCCTCATCCACCACCAGCACGCCGTCCTCGATCGTGTTGAAGAGTGTTTCGAGAAAGCTGCGTTCCCGCGCGAGCCGCTGAACAACAGTTTGCAGACCTTCGGCATCCAGCCGTCCAATCCGGCCAAGCACCTTGTCGAGAAAACTGGATTTGGGAGGCATCGTTCCGAAAAACTTCAAAGCTCAAAGAAAACTCAAATTCATCCCCACGCCCACATCACGCCTTCACGCCTTCACGCATCACGCCTTCACGTTTCACGTTCCGCTTAAAACCACTTCCGCTTCTTGAAATACCAATAGGTGGCCGCTGTGGACACCACCATGATCGTTCCGGCAACTGCATATCCATGCTTCAGCTTCAGCTCCGGCATATCGTGGAAGTTCATTCCATACCACGTGCCGATCATCATCAGTGGTGTCGTGATGACCGTGATCAGCGTGAGCAGCTTGACCACTTCGCCGGTCTGGTTGGACGAAAGGTTAAGGTAAACCTGGAGAATGCCGGTCAACGAATCGGTGTAAGTCTGCGCCAGTTCTGAAATCTGGAACAGCGAATCGTAAACGTTGCGGTAATACGGAACCATGTGGGCGCGGATCAGCTTGAATTCCCCGCGGGCAAATCGCGCCAGCACTTCACGCTGCGGACCGATGATCCGCCGCAGATGCAGCACTTCCTTTTTGATCTGGATCAGCCGGTTGAGCGTGTCACGCGTCGGATTCTCAAGCACCTGCTGCTCCAGCTCCGCAATCTCAAACGCCAGTTCATCGAGCGCCGGTTTGTAATTGTCCACGATGGAATCCAGCAGCGTATAAGCGACGCGATCTGGCGCGCGCGCAATGTTCACCGTGCTGCGCACCGCCTGTTCTTCCGTGGACGAAACACTGCGCATTGGCGTGTCGTGATACGTCACCAGGAAATTTTTCCCCAGAAAGAAGTTCAGTTCCCTCGTGGCGAACACGCCGTCCTTGCGACTGTAGTCCACCGCATGAATCACCATGAAAAGATAGGCGATGAACCGATCGTCCTCCTTCGGCTGATATTCCACGACCTTCGGCGACGGACTGACCATCACGCAATCCTCAATGGACAGCGGGTGGAAATGAAACACGTCTTCCAGAACGTATTTCGCCTCCTCGGGCGTGGGATTCTCGAGGTCCACCCAGAGGAACAGGTTCGTGTCGCTCAGCAAAGTGGGCATGAGAAACATCTCGATGTCCTTGCTGTGCAGCCGGCCCTGAGTTGTAAAAACGAGTGATCGGATCATTCGCGTCTTTCCCGCGTTCGCGCTTGCGCTGCGGTGTCGCTTGAACTGCGTCAAATCTTAGGTGCGAACCGGTTCAACGCAAGCGCTCGTTGTCCATACGTTCTGTAACTCGCCTCTATTGAACACTGCAGCGTCACACTCGACCGTCGCAACAGGACATCCAGCAAACCGCAGAGATCGATTTGGAGATGTTGGCTTACGCTGTCTTCAATCCAAACAGCCGCTTCGACTTGATCAGTTCGGCGATCGGTTTCGGAACCGATTTTTCCCACGCGGGATCACCGGATTGAATCTGCTGCAACACGTCACCGGAATAAACCCCCAACGCCGCGGGATCGTAATTGCGGATGCTTTCGATGAAACCGTTCTCAATCAGATGCGCCAGCAGGTGCTTCTGATGCGGTGCGATATCCATGTTTTCCAACGTGGTGATGCGGCCATTGCGATCAAGAGACGGATAGACGTAAAGCTTCACGCCGGCGCGGAACAATTGCCCAAACGATTCCAGCAATCCACCGGGCATGCCCGTGTAAAATTTCTCGTCGAAAATATCCCGCAATCGCACCAGCCCCAGCGGAAGCCCGATTGGCTTTTGAGTGTAGCGCGAAAGATACGTCACCAATCGATGGTAACGCAGGAAGTTTGAAAGCAGCACAGGCCTGCCAAGCGCGCTCAACATATCAACCCGCTCCAGAAAATCGCGATGATCGATCCCGTCGCCAATCTGAAGCTGCCGCAAGGTCATTTCGAGAATCACGATCGGCGTTTCGCCGCCCAGCGCCTCGGAACAGCTGAATTGCTCCAGCGCGCGGTCCATCATGTCGAGCATCGGCATCGTCAGCGGACGAAAACTTCCACGCTGGACCAGCACCGGTTTTTTGTAGAGCACCTCTCCCCACTGCACCGTGTCGCCGTTGGCAGTGAACATCGCGGCTTCCGTCAGCCCCTGTTTCACCAGCAGCAGCGCCATCAGACGATTATCCACACGCGCAAAGGCCGGACCGCTGAACCGGATCATGTCCACCTCCACTCGTTCCCACGTGAGATTATCCAGAAGCGAGCGAATCAAGTTCTCGGGATCGTGATGCGAATAAAACGTTCCGTAGATGAGATTCACTCCCATGATGCCGAGCGCCTCCTGCTGACGCGCGCTTTCGCGATCGAGCATCCGAACATGAATCAGAATTTCGGAAGACGCGGAATGCGGTTCGGTCTGGAACCGAATGCCCATCCAGCCGTGTCCATCCTCGCGCCGGTTGTAACTGCTCGTCGCAACGGTGTTCGCGAAGGCGAAGAAGGCGGTTTTGTCACCGCGCGTTTTCTCAAGCCGCTCCAGGATGAGATTGTATTCGTGCTCCAGCATGGAGCGAAGCCGCTGCCGGCTCACGTAACGATCGGCCGGACCATAAATCGCGTCGCTCACCGCCATGTCGTAGGCTGAGATCGTTTTGGCGACAGTTCCAGAAGCACCACCCACGCGGAAGAACCAGCGGGCCACCTCCTGCCCTGCTCCGATTTCGGCAAAGGTTCCGTACCGTTTCGCATCCAGATTGATGCGCAAAGCCTTTTGATTGGTGTTCAACACTTCGCTGGCCATGCGCGGAGTATTCAACGGCCTGTTCAACGAAGCCAGTCCGGATTCATGTCCGCGCTGCATACCCTTCCCCGCGCTCGAAGTTTTCACAGCGAATTCAAGGTCAACGATTTTAGAAGGGGCCGTCATCCCCGCGATTAGTCTTCAGAAAATCTTTCGTCCGGCAGTGGACATTCACGAACGAACAGTCAACTTTCCATGTCTCAACGCGCAATCTCACGCATGAAATCCACGGTCTGGCAACGTCATCGGAGGCCTGAATGAGCGACCTGCTCGCGGCACGTTCGCAAATGGCGATGTCGCTCGCCTTTCACATCATCTTCGCCGTGGTCGGCATTGCGATGCCGCTGATGATGGTGATCGCCGAATGGAAGTGGCTGCGCACCCGCGACGATGTTTACCTGACACTCGCCAAACAATGGGCCAAGGGAACGGCCATTCTGTTCGCCGTGGGCGCCGTTTCGGGAACGGTACTGTCCTTCGAACTGGGTCTGCTCTGGCCGGAATTCATGCGCTACGCCGGACCGATCATCGGCATGCCCTTCTCACTGGAAGGATTCGCCTTCTTTCTCGAAGCGATTTTCCTAGGCATCTACCTCTACGGCTGGAAACGCGTTTCACCCTGGGCACACTGGTATGCCGGTGTCATGGTCGCATTAAGCGGCATGTTGTCCGGTGTGTTTGTCGTCACTGCAAACGCGTGGATGAACACGCCTGCCGGATTTGAAATCGTGGATGGCAAACCGGTGAACATCGATCCAATCGCCGCAATGTTGAATCCCGCCGCGGCGCAACAGGTGATTCACATGACGCTGGCTGCATACGCCGCCGTCGGTTTTGCAGTGGCCGCAATCCACGCCTTCATGCTGCGCCGCGATCGCGAGAATCTTTTTCACCGCCGCGCCTTCGTCATCGCCTTTGTGGTGGGAGCGGTGGCTTCCGTGCTGCAACCGGTCAGCGGCGATTTCCTCGCGCGACAGGTGTTTCGCTATCAACCGATCAAGCTGGCCGCGATGGAAGGCCAGTTCGAAACGGAACAACGCGCACCACTGCGCATCGGCGGCTGGCCGGATGAAGAAACAGAAACCACACGTTACGCACTCGAAATTCCCGCCGCGCTGAGCCTGCTGGTGCATCATCGCCCGGATGGCGAGATCAAAGGATTGAAGGAATTTCCCCGCGATGAATGGCCACCCGTCGCGATCGTTCACGTGTCGTTTCAAATCATGGTCGGCTGCGGCATTGCCATGATGGCCGCGGCATTGATCGGCGCCTGGCTGATGTGGCGAAAGCGAAAGCTGGCGGATCAACGCTGGTTTCTGAATCTGGTCATGTTCTGCGGGCCCCTCGGATTCATCGCCATTGAAACCGGTTGGACCGTTACGGAAGTCGGACGTCAGCCCTGGGTCATCTACGGCCTCATGCGAACCGCTGATGCCGTCACTCCGATGCCGGGGCTGATTGTGCCGTTCATTTCATTCACGCTGCTCTACATCTTCCTCGCATTCGTGGTGGTGTTCCTGTTGAAACGCCAGGTGTTCCAAAGCCCGCGCATTCTCAAGAAACCGGAAAGGAGCAATCCGTGATCACGCTGGCGGAACTGGTCGGTGTGGTGATGCTGGTGTCGCTGATCTTCTACGCCCTCGGTGCCGGCGCGGATTTCGGCGGCGGTGTCTGGGACCTTTTCGCAAGCGGACCACGCGCAAAACAGCAGCGCGAACTGATCGCAAAAGCCATCGGCCCCATCTGGGAGGCGAATCACGTCTGGCTGATTCTCGTTGTGGTGCTGCTGTTCGTCGCATTTCCGCAGGCGTTCTCGGCCATTTCCATTGCGCTGCACATTCCGCTGACGTTGATGTTGATCGGCATCGTGCTGCGCGGTTCCGCCTTTGTGTTTCGCAGCTACGATTTGCAGACGGATGAAGTTCAACGGCGCTGGAGCCGCCTGTTCGCGGTGGGAAGCATCATTGCACCCATCATGCTCGGCGCGTGTGTCGGCGCGGTTGCGTCGGGCGACATTCGCGTGGACATCGATTCCGGCCGCGTTCAGACGAACTTTTTCTCGCAATGGCTGGCGCCGTTCCCGATCGCGATCGGCCTTTTCGCACTCGCGCTGTTTGCGTTTCTGGCGGCGGTGTATTTGAGCCTCGAGGCGGAGGAACCGGAACTGAAGGAGGATTTTCGCAATCGCGCCCTCTGGGCTGGAGTCGGTGTCGGCGTGCTCGCGTTCCTGTGTCTTTATCTTTCGGGCAAAGGCGCGCCGCTGATTCGAGCTGGACTGGCGAAATCGTGGTGGGCAGTTCCATTCCAACTCCTGACCGCCGCTGTCGCGCTGGCAGGCATCGGGACGTTGTGGTTCCGAAAATTTTGGGCCGCCCGCATTCTCGCAATCACACAGGTCACACTGATCATCCTGGGCTGGGGCCTCGCGCAGTTTCCGTATCTGGTCGAACCGGATTTGACCTTCACAAATTCCGCCGCCCCGGAAAGCGTCCTAAAACTCCTGCTCATCGCACTGGCTGCAGGAGCCGTGCTCTTGTTCCCATCGCTCTGGTATCTCTTCCGCGTCTTCAAAACACGAGACTGACAACAATCGAAATACCGCACGCGAGGACGCGAACGAAAAACGGTTCAACAATCCGCAATCCGCAATCCAAAATCCGCAATTCCTCAGGCATTGCCCCCACATGCATTCGCCTCAACGGCCATTAGGTTGCTGTCAGCGACATGAAACCGGTTTACATCGGCACGAGCGGCTGGATCTACAAGAGCTGGCGCGATGTGTTTTATCCCGAAGACATTTCCGGCAAGGAACATCTCGAGTTTTACGCCACGCAATTTCCCACCGTCGAAATCAACGCGACGTTCTACCGGCTGCCGCCGCTTTCCATGGTGAAGGGCTGGCACGAACGTGCGCCGCGAAATTTCCTTTTTGCCGTCAAAGGCAGCCGCTTCATCACGCACATGAAAAAACTGACGAATCTTGGCGGCGGAGTGAATCGATTCACTCGCCGCATGCGTCCGCTCAAGGAACATCTCGGACCGATTCTCTGGCAGCTGCCACCAAGTCTCAAATTCGATCCGGACCGACTGGATTGTTTTCTTAAGAAACTTCCGAAGAGTCTGCGTCACGCCGTGGAATTCCGGCATCGCAGCTGGTATGAGGACGAGGACACGTTCAACATTCTTCGCCGTCACGATGTCGCCCACGTTTCACTGAGTTCCCAATCGATGCCGACGGACCTGACCGTCACTTCCGATTTCATCTACATCCGGTTCCATGGACTCGAAGGCGGTTTCGCGCACGATTACTCGCGCGCGGAGCTGGACCCGTGGGCCGAACACATCCGCAAACAATCGCGCGCAGGAAACACCGTTTTCGCCTACTTCAACAACGACATGAACGTCCGCGCGCCCATGAACGCAAAGATGTTGATGGAAATGACTCAGGCGGTTCAGCCGTCATCAGGCACGTTGAGCAGCCACAGATGAAACACAGATTGAACACAGATAAGATCCTGCGGTGGGACCCGTAGATGAATCTGTGTTCCCTTCTGTGGCTAAAAGGTCGCCCCCTAAATTGAACTTTCGCGCCGGTCGGTCCTCCCTATACTGGGTGACCATGTTCCGTATTCAGGATTTACATGTAAAAGAAATCGTTCGGTTGCAGGCGCCGCGAGCACTCAAGGCGGAATTGCCTGTCTCCGACGCCGCCAGCGAAACCGTGGCACGTGGACGCGAGGCGGTGACACGCATTCTCCACCAGGAAGATCCGCGCCTTCTCGTGGTGGTCGGCCCCTGCTCCATCCATGACACAAAAGGCGCTCTGGAATACGCCACCCGCCTTGCCGCGCTGCGCCGTGAATTCGCGAGCGAAATGGAAATTGTGATGCGCGTCTATTTCGAAAAACCGCGCACCACCATCGGCTGGAAGGGACTGATCAACGACCCGCACCTGGACAACAGCCAGGACATCGAAACCGGACTGAAGATCGCGCGCAGATTGTTGCTCGACATCACCGCGATGGGCATTCCCACCGCCACCGAATTTCTCGATCCCATCATTCCCCAATACATTGCCGACCTGATTTCATGGGCGGCGATTGGGGCGCGCACCACCGAAAGCCAGACGCATCGTGAACTGGCAAGCGGACTTTCCATGCCGGTCGGATTCAAGAACGCCACCGACGGCAGCCTTCAGATCGCCGTGGATGCAATGTATTCGGCGCGCACTGCGCACAGTTTTCTCGGAATCGATCAGGATGGATTTACAGCAATTGTCCGCACGACCGGCAATCCCAATGGCCACGTTGTGCTTCGTGGCGGCCGCACGCAGACAAATTACGACGCCAAGAGCATTGCCGATGCGGAAGCGAAGTTGACCGCGGCAAAGTTGCGTCCGGTGATGATGGTCGATTGCAGCCATGCGAATTCCGGCAAACAACCCGCCCGGCAGGAAGATGTCTGGAAAAGCATCATCGAACAACGCATCGGCGGAACCAAATCGCTCATCGGTGCAATGATCGAAAGCTATCTCCAGGAAGGCGCCCAGCCGATTCCGAAGAATCCATGCGATCTCCGTTACGGCGTGTCGATCACGGATGCGTGCATTTCGTGGGATACCACCGAGCGAATTCTCCGATGGGGATTTGAAAAACTCTCAAGCGCGTCGAAGGAAGTCGCAGCGGCGCGTTAACGCAGGTGGCGTAACGCCGCTCGATTATCGGTCCCGCACAGCACATTGACTCGGCGCCGGGCTCGTCCGACGTTCACTGGAAAGATGAAACCCAGGCGCCATCCCCTGACTGCCATTCGCCTTGGGTTGTGCTGCCAGTTTTTCCAGGAACCGATCAAGTTCAGGACGACAACCGCGGCAGCCATGTTGCGCCGCACAGATTCGAAAGCTCGCCTCGCTTATCTCGCGGAGCTGTGCCGCGCCAATGCTGAAGCTCTCATGCTGGCACTTCAATACTGCGCCACCAATGGAATAGGAGCATTCCGAATCACGAGCCAGATTCTTCCGCTGAAGACGCATCCCGAGGTTGGCTACGGCATCGATCAACTTCCGCTCGCGTCGGAAATCGTTGCTGCATTTCGCGCGTGCGGCGAGTTCGCCCGGCAGAATCAGATTCGGCTTTCTTTTCACCCGGACCAGTTCGTCGTCCTCAATTCGCCGCGAGCAACAACCGTTGCCGCTTCTGTGGCGGAACTGGTGTATCAAGCTGAAGTCGCAGAATGGATCGGAGCCGATGTCATCAACCTGCACGGCGGTGGCGGATACGGAAACAAACCAGCCTCACTGCTGGCCTTGCGCAGGAGCATCGATCAGCTCCCGGAAAATGTGCGTTCCAAACTGACGCTTGAGAACGACGACCGGGTCTTCACTCCATCCGATCTCCTCCCGGTGTGTGCGGACACTGGCATCCCACTGGTTTACGACGTTCATCATCATCGATGCCTGAAAGACCATCTCAGCGTGGAAGAAGCCACAGTCCGAGCTGCCGCGACGTGGACACGCGAGCCGTTATTTCACATATCCAGTCCCATCGCAGGATGGAACGGACCCGATCCGTCGCGTCACGCAGATTACATCGACAGTCACGACTGGCCGGATTGCTGGAACGACACGACGCTGACGGTGGAAGTGGAGGCAAAGGCGAAAGAACTCGCTGTTAAAAAACTTCAACAGGAACTTTCAATGCGCCGACTTTCCCGCACGCGGCCAGCCCGATCGAAATTGGCATTCTGATTTCCAGAACCGCGTCAAACCCATCCTCCGTTTTGTGCCGCGCGCATTATGTGCTACGCTCCGCGCATGAACAAAAAGGCTTTGGGAAATTCAGACCTTGGGATCACACCCATCGGTTTCGGTGCGTGGGCGATCGGTGGCGATTGGGAATTCGGCTGGGGCAGCCAGGACGACGCACAGTCGATTGCCGCAATTCACCGCGCGCTGGAACTCGGAATCAACTGGATCGACACCGCGGCAATCTACGGTCTCGGCCATTCGGAGGAAGTGGTCGCGCGCGCGTTGAGCGAATGGAAGGGAAACCGGCCTTACGTTTTCACCAAGTGCGGCATGGTTTGGGATTCGCAGGGGAAGGTCGGCTACTCTCTGATCGCCGACTCCGTCCGACGCGAATGCGAAGCCAGTTTGCGCCGGCTGAAAACGGATGTCATCGATCTGTATCAAATTCATTGGACCGCGGATGATCTCAACGAAACCATCGAAGGCTGGAAAACGCTCGCCGCATTGCAGAAGGAAGGAAACGTTCGATGGATCGGCGTTTGCAATGCCACCGTGGAGGAACTGACAGAGCTGCATAAAATCGCGCCCGTGACATCGCTGCAGCCGCCCTACTCTCTCATCCGCCGCGACGTCGAGAAATCCCAGCTGCCCTGGTGCCATCGCGAGCATGTGGGGGCGATCGTCTATTCGCCGATGGAATCCGGACTTCTGACCGGCGCCATGACTCGCGAACGCCTTGCGTCTCTTCCGAAAAGCGACTGGCGCACAAAGAACGAGCGTTTCCAGGAACCGAAATTGTCGCAGGCGCTCGCGCTGGTTGAACGGCTTCGCTCGGTTGGAAAACGCCACGGACGTTCGCCGGGTGAAGTGGCCATTGCCTGGACCTTGCGGCAAAACGCCGTCACAGGAGCCATTGTCGGCGCACGAAATCCCGAACAGGTCGAAGGCACCATCGGCGCGATGGAATTCCGGCTGAATCCGGCGGAGATCGAAGAGATCGAAGGCAAGCCGCAGCCGGCATAACGTACGATGATTTAGCGTTTGAACTGCGGATGCTCGCGCAGCTGACGGAGCGTTTCCGGTCGAAGCGGCGATTGTCGATAGACCGATTCCCAGAGCGGCTCCGCGCTGTCGGAACGTTCGGCGCGCTGAAGCCAGCGTTCGTCGAGCGGTTCTTCGATCAGCTCAAGACGATTCGCCGCCACGGTGGTTTCCTCCTTCATTCCACTCGGATGCCCCGCGCCGACATAAAATCCGCCCAGCAACATTGCCGCACGCGCCAGTGTGCTGCGCGTGAAGTTCGCAAGCGAACAAGGACGAGTTGGATCGAGCGCGCGAAAAAGATCGGAGAACAACGACACCGTCCACATCGCTGGATTTTTTCGCGGCGAATGTGGGTCGAAGAGAATCGCATGTGGCGGCTCAACATCGGCAGGCATCCGTTCGTCCGACACTTTCCTGATCCAGGACGGAAAGTCGCCGAGCAGAACAGTCCAACGCGCTTCCCATTTTCCAGAAGTGAACACGACGTGACCCTGTTCGATCAGCTTCTGAAGACTCATGGCGAAGGGAGTCGGATAAACAAGCTCTGCTGCGTGCTGAAGCGCGAATGCTGCGGCATCGAGGGTCTGATCGAAGCTGATAATTCGAAGCTGTCGAAGCGCGTTTGAACAAGGAACTGACTCTGTAATCAGGCGAATCGCGGTCAGCGCATTGGCAGCAGCCCCGAGACCGACATCCCAAAGAACAAATGGTTCCGGCTTGGCATTCGCGCGATCGATGAGTCGGAGCTGGCGAACATACAAAGCCTCCGCTTCAGCAACCGGCCCGATCCCAGGATGAAACGTTTCGTCATCGGCAAGCGAATGAACACTGTGGCTCCCGTTCGAAAGAAGTCGGAGCCGGTATTTGTTGTCGAAAGCCACTGACGAAAACGAAGCAAGCCTCGGGAGACGAACATTGAAAGTCGCCCGCCGGTCGGCTTGAAGCCTGGGCACAAGACAGCCGGCTGCAGAGCACCCCAGCTGCCCCAAGCGAATTCAGCTCAGAACCAGCCCTTTTTATTCTGAACGTAGGTGCGGACGAATTCTTCGTCGCTCTTGGTGAGATAGATGATGCCTTCGATCAGTCCCACAAGGCTGCCAAAGCCGCAGGTGCAGATCGTGATGACAATCTGGATGATGCCTTCTTTGGTATATCCGAGGATGAACTTGTGAACCCCAAATCCGCCGAGAAGAATCCCGCAGATTCCGGCCGTAATTTTCTTTTCCGCTCCTGCTGGTTTGTCGCTCATAGAAGTTCCTTTCTCGCGCTCCCCAATACACGTGTTGTCCCGAAGCGTCAACGGGAAGTTCCCTTTCGTCGCAGGAAAACTCGTCATTCCAGTCACGCAAAAACTCTCATTAACACCGCCTCTTCAGCGCGGTGAAAACCGGACTGAGTTGCAGAGAGCCGTTTCCAACCACTTCATCGATGCGACGAAAAACACCGTCGCAAACCCGAATTCGCAGTCGTCCAAATCATCAATCGCCAAACATAAAATCAAAAATAAAAAAGCCCCTCCGCCTCGATAGCGAAGGGGCTTCTGAAATTGCCTCGATCAAAGCTGTTTCATCGCTTCGTCGAGCGCGTTCAGCAGAGGCTGCATCGAAGCTTCGGTCTCGTCGCCCATGTTCGAAATGCGGAACGTGGTTCCCTTGATCTTTCCGTAACCGCCATCGATCAGGAAGCCATGGTCTTTCACGAGTTTCTGGAGCTTTGGCACGTCCACCGTGCGGCCGCCCGGCTTTGCACCGTTGTTCACGCAAGTCAACGTGAGCGATTCAAATCCCGCATCCGGGAACAGCGTGAACCCATGCTTCGCCGCCCAGTCGCGGACAAGCTTGTTGGTCTTCTGATGCCGTGCGTAGCGATTCTCAAGGCCTTCCGCGAAGAACTCGTCGAGCTTCGATCCCAGCGCAAAAACGTGGCTGATGCTCGGCGTGCTCGGTGTCATGCTCTGCTCGGCGTTCTTCTGGAACTCAGCGAAGTCGAAGTAATACCCGCGATCCTTCACCGTCGCCGCCTTCGCAAGCGCCGCAGGCGAGCAGACGAACACCGCGAGTCCGGGCGGCAACGCAAATGCCTTTTGCGTGCCGGCGAGCAGGACGTCAATTCCCAGCTCGTCAAACTTCAGCGGCACTGCAGTCATCGAACTGACCGCATCGACGATGAACATGACGTCGGGATATTTCTTCTTCAGCTCGGCAATTTCCGCCAGCGGGCTCATCACACCGGTGGAAGTTTCGTTGTGAATCAGCGTGATTGCATCGAACTGGCCGGTCGCGAGTTTCTTGTCGATTTCAGACGCGCGGATCGGCGAGCCCCATGGAACCTGCAACGCTTCCGCTTCCTTGCCGCAGCGTTTGGAGACATCGAGCCACTTGTCCGAGAACGCGCCGCACATGCAGTTGAGCACCTTCTTTGTGACCAGATTCCGGATGGAGCCTTCCATCACACCCCAGGCGGACGAGGTGGAGAGATAAACGAGCTGCTTCGTGGAGAGCAGCTGCTGAAGCTGAGGCTGAATTTTCGCGTAAAGATCCTTAAATCCCTGCCCGCGATGACCAATCATTGGCGACGTAAGAGCCTTGAACGTCTTCTCGCTCACCTCGACCGGTCCCGGAATATGCAATTTCACATGTGCCATAAAAGCTTGTGAAAGTTTTCACGAGGGTTTGCGGAAACGCAAGGGAGTTTTGGACTGAAGGCGGGCCAAAGGGCGCAATTGGGACACCCGGCCATGAAATGTTCTTTGAAAGACACCGCACGGGAAAGTGCCACCGGAAATTACGGATTCACCTTCTCGACGTGCTGCCTGCGCCACTGCGCGTAATCCTTGATGATTTCAGCAGGATTTCCCGTAAACCATGCATATCCCGCCCTTCGTTCGCTCGAAATTTCATCGATACGATCGTGAATCGTTTTGTCGCGATCACCGAACAGCGGCCGGTTCGTTCCCACCTCGTAGTAGCGCGCCCAGATCGGACCGCTTCCAGGCGAATCCACGAGGAATCGTCCCGCGGGTCCGGTGGAGCGATAAGCTTTGTCCCTGATGGCTGTTTTCTCAAACCAGTTGATCGCTCCGTCCACCGCTTGAATGATGTCCCGTCCCGGTTCGGACAGACGCATCAGGAACCTTACCATCGCCGCACTTTCCATCGACGCCAGCGAACTCATTTCGAAATTCCGGGCGGAAGTCGGCTGAAGCGTCAGGGCATCGCATTGCTGCGGCCAGACGGTGCGTTGTCCATCCACAATCACCTGCGACGCAAGCACGCAACGCAGGCCGTTCGAAAACACGTTGGACGCCCGGCGGCGGTAATCTTCGGGAACAAAGGCGTAAGTGTCAGTTCCTCGCGAAACTTCCCACAACAGATTCATCACGTTCACAACGGCGTTGTCATTGAACGTGACGGCATCGTGATAACCGCCATCCAACGGCCAGACCTGCGGCCAGCCGCCATTCGGATATTGCGCGTTGAAAAGGTAATTGAGTCCGCGAAGGAAGCTCTCTTTCAGTACGGGTTGATTCGCCGAAGCCGAGATGACCCGTGCGAGGAACCGAAGTTGCAATGTTGTTCCCTCATTGTCGATGGTGCCCACATAGCTCCATCCATTTTGAGGAATGTCGAAATCGGCCACGGATTGAAATCGCGAAGCATTGGCCGGCGCGTAGAACATTCCGGGCGAACGCGGTTTGCTGATCATGTCCATGTTCTTGCTCCACCCACCAGCCGGCGTCTGGAAAGTGACGATGTTGGACGCAATGCGCTGAGCTTCCGCGCTGCCATACCACTCCGCCGGACGCCCCAGCGGAACGCCCCTTCTCGAACTCGTCTCAGTTGGAACCGACGCTTTCGGAATTTTATGCTCCTGCAATTCCCGCCGAAATGCATCCTGATCCTCCTTCCGCTGACGGACCGATCGTTCGAGATAATCTCTCCACGCCTGCCGTTCGGATTCCGGCAACGCTTCAATTCTCTCGAAGGTCAACGGCGAGGCGGCTGTGTTCGTTCCGATGATTTCCGCTACGAGAGAAAACGGCTGCAACATCAGCAGCAACAACACCGCTTTTGCAACAGCCAGGAAGCAAAGTTTCTTCTTCATTGTCGTCAAACTGGGAACGGGACACGGCAATAGATCATTTCCAATGATCAGAAGTTACGACATTCCGCCGATTCCGGTTTTTGAGGCTCTTTCCCCGCGCGATATGCTGCGCGCTCCGCCCCCACCGACATAGGTAGGGCAAAGCTGCCGCTTTGCCCCATATTTCCGCACCGACAGGTGCGTTCCGTTCATCAACGACACACGC
>CALBZA010000015.1 GCA_937890005.1 uncultured Verrucomicrobia subdivision 3 bacterium | reverse complement strand
GCCAATGTAGCTCAGTGGTAGAGCAACGGTTTCGTAAACCGTAGGTCGTGGGTTCAATCCCCACCATTGGCTCCACTCCTTCCGGCTGTCACCGTTTACACCCCGTTTTTACTGGTATGATGAACGCCCTCAATCCTAGGTCCGTCGCCAATCCTCCATCAGCGCGACGGTTTTCACTTACAAGCAATGGACTGAAACGCTTTTCGCTGGCAGTCGTTGCCGCAGTCACCGGCACGGTTTTGTGCTCCGCCAGCCCTGAAGCGCCCGAGGATTGGGAGAAGCCGGAGCTGACCGGCATCAACAACGAACGCCCGCACGCCAACTTCATCATCTGCCCCGACGTGCCTACCGCGCTTTCTGTCGGCCCCACGGTGAATTCCGAGAGGATCAAGTCCTCGTTCTACCGCTCCTTGAACGGCAGCTGGAAATATCATTACGGCTCCAATCTCCTGGCCCGTGTTCCCGATTTCTGGAAAACGGATTTCAACGACAGCAGCTGGACCAGCATCACCGTTCCCTCCAACGTGGAAATCCAGGGGTTCGGCATCCCGATCTATGTGAATGCCGGTTATCCCTGGCAGCAGAGGGTTAAAAATCCGCCGTTCGTTCCGCACGACGATCCCAACAACACGGTGAACTCCTATCGCCGCACGTTCGATCTGCCGAAGGATTGGGAAGGACGAAAAGTGTTCCTCACGTTCGACGGCGTAAACTCGTTTTTCTACGTCTGGATCAACGGCGAAAAAGTCGGCATGGGCAAGGACAGCCGCACGGCAGTTGAGTTCGATGTCACTCGCTATTTGAAGCCGGGGAAGAACCTGATCGCAGTGGAAAACTTCCGCTGGTGCGACGGGTCCTTTCTCGAAGACCAGGATTTCTGGCGCTTGAGCGGCATTTTCCGCGACGTCTATATCTGGTCCACCCCGCAGGTACACATCCGTGACATCGAAGTGAAAACAGCCTTCGATGCCCAGTATCGCGATGCCACGCTCAACGGAAGAATTCATCTCGTGAACTACGGTCAGCAGAACACGACCGTGACAATCAAAGCGGATCTGCTTGATCCGAATGGAAACGCCGTGATTTCACGCAGCTTCGAACAGCCTCTGGCTGCTGGCGAGGAGCGCGTCATCGATGGCGATGTCCCGGTTCAGAACCCGCTGAAGTGGAGCGCTGAAACACCGCATCTCTACAAGGTGCTCGTCACGGTGAGCGATTCCGCTGGCAAAGTGCTCGAAGTGCTGCCGGTCAACGTCGGTTTCCGCCAGGTGGAAATTCGCGACGGCAACCTGCTCGTGAACGGTAAGCGGGTGTTGATCAAAGGCGTCAATCGCCACGAGATCGATCCCGATCTTGGCCAGGCAATCACTGTGGAAGGAATGATCCGCGACATCTTCCTGATGAAGAAGTTCAACGTGAACACCGTCCGTTGCAGCCATTATCCCAATCAACCCTCCTGGTACGATCTCTGTGACCGCTACGGACTTTACGTCATCGACGAAGCCAACATCGAAAGCCATGGCATGGGCTATGGCGACAGGACCCTGGCGAAACGGGAGGATTACGCGGCCGCCCACATGGACCGCACCGTGCGGATGGTGGAACGAAACAAAAATCATCCGTCGATCATCATCTGGTCACTCGGCAATGAAGCCGGTGACGGACCGAACTTTGTCGCCACATCAAAATGGATCAAGCAACGCGACAGCAGCCGTCCGGTGCATTACGAACAGGCCGGCCAGAGAGCGCACACCGACATTGTCTGCCCGATGTATCCGCGTCCGGAAGGCCTGGCGCGTTATGCCGCCGAGAAGCGCGATCGTCCTTACATCATGTGCGAATACCAGCACGCCATGGGCAACAGCACTGGCGACATGTGGTCGTACTGGAAGCAGATTTACGAGAAGCCGTATCTGCAGGGCGGCTCGATCTGGGATTGGGTGGATCAGGCCCTGCGCCAGCCGGTCAATCGTGAAACGCGCAACAAGTTCGTGCCGGTCAAGCCGGGCGAGAAAACGTTCTGGGCCTACGGCGGCGACTTCGGACCGCGCAACACCCCGAGCGACGACAATTTCTGCAACAACGGTTTGATCAGTCCCGACCGCGTGCCGCATCCCGGTGCGTGGGAAGTCAAACACGTCTATCAATACATCCACACCAAAGCGGTCGATCTGACGAACCGCACCGTTGAAGTGAAGAACTGGTATGACTTCACGAACCTGAAGGACATCGCCGTCGGCACCTGGAAGCTGAAGGCGAACGGAAAGGAAATTCAGTCCGGCAAATTGCCTGAGCTCGATGTCGCGCCCGGCGACGTTCAGCGCGTCACAATTCCGCTCAAGAAATTCAAGCCGGAAGCCGGAGTCGAATACCACGTGGAACTCAGCTTCGCTTTGAAGAACGACCTGCCGTGGGCGAAGGCGGGACATGAAATTGCCTGGGACGAATTCCAGCTTCCGGACAACAAACCCGCTGATGCGTTCAAGCCCGGAAGAATCTCGGGCCTGAAGATCAACAAAACCGAGAACGCCGTCACGATCAGTGGAAAAGGTTTTGAACTCGTCATTGACGGGCAGGAAGGATTGAAGTCCTGGACCGCCAATGGAACCGAACTGGTCCGCTCGCCGCTGCATCCTCATTTCTGGCGCGCGTTGACGGACAACGATCGCGGTCGCGGTCGCCCAAGCGATTCCCAGAATGTCTGGAGACGCGCTCACAACGGTGTTGAAACACAGAGTTTCAAGGTGGAGAAGATGAAGGATCACATCGCAGTCGTCAGCGAGCTGCGCCTTCCGAGAGTCAACGATGCGACCTGGACGACCACCTACAAGGTGTTCGCGAGTGGCGATGTTCTGGTGGCCGCCAGCTTCAAGCCAGGTCAGAGCAATCTGATCCGCATGCCGCGTCTTGGAATGCAGATGACGCTGCCCGTCGGGCTGGATCGCATCAGCTGGTTCGGACCCGGACCGCAGGAAACCTACATCGATCGTAAGGACGCCAAAGTCGGCGTTTACAGCGGTTCGGTCGAGGAACAGTTCTGCGCGGATTACAGCGAACCGGGTGAAACCGGTAACAAGGTTGAAGTGCGTTGGGTGAGCCTGACGAACGCGAAGGGTGCCGGTCTCCTCGCCATCGGCCAACCGCATCTCAGCGTGAACGCGCTGCATTACGGCACGGAAGACCTCAACGCCGGCAAGCATCCGCATGCGCTGCCGCGCCGCGATTACGTGACGTTGAACCTCGACCTGAAGCAACAGGGACTGGGTGGCGACGACAGCTGGGGCGCCTGGCCGCATCGCGAATTCCAGATTCCGGTTCAGGAATACAGCTACAGCTTCCGGTTGCGTCCGCTTCGTGCCGGTGAAGATCCAGATGCGATCGCACGAAAAGCGCTTAAGTAGTCAAGTGGCATAATAAGCGCACATACTTTTGGCTGGTAAGCGCCGGTTGGGTGTGATTCGCTCAACCGGACTTGCCTCCGGTCGGCCGGATTTCCATTAATGCCAAGCACGCGGTTAGTTAATCCAAAAAATACAATATGAGCACAGATACATTCAGAATCGTTCCTCTGGATATTGCAGTCTTCGTGGTCTTCCTGCTTTGTGTAGTTGGGCTCGGCCTGATCAAGAGCCGCGGCGAAGGGAAGGACAGCGAGTCCTACTTCCTTGCAGGACGAGGTTTAAAATGGTGGTTGATTGGGGTTTCTCTAATCGCGGCGAACATTTCCTCAGAGCAGTTTGTCGGCATGTCCGGTTCCGCGGCGGATTATCTTGGACTGGCGATTTCCAGTTACGAATGGATGGCCGCAATAACCCTCGTCGTTGTCGCCTTTTGTTTCCTGCCTTACTTCCTCAAGACGGGCATTTTTACTATGCCGGAGTTTCTCGAGCATCGGTACGGAAACCCCACTCGAGCGATCATGGCATTTATGACGATGGTACTCCTGATTTTCGTTTCGCTGACAGGCGTCATTTATGCCGGTGGTCTGACCATGAGCGAACTGTTTTCCGGTCATCCGACCTTCGGTTTTAGTCTTTCCTCCTGGTGCTGGATCATCGGTTTACTGGCGGCAATTTACATTGTTGCCGGCGGCCTGAATGCCTCTGCCTGGGCGGATCTCATTCAGGGCATAGCGCTCGTGATCGGTGGAGCAATCATCAGTTACTTCGCAATCCAGAAGCTCGGGGCGACATCAGTGGCGGAACTGACGGCAGGCAGCGCGAATCCTCATACGGTGGCTGACTCCGCCAGTGGCATTCAGAAACTCATCGCTTTAAATCACGACAAACTGCGAATGGATCTTCCCCGCTGGGACAAAAATATCCCATGGACGGCGCTGATCATCGGACTCTGGATTCCAAATTTTTATTATTGGGGTCTTAACCAGTATATTACACAGCGCGTTCTCGGGTCCTCTTCGCTTAAGGAAGGTCAGAAGGGAATTGTTTTTGCCGCCGGAATGAAACTGATCATCCCGTTCGTCATCGTGGTTCCCGGTATCATCGCATTCAATCTCTACAGCAAGGACCTTGCTGCAATCGACGCACGACGCAATGCGACGGAGTGGCAGGCTTTGAACGACCACCTTGGAAATCCCGAGGCCGGGCATGGCTTCGTGCTCGGTGTGCAATGGGCACGTTTAAACCCCGAACGCGCCGATCAAATCCACGCCCATAACATTGCCACTCTGAAAGCCCGAAATGCTAAGACGGACGATTTGAATGAATCAGCTCTGACTGAGGAGCAAAAATTCGTGATTATTCCGGGCCGGCTTGCCGAGGCGAAGGCAACGATGCATTCGATCATGGGTTTCAAATACGATGCTTCGTTGAACCTGTTGATCAAAAATCTTCTTCCCCAGAACAGTGGGCTCGTGGGCTTCATACTCGCCGCGTTGATGGGTGCGATTGTCAGTTCACTGGCTGCTGTCCTGAATGCCGCCTCAACCATTTTCACGATGGACATTTACCATCGATATATGAATCGGACGGCAGCGCAGCGGCAGCTCGTTCTGGCAGGTCGAATTGCTGTCGGAGTGTTTGCATTGATCGGCTGTCTGATCGCGCCAAACCTCGACAAGTTCGGCTCGATCTTCAAATACATCCAGATGTTCCAAGGCTATGCGTCACCCGGAATTCTGGCTGTGTTCGTATTCGGGATCCTGAACCGCCGTGGCTCAGGAATCTGTGGAGTGGTGGGGCTTTTGCTGAATCCGGTTCTCTACTTCTGCCTCGATAAATTCACGCATATAGCGTTCCTCGATTCGATGGCCATCTGCTTCTTCTCGGTGCTGGCTGTGATGTTCCTCATCGCCATCATCAAACCGCTTCCACAACCCGTGGAGTTCAAGACGAACACGCGGCTTAACCTTGAATCTTCCAAGAGTGCCAAAATTGCCGGCGTCCTCATCATAGTGGTGACGCTGATCCTTTACGTGATCTTCAGTCCCCTCGGAATCATCAAGTGATCCGAAAAATTGATGGTTGATGTGAAAGGCGTGGTGGATTACTCCACTGCGCCTTTCGATTTTCACATCAGAGGAAGAACGCCCTGTCGCCTGTGGCGAAACAAAGAGAAATGAACGATCAGATGACCGCGGCTCCAAACGTCTCCGCCAGTGCCAGGGCTTTGCGCATGGCATTGCTCTTGTTCACGGTTTCCTGAAATTCGGCTTCGGGCTCGGAATCGTTGACCCACCCGCCGCCGGCTTGAACGTAAGCTTTTCCATCTTTGAGCAGTGCGGTGCGAATGGTGATGCAGGTGTCCAGATTGCCATTGAAGCTGAAGTAACCCACGCAACCGGCATACGGCCCGCGCGTCGTGCCCTCGAGTTCGGAGATGATCTGCATCGCGCGAATCTTCGGCGCGCCACTCACCGTGCCCGCCGGAAACGTCGCGCGCATCAGGTCGTAATTGGTTTTATCCGCCGCGAGTTTGCCTTCGACGCTCGAGACAATGTGCATCACGTGACTGTAGCGTTCGATGATCATCAGGTCGCGCACCTGCACGCTGCCGAAATCGCACACGCGGCCGATGTCATTGCGCGCGAGGTCCACGAGCATGACGTGTTCGGCGCGCTCTTTCGGGTCGGCGAGAAGTTCCTTTTCCAGCGCGATGTCTTCTTCGCCGGTTTTGCCCCGGCGACGCGTGCCGGCGATGGGACGGATCTCCACCTGATTGTCTTCGCAGCGCACGTGAATTTCGGGCGACGCTCCAACGAGCGAAAAGCCGTTCAGTTCCAGCAGGAACATGTAGGGCGACGGATTTACCGAACGGACTGCGCGATACACGTCCATTGCCGGCGCCTTCGTTTCAACGCTGAAACGTTGCGAACCGACAACCTGGATGATGTCGCCGCTGTTGATGAATTTTTTCGAAGCCTGAACGTTGGCGAGAAATTTTTCCTTCGACACGTTTGAGCTGAACGGCAGTTCGGGAACTTCGGATGGAACCGTGGCGGGACGATGTTCGCTCGGCTGTTCGAGCAGTGAAACGATGCGCTCGATCTCTGCGACGGCATTCTCATACGCCTCTTCCGGACTGGAGGAGTCTTCCAGAATCGCGTTGACGAGAACAATGATCGTCTGGGCGACGCGGTCGAAGATCAACAATTGATCCGCGATCAGGAAATACATGACCGGCGTGCCCAGTTCGTCCTTGGCCGGTCGCGGAACGATCGGTTCTACGTCGTGGATGAATTCGTAGCCGATGAACCCGATTGCGCCACCAGTGAAACGGGGGAGTCCGGGCACGGTGACCGGGCGGAACTTCTTCATCACCCGCTCCACCACGGCGAGACCGTCGGGGACATTGTTCGTGCCCGCGTCGTGGCTGACGGTGAAGGATTCGGTCACTTTGCCATTCTCGATCACGTCCACGCGGTTGCCGTCCTGGCGGATGATCGCGCGCGGATTACAGCCGACGAAGGAATAGCGGCCGAGATGTTCGCCGCCTTCGACGGATTCGAACAGGAACGATTCGCCCTGGCCGCGAATTTTTCGGTAAGCCGAAAGCGGCGTTTCAATGTCAGCGAGAAGGCGTCGGGTCACCGGGATCAGGTTTCCCTGCGCGGCGAGCTTCAGAAAATCATCAAGCTTGGGCGAATGCATAATCGATGGAACAACGCATTCAAAAATGAACGTTGTTTCGGGCCAGTATTAGTGAGGCGGGGAGCGGGAGTAAACTTCCGATTGAAGAGCGATGTTTTACGACGAGGCGCGGGGCATTGGCTGCAGAGGAGGACGGCTTGAAATGTTTCGCGGCTGATCAGGAAAGCCGCTCCCCTACTTGACCAGATCGGGACCGTTGTTTTGGAGGAGCGAAGCTGCTGCTGAAGTTCTGCGTAAGGAATTCCGTTTCAAAGCTCTTCGGTGTCGCAAAAGCGCGATGGAAGTAAAAAGCGCGACGGCGACCGCGTAGGCGATGATTCCCATTCCGATGCTGGTGGGAATCAGCATCTGGTCGCTGAACAAAACGAGGCAGCCACCGACGCTGGCGGTGAGCAGCGTGTTTCCAGCAAGGCAGCCGACATACAGTCCGACGGGCGTTTCCTCAATGCGCTGCACGCGCCAGTCGCGATAACGCTCCTCCCCCATTGAGCGCATCAGCCAGGCGGATTGAAAATTTCTCGCGGCTACGAGGATGCTCATCGTGCTGACACCAATCGAGACGGGAAGAAGAAACGCCAGCAACGGACAGACGATCAGATTGACGAGAATGCCGCCGAACCAGCCGAGTTTCTTTGCGACCGGATTGCCCTCAAGCACAAGGTTCGGGGTTGCGACTCTCGTGCTGATGAAATCCATGCTCCGCCCAAACAACAGGATGAGCAGGGAAACGAAATAGTCACGGCTCCCGAACTGGAGCAGTTCATCCATTATTTCTTTTTGCCGTAGATTTGTTCCGGCGTTTCAAGCTGAGGTTCCGTCGTTTTGACAGACTCTCCTTTGCCTTCGATCGACCGGAAGAAACAGGATTGATAACCCTCGTGGCAGGCGGCCCCGATCTGTTCAACCTGGATCAACAGCGTGTCGCCGTCGCAGTCGAACGCGATGTCTTTGACAGTCTGCGTGTGTCCGCTCGACTCGCCCTTCATCCAGAACTTCTGACGGGAGCGGCTCCAGAAATGGGTCTTGCCGGTGGCAATGGTGGTTTCGAGCGAAGCACGGTTCATCCACGCCATCATCAGCACACGTCCAGTTTTGTATTCCTGGATGATCGCCGGGATCAGTCCGTTCGAATCGAATTTCAATTTGTCGTAAAAGCTCATGTCGCAGCCGAGAACGTAACAAAGAACGGAGATCGAACCATAAAAAAGTATCCACAACAGGCTCGAGGCGCAGGGCAAGGGGTTTTTAGGTTTGAGTGTTGAGTGTTGAATTTTTGCATCTTCGTTCCCTTCTGTGAACCGATTGCAGTGGACCAAAGTCGGATGCCTGTGAGCAGCGCCGCGCGGGTGACTGCGCCCGGAGTCGCATTTTCAGAAAGCCTTCCCGTGATGAAGACTCGCCGCGTCAGTGAAACACAACTCGATCATGAAACCGAAGTCCATCAAGACACTCCTTACGCTCGCCGCGTTTTCAATCGCCAGCTCCCTGGTTCCGACAACTCAAGCGCAGGGCCCGCTCACACCGCCGCCTGGCGTTCCCGGACCTGTGATGAAGTCGCTTGATCAGGTCGAAGCGCGCACGCCGTTAATCCCCGGCTCTCCGGGTGTCGCATTCTCGAATGGCAAGTTCACCATCAATCAGCCCGGAAGCTATTATCTGGTTTCAAATTTGATCTGCTCGAATGACGGAACCTTCATTCATCTCGCTGGCAGTTTCATCACGCTGGATCTGAACGGATTTTCTCTGATCGGAACCAGCAACAGTGCCGTTGCCATTAGCGGAAAGGGCCAGGGTTACCATGTTCGCAACGGATACATCATTGGCGGAACAACGCTGGTGAATGACTCGTTCATTCCAGCGGGTTTTTACCGGGGTATCGAGCTATATGACCAGGATCTGCCGACTGAAAAAGGTGGCAGTCGTGTTTCCGATGTCACCGTGTTCGGCGTGGAGGACGCTGCGATCACGGTGTCGGGCAATTCAATCGTCACCCGTTGTTATGTGGACACCGCAGGGAAAGAGGGAATTTCCGCCGGCATCGTTCAAGATTGCCGCGCCATCAATACCGGGAATCACGCGATCGCCGGCAGCAGCGTCATGAACTCCACTGGACGCGCTCTCGGATTTGGCAACGGAATCCGCGCGTCAGATGCTGTCGAAGGCGGAACGATTGAGAATTGCAACGGAAGTTCCGTCAATGGTGCGGGAATCTATGGGGTCGTTGTTTCGAACAGCCGCGGCAAATCGACTTACAGCAACGGGATCGAGTGCACCCTCGCAACCGGGTGCTTTGGTCAAAGCTCAGCAGGCAAGGGCATCGTTGCCTGGACTGTAATGAACTGCGTGGCCAACCGTCCTCCCGGAGGTCGTGCCATTGAGGCGATCGTGGCGAATGGCTGTGGTTCGCAGGGTGGTGGCACCAACTTCATCAACTTCAAATACAACATGCCCTGAACCGTTCATTGCCACCGACAACGACTTTCCACATGAAAATCAAAACACACTTTGCGGCCGTTCTGATGCTCTCCGGCACGATGCATCTTTCCGATGTCGCCTACGCCGATTCCACCATCAATGCCACCAATCATCATGCCTGGAGCGGAAACATCGGCTGGATCGATTTGCGCCCGGAACGCCCGAATGCGGGCGATGGTTTCCGTTTCGGCGAGTTCAGCTGCAGCGGTTGGATCTGGTCGCCGAACATCGGCTGGATCAACTGCGGCAATGGCGCGCCGGCGAACGGCCTTCAATATGCCAATGACACGTCGAGCGACTTCGGAGTGAATCACGTCGGCACGGGTGATTTATACGGCCTCGCCTGGGCGCCCAACATCGGCTGGATCAATTTCGGCTGGGCGGAGTTGGAGCCGGACAATCCCAACCGGCCGCGTGTGAATCTTCTCACGGGAGAATTCTTCGGATATGCATGGAGCGCCAATTGCGGCTGGATCAATCTGGGAAGCGGCCGGCTCAAAACCGATCGGATGGACGTCATCGACAGCGACGGCGATGGAATCTCGGATGCATTTGAAATGGGATACGTCAAGGATCTCACCACGATGAGCGGCAGCTCGGATTACGATAAGGACGGATTCACCGACAAGGCTGAATACCTTGCCGCAACCAATCCGCTCGATCCCCAGAGCAACTTGAAGATCACCCGCATCAGCAAACTTCCAGATGCGAATGCGGTGGAGATCGAATGGTTGAGCCGCGCAGCACGCATTTACGACATTGAGGCAAAGCTCAACTTGACGGATGCGATCTGGTTGTATTTGGGAACTGTGCCCGGCGGCACCGGTGCCAGCACAAGTCAAGCGGTTGAGATGGGTCACCCGCAGGCCTTTTTCAGAGTTGGCGCGCGCATTCCCTTGCAGCCCTGACGAATTGTTTTCGAGATCAAAGCCGCCGTGATTTGTCACGGCGGCTTTTCTGTATTCGGAACTGTCGCCGTTGATGCGGAGGGGACCAAAGTCGCATATCGAACAGTCAGGCTGTTGTTACTCTTAGACGAATGATGAAGAGCGAGACAGAGAATGGATTGCCCCAGCCACTGACTCCGGAGCAGATCAAATTACTCCGGCAGAGCTTCGGTCAGGTGCAATCGCAGGGAACGATCGCAGCGCTTCTGTTTTACCGGATTCTCTTCACGATCGATCCTTCATTGAAATCGATGTTTCACACGAGCATCGAACTGCAGGCCCGCAAGCTGATGGATTCGCTCGCCTTCACCGTCAACTCGCTGGAGGAACCGGGAAAGCTGATGCCGATGCTTGAAGCGATGGGAAGACGCCATGTCAGTTACGGTGTTCGGGACGAACATTACGAAACTGTGCTGACGGCGCTTCTGCAGATGCTGCAAGAATCGCTGGGCGATGCTTTCACGCCAGACACTCGCGATGCCTGGGAAACGGCTTTGAATTTCGTGGCCACAGCCATGAAACGCGGCGCCGCGGACGTCCCCGATCCCGATCGCGAACCGTAAGATGCCGAGTTTCATTTCAAGGTTTTCCGTTTCAGCATTTCAGTGTTTCATTGTTTCAGTGTTTCAGTGTTTGCGTCGTTCCGATTACCACCTGCGGATGCGATAGTATCGTTCCGCCGAGCCCGCGTTTGAATCGATAAACAGTCGTTCTCCTCCCGTTCCAGGAACCAGCGGAAGGGAAATCCAATTCGGATTCACCAGCGACTCGCTGTATTGGAGCACATAAGCCCGTCCACTTCGCGTGTGTGCGGAGCAGCTGAATGTGTTGCCCACGCGTTGCGGTTTGGAGAGAACGGACGAAGGCGGAGGCGTGCCGTCTGTCTTCAATGCGAGACTGTGGAAGTTGCCCGCCGCGACAGCCACGACATTGCTCAACCCGACAGGAATGTTGATCTGCCCCACGGGTTCGCGGACGCAGTCTGGGTTGCCGACGAACTGGCATTCGTCGTTGGCCCATGCCGCGTTGCTTCCCCAGCCAACAACAGTTCCATCCGATTTCAACGCGAGATTGTGTTCCAGTCCACCGCCCAGAGCCACGACGTTGCTCAAGTCAGCAGGAACATCGATCTGGCCAACTTCATTGAATCCCCACGCGACCACCGTTCCATCCGCCTTCAACGCGAGACTGTGAAGTCCGCTGGCATCGATGGCGACGACGTTGGTCAGGCCGGGAGGTACATCAGTCTGGCCGACTCCGTTCCATCCCCAAGCCACGACGGTTCCATCGGATTTCAACGCGAGATTGTGATATTCGCCCGAGTCGATGGCCACGACATCCGTCAGACCTTCAGGCGACGTTGTCTGACCTTCACTGCTGCGTCCCCATCCCACGACCGTGCCGTCCGACTTCAACGCCAGGCTGTGAGTCCAACCTCCTGTGAGAGCCACGACGTTGGTCAGGTCCGGAGGAACCTCGCATTGACCGTGATCGTTCTGCCCCCAGGCCCTGACCGTGCCGTCGGCTGTCATTACGAGATTGTGGAATCCCGCCGCGGCAATCATCACGACATTGGTGAGATCGGAAGGAACGCCGTGATCGGCTCCCCAGGCGACGACTGTGCCATCGGCTTTCAATGCGAGGCTGTGCCATTCGCCGGCGGAAATCGCCACGACATTGGTCAATCCAGGCGGAACGTTGACCTGCCCGATCCTGTTGTCTCCCCAACCAACCACTGTGCCTTGTTGAGCGTTACCCTCGAAAGCGAAGGCGAATCCGAAAAGGACAGCGCCAAGCAGAAGTGATTTCGATACGGGAAATACTGGAAGTGATGAATTGGAATGGATGCATGACTGGTCCAGCGTCGATCGGATGAAAGTCTGATTCATGGGAACGAACCGTAGATAACCGGTGACCGGCGCGAAATAAGGTGCAATTCCCAGACGATTCAAGGGGGACCGTTATGCGGAAACGTTATGCGGCCGCTGCGCTGTCACTCAGAACTCACCGGTTTTTCACTGAGGCGAATGAATATAAAACAGACGAGGTCAGCCCGTGTTCCGGTAAGACTCAACAACGTGATGTTGATGCGCCCCTGCCGCGTATCGAACGCGACACGGGACGCGTGTTCAATGCGTGAAGCGTTTACTGCGTTTTAATCACGACCGTCGCGGGCTTCAGTCCGTCGGCTTCGGCCTTGAGGGTGATTTTGCCGGAATCGCCTTTGGGCCGCAGGATGGCCAGGGCGCGTCCCTGCCAAACCTTGCGCACGGGAAGTTGAAAACTCGAGGCGTCGTTCGGCGCGCCGCTGCCGGTTGCGGCCAGTTCACCTGCGCCGGACACAGTGAACCGGACGGGTATAGCAGCATGAGGAACGATTGTGCCGTGGCGATCAACAATCTCCACGGTGACGTACGAGAGGTCGCTGCGATCCGCACGGATCTTCGATCGATCCGTCGTCAGCCGAATTGCGGCAGGTTCACCCGCTGAACGAAGGCTGGCCGTGGCGACGCGCTTGCCGCCGGACAGTCCTATGGCGCGCAGTTCGCCAGGCTGGTAAGGCACCTTGAAGCGCGTGATCATTCGCGGGCCCACAGGCTGTGTTGCGATCTCCTTCCCGTTCAATTCGAGCCGAACGGTTTCGCAACTGGAATAGACCGTCACATCCAGTGGCTCGCCTTCGGAACCGGGCCATGTCCAGCTCTGGCGTTCGTCGGGCCAGCCCCACTGACTCACCCTTTCCCTGCGTCCCGCCGGGATGGGCGCATGGACGGCGAGATTGACTTTCGCGCCGCCCCAAATGACTTCGCGATGGTAGAAGGGCGCTTTCTTGAAGCCGCAGAGATCGATGTCGCCGCAGAACGCATTGAACCACGGAAGACGATTGGCGCGTTCGCCGTCGAGAAGCGCATTGCCAAGGCCGGTCTCGCCGATGTAATCCCACGCGGTCCAGACAAAGTCGCCGATGACCCAGGAGTTGGAGATGACCGCTTGCCAGCTCTCGAAGGCCTGTCGCGGATAAGACTCGCTGCCGTAGATGATTCGCTCCGGAAACGTGGCGTGATCAGTCTCAGACCGGCGCCACTGATAGTTGTAGCCACCGACATCGAGATGAGTGAAAGCCGGCGCGGTATCCGCCCAGGTCTTGCTGCGATCGTCCCAGAAATCGCAAATGCCCGCGGTAACAGGGCGAGTGGCATCCAGCGGCCGAATCTGGGCGACCATCTTCTCGGCGATGGCAACGCCGGACGGCGCGGCGCGTTCGGGAATTTCATTTCCGATGCTCCAGAGGATCACGCTTGGGTGATTGCGATCGCGCAGGATCATCGATGCAAGGTCGCGTTGCCACCAGTCCTTGAAGTAAAGGTGATAGTCGTCCGGATTCTTCGCCCGCTCCCACATGTCGAACGCTTCATCGATCACAAGCATGCCGATGCGGTCGCAAGCGTCGAGAAACGCTGCCGAAGGCGGGTTGTGCGCGGTGCGAATGGCGTTGTAACCGTATGCTTTCATCAGCTCGACACGGCGTTCCTCGGCGCGATCGATCGCCACGGCTCCGAGTGGCCCGTTATCGTGGTGCAGGCAGCCACCTTTGAGTTCAACCGTCTTTCCGTTCAATTCGAAGCCGTTCGTGGTTGTGAACTGCAGATGCCGGATTCCGAATGTCGATATGCTCTGGTCGAGGGTTCGTCCGCCGTGAAGCAGTTCGACCTCGGCGCGATACAGTGCCGGCGTTTCCAGTGACCAGAGCACCGGACGATTCACGACCAGCGTCTGTGTGAGTTCCCGTTGTGTTCCAACGGGAATGTGGATTTCGTCCTCCTGCGCACGCAGCGCCCTGCCGTTGGGTTGAATCAACCGCGTCCGCACGCGAATTGTGGCGTCTGCACCGCTGCCATTGGTGATGGTGGTGGCGACACTGACCGGCGCGTCAGATTTGGAAATGTTCGTTGCGATGACATGCACACCCCAGACCGGAATGCGGATGGGATCGGTCACCCTGAGTGACACGTTTCGATAGATTCCCGAACCGCTGTACCAGCGGCTATTCCTGCCTTCGTTACGAACGCGAACGGAGAGGACGTTCGTCTGGCCCGCAGGTTTAAGGTGCGGCGTCAGATCGTAGCTGAATGCGGTGTACCCGTAAGGATGGTTTCCGAGAGATTGGCCGTTGATCCAGAAATCGGCGTTCATATAGACGCCGTCGAAAAGGATCGTGACGCTCTTTCCCGCATCTGACGGGTTCAGCGTGAAATGTTTGCGATACCAGCCTGTTCCGCCCACCACGAAACCTGTGGCCGGTCCTCCGGCGCTCAACGTCGCGCTGAATGGACTGGGTGGCGCGCCGTCGGTGGAGGGAAGATCCTCAATGCTCCAGTCGTGGGGCACGTCCACAATCCGCCATCGGGTGTCATCGAATACGACCGCTTCCGCCCCGGGCGCATCCGCCCGTAAGAAACACCAGTCGGCGTTGAACGAACGCTCGCGATCTCGTGCAATGTCGGAGCCTGAAGCGGTTCCGCAACAGGCGGTCAAGGCTGTCAGGCAAACAAGTATCGGAAGACGAGTTTTCATTTAGATGTCATCAAGGGCTTCAGGTGTTCGGGACGGACGCCACGCGAGCCTACAAAATTTCCAAAGATTCGCCAGCGCTGTGATTTCACGCAGACAGCCAGTCGGGTGGAGAGAAGAATCCGGGAATTTCGTATTCGCGATAGAAACTGGCGCGCCTGCCGCGATTCGAACGCGGGACCACCTGCTTAGAAGGCAGATGCTCTATCCAACTGAGCTACAGGCGCGACCGTAGGGACTTTACCGGGCGCGACTTCGCCCCGCAAGTGTGCTCCCGGTGATTCAATGATCAGGGCCAGGCAACAGGGTTCAGGTTGAAAACGGGAAGTCCTTTCTCCATTGTTCAACGCAATGAGTTTTCAACGTCATGCAGGGATTCTTCTCTGTGCAGGCCTCGCCGCCCTGGTCGCCATTGCCACGGGCTGCGGCAAGCGACCGGCTCCCACGCCGGCACCGGTTGTTTCGCAGGTCGATCCGGTTTACGGACATTTGCTTCATGCACAACCGAAGCTGCCCACCATTCAAATCAAAGTGGGTGGCAACGAACTCACCGCGGAGGTTGCCCGCAAGCAGGTCGAGATCGCGACGGGCATGATGTTTCGAACGAACATGCTGGAGAACGAGGGGATGCTGTTTGTGTTTCCGAGACCCGGCAAACAGAGTTTCTACATGAAAAACTGTTTCGTCCCGCTGTCGGGCGCTTACATCAATCCCGCCGGCGAGATCATGCAGATCATCCAAATGCAGCCGCACAACGAAATCGGAATCTGGTCGTACACGGATGACATCCAGTTCGTCCTCGAAGTGCCGCAGGGATGGTTCGAACGGCATAACGTCGGTGTCGGCGCCGTTGTGACAACAGAACGCGGTTCGCTTCAGGAAACCTTCTTCGGCTCCAATCCCTTCAAGCCCTGATGAAAGTTGCACTGGCCCAACTCAACCTGACGGTTGGCGACATCGCCGGAAACGAAGCGAAAATTCTCTCGGCTTATCGTCGTGGAGTGGACGCTGGTGCGGAGATTGTCGTTTGCCCTGAACTCAGTCTCGCCGGGTATCCGCCTCGTGATCTTCTGCTGCGAAAACGTTTCGTCGCGCAGAATCTTCAGGCACTCGAACGCCTGGCCACAGCTGCCGGAAAAACCGCCCTGCTCATTGGCTACGTGGGTGAAAACAATCTCAGACCCGGCCGTCCGGTGACGAATGCAGCGGCGCTTCTGCAGAACGGAAAAGTCATCGCAACACGGTCGAAGACATTGTTGCCGACGTACGATGTTTTCGACGAGGACCGTTATTTCGAACCTGCCGCGGAGAACAACGTTGTCACTCTGAATGGCCGCCGAATCGGCATCACCATCTGTGAGGATATCTGGAACGACGATGATTTCTGGCCGGAACGGCGTTATCGCAATAATCCGCCCGTCGAACTTGCCAATGCCGGAGCCGAAATCCTTTTCAACATCTCCGCATCGCCATGGCACATCGGCAAGAACCTGACCCGCTACGAAATGCTTCGGAGTCTCGTTCAAAAAACCGGACGTCCTGTTGTGTTCTGCAATCAGGTAGGCGGAAACGATGAGCTGGTTTTCGACGGAAACAGTCTTGTCTTCAACGCAGCCGGACAGTTGATCGCCGAAGGCAAACGCTTTGAAGAGGATTTGATCGTCGTCGATACCGATGCATCCGCCTCTCATGAACTTTCCAGTCATTGCGACGAGGAGCTGATCTACAAGGCGTTGGTGCTCGGACTGCGCGACTATCTTCACAAATGCGGGTTCAAATCGGCGGTGCTGGGCTTGAGCGGCGGCATCGATTCCGCCCTCACTGCAGTCATCGCGGCGGAGGCGCTTGGAAAGGAGAATGTTCGCGGCGTCTCACTGCCTTCACAGTTTTCGTCACAACACAGTCTCGACGACGCGCGCGTTCTGGCGGAGCGACTTGGTATTCAATACGACGTGGTGCCGATTCAGGCCGGTTTTGAAACACTCAAGACCACATTGAAGCCGCTGTTCACAGGACGCGTCGAGGACACGACGGAGGAGAACATTCAGGCGCGGCTTCGCGGTGTCATTCTCATGGCGCTGTCGAACAAGTTCGGTTCGCTCCTGCTTACCACGGGCAACAAGAGCGAACTTGCGGTCGGCTACTGCACGCTTTACGGCGATATGTGCGGTGGACTGGCGGTGATCAGTGACGTTCCGAAAACGATGGTTTATCGCATTTCGAAATGGATCAATCGCGAGCGCGAAATCATTCCCGATTCGTCGATCACCAAACCGCCGTCGGCCGAGCTGCGCCCGGATCAGTGCGATCAGGATTCTCTGCCGCCCTACGAAGTGCTTGATGCGATTCTCGATCAATACGTGGTGCAGGGAAAATCGGGCGTGGAAATCATCGCTTCCGGTTTTGACGAAGCGACCGTCAAACGCGTGATCCGCTTGATCGACTTGAACGAATACAAACGCCGTCAGGCCGCGCCAGGATTGCGAGTGACCACAAAGGCGTTTGGCGTTGGTCGCCGGATTCCGATCGCACAGAAATTCTCCGACCGGTAAGCCGCAGGTGCGTCGATAGTGACTTCCACTCAACAGCTCGAGCGATCAATGCTGAACGAATTGATTGAACATTAGGCATTCGGCATTGGGCACTTCTCCTCGATAGGTGAATATCGCCACAGGCTGATCAGGCATCTTGCTTTACCCATCTCTTTCGGTGTTGCTGAACACACACCGGAATCGATTGAAACAATCAGCGAGCGCAGTGCATGCATCTCCCTCTCTTCCGAGCGAAAGCCGGAGGAGAGGGCTGGGGGAGAGGATGTTTTCGGTTCAGAGTTCTCCCCAAGAACCAGGTTCAGGAGTTCAAAGTGCGAAATTCTATTTTGGAGAAATTTCTCCCCGCGCTTCGCTTGCAGGACGAGGGAACAGTTCATGGCGCGGATGTCCGGTGGGCGCGCATCTCTTTCGCAGGTGGAAGGAAAAACTTTCGCGACGGGGTTCTTTGAACAAGATTGAAAGCGTTTATGCGATCACGCGCCAAATCGGAATCTCTGTTTGCTGAAGCTCTTCAATACATTCCCGGCGGGGTCAATTCGCCGGTTCGCGCCTTTCGCGCCGTTGGCGGACAACCGTTCTTCGTCAACAAAGCCGCCGGCGCACACGTGTGGGACGTCGATGGAAACGATTACGTCGATTACGTCCTGACCTGGGGCCCGGCAATTCTCGGCCATGCGCATCCGAAGATCATTTCCGCTGTGAAGAACGCGGCGGAGCACGGCACGAGCTTTGGCATTCCGAACCCGTATGAAGTCACGATGGCGAAGCTGATCCGTGAACTGGTGCCGAGCGTGCAGAAGGTGCGCATGACCAACAGCGGCACCGAAGCCTGCATGAGCGCAATCCGGCTCGCGCGCGGATTTACCAAACGTGACAAGATCATCAAGTTCGACGGCTGTTATCACGGTCATGCCGATTCGCTGTTGGTGAAAGCCGGTTCGGGAGCGCTCACGTTTGGCAACCCGGACAGCGCCGGCGTGCCCGCCGCGTTCACGCAGCACACGATCGTTCTGCCTTACAACGACACCGAAGCGCTGAAAGCTGCGTTTGCCGCGAACAAGGATCAGATCGCAGGAATCATCATCGAACCGGTTCCCGGAAACGCCGGATTGTATCTGCCGAAGCCCGGTTATCTGGAATTTCTCCGCGAGATCACGAGAGAGAACGGCGCGCTGTTGATCTTTGATGAAGTGATGACCGGCTTCCGGCTGGCAAAGGGAGGCGCGCAGGAACGCTTTCGCATCACTCCGGATCTGAGCTGCTTTGGAAAAGTCATTGGCGGCGGCCTGCCCGTGGGCGCGTTTGGAGGGCGGGCGGAGATCATGGATTTCCTCGCGCCGGTCGGGCCGGTGTATCAGGCGGGAACGCTCAGCGGAAATCCGATTGCGATGGCTGCGGGCATTGCCGCGCTGGAGGAACTGCAGACAGGCGGCGCGTATTGCAAGCTGGAGGAACTGAGCGAACAACTGGAAGCTGGAATGAAGGACGCCGCAAAATCTGCCGGGGTTCCGGTTCAGTTGAACGTTTGCGGTTCCATGTTCTGCGGTTACTTCACAAGTGAACCGGTCTGGAATCTCGCTGATGCCATGAAAAGCGATCGCGAACGATTCAAGAAATTCTTCCATGGAATGCTGGAGGAAGGCGTTTACTTCGCCCCTTCGCAATTCGAGGCCGGATTCCTTTCCACGGCGCACACCAGTGCGGACATCGAGAAAACGGTGCGAGCAGCAGCCAGGGTGATGAAACAGCTTTGAGGTGATTTTGTTGGGGGAGAAAAGCTGGAGCGGGCGAAGGGAATCGAACCCTCGTGTGCAGCTTGGAAGGCTGCCGTTCTACCATTGAACTACGCCCGCCTCGCGCTTGGCGCTTCGGCGCTGCAAACTCCTCAGGAGTTTGCGCAAGTGCGGCAAAGATTAGCTGGCGCGATCCAATTGTCAATTCGCCAGCTGAATTCACCCAAAACACATTTTCAAAGCAAAATCACGACTCCATTTAACCACGGATGGACACGAACTCGCACGGATGGAAAGTCTGGTTTCTGTGCTATCGCATGAGGCTTCCCACTGCTCTTGCTCATCTGTGTCGATCCTGTCCATCCATGGTTGGTTCCAGGCGGATTACACCTCCCGCGTCAAAGCTTGAGTTTTTCTCCGGCGCGTGTGTTCTTTCCGCGTGCTGGCGACGCTGCGTAGGGCGGAATATGCCGAACTGATCCTCCTGTTTTTCATTCAGGGCGCGGCGTTGTCGATGTGGTTTGTCCCGCTCAGCACCGTTCTCGCCGCGCATGACCTGACCTCAATTCGTCCCTACGCATTTGCCGCTTCTGCAATCGCGGCGTTCGTGTCGCCACTGATCTTTGGCGCGATGGCGGACCATTCGGTGTCGCCGGTGATCGTATTGCGCGGCCTGGCGTTCGCGACGGCAGCGGCCATGACGCTTGCCAGTCTGTCGATTCAACTGGGGTGGAATCGCTGGATCGTTCTCGGCACGATTCAAATTCATGCGCTGTGTTCCGCGCCCATGTGGAGCATCGCCTCGACGGTCGTGTTCACAAGGCTCGCGGATTCACAAAAAGAGTTCGGGCCAATTCGCGCAATGGCGACATTGGGCTGGATGGCGGGCTGCGTGATTGTGAGTTTGCTTGGAGCGGATACTTCGCCGCTGGCGGGATTCAGCGGGGCGATTGCGTGGTGTCTGGTCGGAGTGTTCACATGGTTTCTGCCACGGGTTGAAACTCCAAAATCGCTGCAAAAGCTCACGCTGCGCCAAAGACTCGGTCTGGATGCGTTGGGATTGCTGCGTCATCGCGATCATCGGGTCGTTTTCGTGACCGTGGCGTTGTTTGCGATCCCGATTGCAGGATTTTATCCGTATGCGCCGCCGCATTTGAGGGAACTTGGATTCGAACGCACCTCGGCATGGATGAGCCTGGGGCAGGTCACGGAAGTGATTGCAATGTTCGCGCTTGGGAAACTGCTGTTGAAGTGGCGGTTGAAGTGGATTTTTGCCTGCGGCCTGGCGTTTGGCGTGGTCCGGTTTGTGATGAGTGCGCTGGATGTTCCGGCGGGCCTGATGACGGGTGTGATCCTGCACGGCGTTTCGTTCACACTCGTGTTCATCACGGCGCAGATTTATCTGGATCAACGTGTCGAACCTGGCTGGCGTGCGCGGGCGCAGGCATTGATGGCATTGATGAACGGTGGCGTTGGAAACCTTTTGGGTTATCTCGGAACGGGGCTCTGGTTTTCAACTGCCGGTGGTCCAGCCCATCCGAAATGGCCGCTGTTCTGGAACGGGCTGGCGCTGATGGTCGCGGGCGTGTTCGGCTATTTTCTCTTTGCCTATCGCGGAGTCGGTGTTGTGCCGAGGCGCAGACCTGAATCCGTTTGAAACGAAACAGAGATCAGGCCGCGGCGGTCGCGATGGACGCGTCCTCGCTTGCGGAATTTTTTTCCGGGTCGATGGGCAGTTCGAGAACGAATCGCGCACCGTGACCAGGACCTTCGCTGTGGACGGTTAGGCTGCCGCCGAGTTCACGGGCAGAATTGGCGCCACTGTGCAGTCCAAAGCCATGGCCGCCTTTTCGCGTGCTGAAACCTTGAGTGAAAATGCGATTTAGATTTTCCGGGGCGATGCCGATGCCGTTGTCTTCAACTGCGAACTGGACACGCGAGCCGTTGATCTGGTGCAACGAGCATTTGAGCTCGCGCCCGGATTCACGATGCTCGAGAGCCCATTTTGCGTTGCTGATGAGATTGATCAGAATCTGAAGCACCTTGTGGCGATCCACGAGAAGGCGCGGAACTCTTTCGCAGTCGAGCACCACCCGGATGCCATGTCGTTCGAGTCCTGCGCTTTGAATCTGAATCGCGTCATCAAGCAGGTCTTTGGGCTCCACTTCTTCGAGGACGCCGCCTGACTTGGCGTGGCTTTGCTGCATGGAGACGATCACCTTGATGTGCTCGATGTTTTTCGCGAGCGAATCCATCTCTGTGCGCAGGAAGGTTCGATCCTGTTCGAGATTATGTCCGAGCTGTTCCAGATAGCCGGGCAATGTTTTGCCACGTGGATCTTCGGTGAGGAAATGAACGAGTTCCTGCGCGGGCTTTTTGAGAAGGCCGGCGCATTTGGAGACGAGTTCGATGCGGGAATTCCGCAGGCGTTCTGAAATCAATGTCGTGGAGACATTGACGCTGTTGAGAACGTTTCCAACGTTGTGCAGCACGCCGGTGGCGACCTCGGCCATGCCGGCCTGGCGGGAGGCGGCGATCAGTCGGCGCTGGGTGAGAGCGAGTTCAGCGCGGGCTTTTTCCTTCGCCTCTACCTGGTCCTTGAGTTCCTGCGTGCGTTCCTCCACGCGCAGTTCGAGTTCGTCATTCGCCTGCTTCAGCGCGGTCTGTGCGTGGTGAAGCATGTTGTTCTTGCGCGACATGACGAGCGCCCAGATCAGCGCCACGCCGGAGATTGCCGCAACGGCGAGCAGCACCAGGAGAAGCCGGCCAAACGTCCACCACGGCGCCGCCTCCAGGATGGCCACGTCGTTTTCCCGACGCAGGTGAAGCATGAATGACCGCGGTGCGCCGTGTTCGTCTCTTTGAATCTTGTAAACGCCGGTGACCGAGATCAACGCACCGTTCTCCAGATTTGCCAGTTCGGAGCTCAAATCCGATTCACTGTCCAGGTGTGCCTCGAACACCCTTTGACCCGCCTGAATCAGGAGGACCAGCGAATTGTTCTTCCGGATCGTGTTGAACACGGTGCCCTCGGTCGTCACAAGCAGACCTTCCAGTTCCAGATTCACCGCATCGGCTGCGTTGATTGGTGTGGGAGAGGGTTCCCGGCCTGAGGCAATCTTGCGGAATGATGCTTCGCGCAAAACGAACTTGCGGCCTTCGTTGCCGGGGAATCCTACGATCTCAACACGATCGCCGACATCGAGACGGTTCGTTTGCCGGCTGAGTGCGAACACACCGTCTTCGCCGTCCTGGATGTAAACGTATTGTCCCGGCGAATGGAGAACGACGGTGCCCGAGGTGAGGACGCGGCGGTTCAGGGCGCGTTCGATGCTGAACTGGCGAAGGCTGCCCAACGATTTGAGCGGCAGCGCAAAGATGTCATCGGGTTTGGGTTCCTCGATCTTGAGATCGGAATCCTCGGAGGACCAGAGCTCGATTCCTGTGAGCTGGTGCCGGGAATTGGCGCGAGCGACGCAGACCCCGGCGACGCGGATGACTGATTCCGCGAGAGATTCAACTCCTTCACGGCCTTGCCGGTAAACGAGAATCTCACCCCAGCTGGTGCTCAGATTGAGGCAGATCAGACCGTTCGTTGGCGTTGCCTGGCGGACATAACCACGCATCTGGACCACCCGTCCGTCATGCACGCCTGTCATCGCCTGTTCCAGGCTGACGAACGGCGCGTCGGGGCCGCCTGCCCATCCAACGCGCGTGAGCACGGCATTGGTTATTGCGGGGACAAATTCACCTTCGACAATCGTTCCTTCCACACGAACGATTGCGCCGGGGTTCGCTGCGCCCACTCCGATCCAGGTGGGGTTGAGCACTTTCAGTCCGCCGCTGGCATCTTGCACATAGGCGAAGGGAACATTGGTATCCGACCATGTGACCGTGGCGCGCAGACTGACTGGAGGAGGCTGCTGACCGCGTTTCACACGAAAGGTGCGGATTTGTTCGGCCAGATAAAACCGATCCGGGACGATTTCTCCGCTGGAGGTTCCAGAGGTGCTATGAACCGGGCGATATAATCCACCGCGAAGGAAGCGTTCGACGCCGAGCAACTGCGGTTTTCCGAAGGCGCGGACGCGTTGACCGATGCGGACGGGCAGTGTTTGTTCGCTCTGGATGGTGATTTGTCCGGTTTCGTCCCAGATCGTCAGCCATTTTCCTGGTTCGTGATTTCGAACAATGCCCTCGACCACATAATAACGATTGGTCCGAGAATCCTCGCGAATGTCCTCACTCTTGCGCCGCAAAGCCTCGAATCTTGGATCGGTGTTCAGATTGCCAATCAGGACAACATCTTCAGCACGCGGGACGAAGAGCGTTGTTTCCTTAAGCTGTCCGTCCTTGTCAAACTGCGGAAAATACACGCACGAAAGCCGGATATAATCCCCCGGGGTGATCCGGAGGATGTTTGTGCTCGCCATCACGATCGCATTCGCCGACGCATGGGTATCCAACACCCGAAGATTCCAGCGCCCGGGATCCTCGGAGGCGGCATCCACGAGGACGTTCACGGACACGAGCCTGGAAGCGTACTGTTGTCCGGCATTGAGCCCCTCAATGGGTTCGAACTTGAGCGGACTTTCTCCGAGCGGTGTCAGAGTGGTGCGGTTCCAGTCGAACTGTTCGCGGTCGGGAAAAATGACGCCCGAAAGCGAAAAACGGGAGCCGGGCTTGAGCGGATATGGGCAATTTGCGAAGGGGAGAAACGATGGAGCGTCATAAACCTTTCCCCACGCCACGTTCCACAGACGATCCCAGTAATGAACTTCAAACTCGAATTCAATCGGGTAAGCCTTTCGCCGGTCCTCCAGTGACATCGACCAGATCTCGAACAGGTTGGTCAATGTCCTTGAAGCGAGCGGAGCGGCAGGCTGGGCATTTGAACGCGGGGCGGCAAGCACGAGGAGCTCGAAGGCGCCCGTGATCAGAACGCGCATGAAAGCTCGCAATATCGACGTCATCGCAACGATTCGGACGCGCAGCGATGTAGTTCATAGTGCCGGCAATCCGTTGCTCTACATCGGCTTTCAGAACGTCGTTCTTGAGTGATTTCTCCCGGATTGAACCGTTCCTTGAATCGGGTTCTGTTATTCCGCGAAAAACGGGACTACTCAGCTCCCATGGAGCGTCCGGCTATCCAGCCGGTGGTCCAGGCCGCCTGGAAATTGAATCCGCCGGTGATGCCGTCGATGTCGAGAAGCTCGCCTGCGAAGAAAAGACCCGGACAGATGCGGCTTTCCATCGTTTTAAAATTCACCTCTTTCAGCCGCACGCCGCCGCAGGTGACAAACTCATCCTTGTTCAGGCTTTTTCCCGAAACGGGCAGCTCGGTCCGCAGCAGTTGGAGAATCAACCGATGCTGCGCCGCCTTGGATAAACCCGCCCAACGGGCATCGACCGCAATGTTGCTGGCCAGAACGAGCTTTTCCCAGAGCCGGGTCGGAAGCGGCGGGATCGGACTGTTCGCGATCATCCGCGCCGGGTGTTGCTTTCGTCGATTGGCGATTTCTTCGGCGAGCCTGGCTTCATTCCAGCCGGGAAGCCAGTTCACCTGAAGTTGGACCTGATAATTCTTCTCGCACAACTGCCGGGCGCCCCAGGCTGACAGTCGGAGAACCGCCGGTCCGCTCAATCCCCAGTGAGTGAGCAGCAGTGGGCCGCGCTCGGACAGCTGCAGTTCCCGAATCGAAAGTTCCACATCTTCAAGCGAAACACCGGCCAGTTCGCGCAACCAGCCGATCGGAATATGAAACGTGAACAGCGACGGGACCGGCGCTTGCAGACTGTGCCCCAGCGACACGGCCAGTTGTCCCAACGCCGCCGTGCGACAGCCGCCTGTGGCCATCAGCAACCGATCGCACTCGTCTGTATCACCTGTGGAAAGCTGAAGTCGAAAACCATTGTCGCCCCGTTCGACCGATCGCACTTCGGCGCCAGTGACAAGCTTAACGCCGGCGCGACGTGCTCCTTCGAGCAGACACTGCACGATCGTTTCGGACGAATCTGTGATCGGGAACATTCTTCCGTCCGGCTCCGTCTTGAGTTTCACTCCGCGCCGCTGGAACCATTCGACGGTGTCGCTGGCCTGAAATTGTTTGAAGGCGCCGATGAGCGCGGAGCCGCCTCGCGGATAACGCCGCGCAAATTCGCGATCGTTGAAGAGTGAGTGAGTGACGTTGCAGCGGCCGCCGCCGGAAATTCGGACCTTTGAAAGGAACTGGCTGCTTTTCTCGAAAATGGCGATGCGCGCCGTCGGGTTGGTTTCCGAACACGCCAGTGCAGCGAAGAAGCCGGCGGCTCCTCCGCCTACAATCGCAATGCGGCGTTCGGTCATCGTTGAACGGTATTCAAACGGCAACCGGTATTCAAACCGGCGGTGAAATCGTCAAGGATTCTACCGTGCCGTTCTTATTCGAACATTTCCGCTTAACCAGCGAGACGCTCGGATGATCGTTCCCGAATCAACCGAGCCTCCTCGCGAATGTTCTGGAGGGAAATCTGTGTGGCGCGAAACAGATTCACGCAGCCGCCAATCAAACCCGTGACACCCGACAACCCGAGCAGCAGGCCGGCGCCAATGATGATGCGCGTGGTGGACTCGCTTCCGTTGTGGCTGACCAGCGCGCCAAGCAATGTCACAAGACTCGCTGCTGCAAAGGAACCGAGCGAAACGTAAATCCAGCGCAATGCCGTGAGCAGACGGATGGCCTGGCGTTCCACACGTGAAACCTGATTCAGGAAAAGCGGCGTGTTCTGATGCGCCGGGTTTTTGGACTCCGCGAACAACTGATGCATCCGGTCGCGCGTGCGCAGCAGCCGATTGATCGTGCTCATCGCCAGCACGCTCGTGGCATTCGTGAGAATCGCCGGCGCGACAATAAAGGTCAGCACTGCAAACGGACTCTGCGTCAGAGTTGGTCCCATGCCGATGCTCTACGCCAATCCGGAGGAGCGGTCAATTCCGGGCGCAAATATTCATTCGATGAACTTTCAACCACGGGTGAACACCGATGTACAGAGATAAAGAGTCGTCTCTCAAATCCGGACCCGAACATTAAAGCGCTGTAAAAATGGCCGAGCTAACTTCCACCCTCATCCTTGTCCATCCGTGTTCATCCGTGGTTGCACAATTCTCAAGCCATTCGCTCGAATCGTGCATTTCGCGCAAAAGCCGTTACTGTTTTCCGCGATGCGGAAACTATTGGCTGAGCTCCGATTTGCGGCACTGCGAAATGTCGAACGACGCTGGTCGGTTTCGCGGCTGCATTCGCTGCTGAAGCCGTTCGCGTCACTTCGCGCCGAGGTGAATGCCGGCTTCAAGCCGTTGACGAATCCGAACGCTCCCAGGCCACTGAAAGTGAACTGGACACGATCCAAACGAGTCCAACTCCGTGCAAACAGTTATCTCAACCAGACCGTTCGCTATTTTCAGGATCGCCTTGCGGAGCCGAAATGGTCCGATCGATGCGAGCTGATTGGATTGGATCCATTGCGAGCTGCAGTGGATGCCCGGCAACCGGTGATTCTCGCGTTTTGCCATTATGGCCCCTATTCACTTTTAAGATCGTGGCTTCGTGCGGCCGGAATTCCTGCGGCGATTCTGATCGGCGCGGCATCGGCGAAGCGTGATCCGCGCAGCCAACTGCTCGACGGCATTCACGCGCGTCCCGACCAGCCCACCGTGATCTGTCTGGATCAATTGCGTGACGCAACGACATTTGCAGGAGCGGGAATTCCATTGCTCGTGGCCATCGACGGTCCGGCGGGAAAACAGATTGAAGTTCCATTCGATGACGGTTGGAGAATTCAGATCGCGACCGGCGCAATCCGGCTGGCGGTTCGATATCAGGCAACTCTTTTTCCGTGCATCATTTCCAATGAAGGCGACTGGCGTTACCGCGTGCGCGTGTGCGAACCGGTTCCGCAAGAATTCCTATCCCGCAATTCGGACTGGAACGCTGCGGGCGAATGGATTGTGAATCAACTGAAGCCGCATTGGATCGCACAACCGGAACAGTGCGGAACGGATTTGCTGAAATGTTTTCGTCATCAAACACCACGGCAGCGAAATGAAATCTGCGTTTAATCAATTGCTCAAAGAATCGCCCATCGTGATCACAGGAATGGGCTGTTTCACGGCGGCCGGCGTCTCGGTGGATGAGTTGATGGAAAACGTGCTGGCTGGAAAACCTTCCGCGCAAACCCATCCCGATTTTTCGAAACCCGCGTGCCGCGCTCCGGAGATCGACGTCCGGATTCCCGATTTGCGTTTCGTCCGGAGAATGGATCGTTCTGTGCAGATGGCGTGGATCGCTGCGCAACAGGCATGGACAGGCGCGAGCGTGAAGAACGTGGATGCGGAACGAATCGGAATTTCCGTTGGAACTTCGCGTGGTCCCTTGCACAAAAGCGCGGAATCGTTTGCTCGCGCAGGAGACCCGCGCTTTCCGCCGTCGCTCGGCGCCGACAGCACTTTTGGTGTCGCAGCCGGCGCACTTGCACATGGGTTCGGAATCAAAGGTCCCGGTGTCACATTGTCCGCCACGTGTGCTTCTGCGGCGAACGCGATTGCATTTGCGGCAGAACAGATTCTTTTGGGCAAAGCCGAGATGATGCTGGCGGGTGGAACGGAGGCGCCGCTCCATTCATCGACATTTTCGCAACTGGACGCGGCGGGTGTGCTTGGAAGTCATCCGGACGCCGCGTTCGCCTGTCGTCCGTTCGATCGGAATCGAAACGGAATGGTGCTGGGCGAAGGTGCCGCGTTTCTTGTGCTCGAATTGCTTCGATCGGCCCAGGCTCGCGGCGCAAAACCACTGGCGCGTCTGGCAGGCTGGGCTTCCGGCTTCGATCTCTCAGGACGAACCGGCGTCGATGAAGCGGGCGCTGGACTGATTCAGGTCATGCGCGAAGCGTTGAGCGTTGCCGACCTTTCACTGGACGACATCGATTATATCAACGCGCACGGAACCGGAACTGCAATGAACGATCGCGCGGAAGCGGCTGCGGTAAAATCTGTGTTTGGTGAACGGGCGGTTCATCTGCCGTGTTCGTCCACAAAACCGGTCACCGGACATTGCCTCGGCGCAACGCCGGCGATCGAAGCGATCATTGGCATTGAAACCATTCGGCGTCAGCAGATTCCCCCCACCGCAACATGTCACAATCCCGATCCACTGTGCGCGATCGATGCCGTGCCGCAGATCGGACGGGCAGGAGTTGTCCGGACGACAATGTCCAACTCACTCGGATTCTGGGGATGTCACGCCGCGCTTATTTTTTCGGCGTTGTGATCGAATCGGTAGAATCAGTCGAGGCGCTTCACGCGGATGTTCTTGAATCGAACCACGCTCTTTGGATCGTGCGCCTGAAACGCGAACGTTCCTTCATTGAGCTTGCGCGTGAAAGACTTGCCCGCTTGGGCGCCGGGTGGCTCGGTGTATTCCAACACAATTGTGCCATCGATGCGCACGGTGACTTTGTTGTCTCTGACGGTGATGTGTTGCGTCCACCAGGTGTAATCCCTGGCAGGTGTGTGCCCGAGGTTCACGACGTCGTAGAGGCTGCCGGTTTTCTTCCAGTCGCTGTGGCTCACGTTGACCTGACTTTCGAAACCGACGGTTGGCCAGCCGCGTTCCTGATACGCCGTGTGAAAGTAGATGCCGCCGTTCGAATTGGTCTCGGTCATCACATCGACTTTGAGCTCGAAGTTTTTGAACGGCTTTTCGTCGCCGACGTAGAACAGGTGGCAGCGATCACCGCGCGTCACCAAAGCGCCGTCCTCGATTTTCCAGGTGTTCGTGTTTTCGACCGCCATTTTCCAGCCAGCGAAGCTTTTCCCGTCAAAAATGCTCACAAAGCCATCTTCACTCTGCGCGAACGTGGACGTGGACGTGGAAAGAAAAAGGAGAATTGCCGTCACCAGCGTGAAAGTCGGTTTCATGGCCCGCACGCTAGCAATCGCTTCGGAATCGTGCAAGGAACGGTAAGGTGGAAAAATGGAAAAGCCTCCATCGGACAACCGGGATGTGAAGCGGCGTTTTTTCATTAACACCGCGCTTGAGCGCGGTGAGCCTGAGATGGATTGAAGAGCCGTTTCCAACGGTTTCGTCGGAGCGGGGCCCAAAAGCTGTTTAAACAGCTGAATCACCGTCGCTGTTACCCACCGCGCTGAAGCACGGTGTTAATGAGAGTTAGACTGACAGAGTGTCCCCGGATGATCGCCGAAAACGCTTCAATCCCGTAATCACGCCTTCACGCCTTCACGCCTTCACATATTCACTCATCACTCTCCCTTCCCCAAAATTCCCGTCTCCCCTTCGCTCCGCCCGATGATCACGGCGCCACACGCGTCGCTGAACACATTCACCGAAGTGCGGCACATATCGAGAATCCGATCGACTGCAAGAATAAGTCCGAGTCCTTCGGCCGGGACTCCAACCGCTTTCATGATGATGAGAATCGCGACAAGACTGGCGGCAGGAATTCCCGCGACACCAATGCTCGTGAGCAGCGCCAGAATCACAACGCTGAGCTGCGTGGCAAAGCTCAGTTCCAATCCATACGCCTGTGCGATGAACAACACCGCCGCGCATTCATACAACGCGGTCCCGTCCATGTTGATGGACGTCCCCAGCGGCAGCACGAAGCCCGTCGTGCGATTCGAAACTCCGGCACGCTTTTCCAGACATTCCATCGTGAGCGGCAATGTGGCCGCCGACGAAGCTGTTGAGAACGCAGTCATCAGTGCAGGTGCCATCGCGCGGAAATGCCAGATCGGATTTACTCGTCCAAAAATCCACATCAACAGCGGCAGAGCGATGAACATGTGCGCGGCAAGACCGGCCAGCACGGTTACGAAGAACAGCGCCACCTGGCGCAACACATCGAGACCTGTCGTCGCGAACACCTTCGCCACCAGCGCAAACACTCCGATCGGCGCGATGCGCATCACGAGATGCGTCATCATCAGCATGATTTCGTTCACACCCTGAAAGAAGTTCAGGATCGATGTCCGGCGCTCGATTCCGATCCGGCTGAGGCAGAGGCCGAAAATCAGGCTGAAAAAGATCAGTCCCAGCATGTCGCCATCGGCCGCGGATTGAATCACGTTCTCGGGCACGAGTCGTTGAAAGATGTTGGCGATGTCCGACCAGCCGCGGTTCTCCATTTTTGCAAGCTGCGCCTGCCCGGCTTCGATCGATTCCAGATTGTTCAAAACCGTTCCGCCTTCGCCGGGCCGGATCAGGTTGACCATGAAAAGTCCCATCAACACCGCGAGAAGTGTCGTGGTGAAATAGTAGCCGAGCGTCTTGAGGCTCAACCGTCCGAACCCATGAGTGGCGCCGATGCCTGCCACGCCTGTGACGACCGCCGAAACCACGAGCGGAACCACCAGCATTTTCAACGCGCGGAGAAACAGGTCGCCGACAAAACCGAATATCGCGACAAACTTGAAATCGCCGATGCCGCCCTGTGTTCCGGAGAGCGTGCCGACAACAACCGCCAGAAGAATCGCCGCGAGAATCTGCACATGGAGCGGAACGCGTTTCATGGATGCGCGATTGTGTCAGGAGAGGTTTTCAATGGGCCAGTTCTTTGTTGCAGAAACCGTGTAACGTTCCGTCCAATTTGCTTCTGATGGAGGCATGGGAACGGTAAAACTCAATCCATCGATGTCGGACGAAACAAAATGTCCGCAGTGCGGAACGCCGCTTACTCCGGGTGCGCTCGCCGGATTGTGCCCGTCGTGCCTTTTGAAGCAGGGCGCCGCAACAGAAACTGCAACCGGCGGCAGCGCTCCCTTCGAACCGCCATCTGTTTCAGAACTCGCGCCACTGTTTCCGCAGCTGGAAATTCTCGAACTGATCGGCAAGGGCGGCATGGGCGCGGTTTACAAAGCACGACAGAAACAGCTCGATCGCATTGTCGCCCTCAAGATTCTTCCACCCGGAATCGGGAGTGATCCCGCCTTTGCTGAACGTTTCACGCGCGAAGCCAGGGCGCTGGCGAAGTTGAGTCATCCCGGAATCGTGACGCTGTTTGAGTTTGGAAGCGTCGTTCAACCTGAACAGAAAGGGGGAAAAGGAGAAGAGGAGAAAGGGGGCAGGACTGAAATCTCCTCAGCCCCTCAGCCCCTTTTCCCCTCTGCTCCGCTGTATTACTTCCTGATGGAATTCGTGGACGGAGTCACGCTCCGACAGCTCTTGCTCGCCGGACGCGTCTCCTCACGCGAGGCACTCGCCATCGTTCCACAAATCTGCGATGCGCTGCAGTTCGCGCATGATCAGGGCATCGTGCATCGCGACATCAAACCGGAGAACATCCTGATCGATCGCCGCGGACGCGTGAAGGTGGCGGACTTTGGATTGGCGAAAATCGTTGCGAATGCAGGACAGACGTCCGCGTCTGCCGATTCTGGCGGTTCTCCAGTCATCAGTTCCGAAACGGCAAGCACGGGACTGGAAAGTCCCACGAACCCGCAGGCTGGACAGCCCGCCCCAAAGGAACTGACGGATGCCGGCAAAGTGATGGGCACGCCGCAATACATGGCGCCCGAGCAGATGGAACGTCCGCTTGAAGTGGATCATCGCGCCGACATCTACGCCCTGGGCGTCGTCTTCTACCAGATGCTCACCGGCGAACTTCCGGGCAAACGCATTGAACCGCCTTCGAAGAAAGTCGCCATCGACGTCCGGCTCGACGAAGTGGTTCTTCGCGCCTTGGAGAAGAAGCCGGAGTTGCGTTATCAGCAGGCGAGCATTCTCAAGACGCAGGTGGAAACGATTGCGGAGATGGAGAAAGAAGAGCAGAAAGCAGAAAGTGAGAAAGCGGAAACAACGGGCACCGCTTCAACATTGTTGAAGGTTTTATTTCAACCCGTTCTGAATCTGGAATCGCTTGTCCGGCTGTTGTGGGGGATTGCTGTGGTTGTCGTGTTGGGGGTGGTTGTTTATATGTTCGTGGACGGGAAGCACAGCGAACGGGCGATGCAATGGATGTTCCTGCCGCTCGTCGTGGCCGCTTTGGCAGAACTTTACATGCATCGTCGGCGTCGTGTTTGGCCACAGCCGGAAAACACCCCGGAAGGAACCCGCCCGGTTGCTCCGCCGTCCGTTCAGGGAATCAAGGTGTTTGGGCTGCCCTGGAGACTGGCGTTGGTTTCACTCCTGTTTTTTGTTTCGAGCATTCCTTCTTTATTACGCATCGGGAAGACAATAGGAACCGGATCGATGTCGTGGTTCTTTTTCTATCCAGGAGTTTTCGGACTGCCGATTGCGGTGGGACTTTGGCGGGCGAAGCCATTCTGGAGAAAGGTTGCCATCGGATGCCTGCTTCTCTTTTTCGGGATGATTTCTGTCGCCGCTCTGCTGGCCCTCTCGGGTTTCCGCTTTATGATTGAATTGAACCCCCGTTTGAGCAACGCGCTATATATTTTTGCAATAGTTGTGATCGGCGGGTGGATGTATGCCGTCCTGATTCGCCAGGACATTCGGAATTGGTTCAAGAGTGCGCCTCGAAAATCCCTTGGGCTGGAATGGGCCGTCTTGCTTGTGGTGATCGCGGTGGTCTCAGGCGTCTTTTCGTTGTTGGGCCCAGAAAGAGGCAGATATCGCTCGGATCATCAGGGGAATTTCCCCACGAATGCACCGTTGCTGGATTCATCAACGCCTGAGCTGAATTCAATCGTGCTGAAAGAAGCCCTGGTCACCAACAGCTGGGCGCCGGATGTCCTGCCTGGAGAGATGCCTGACGTGAGCCGAATTCAGGACGAGATTCGGACGTTCATGAACAGGGGCGATTACGAAGGCGCTCTTCAACGACAGCTCTGGTATTACCTCCACGGAAATGAATACGAAGAAAGTCGATCCGTTCGAAACTCGTTCGGCATCATGCACTGGAATGAACTGGGAAGGCGTTATCCGAGAGCACGAACTGTCCTCGCAGCCTTGCGGGATCAGGAGGTGTCGCGGTTCAAGCAAAGCGGATACGCGGAATTATTCACAGACATCGCCGCTTTGAACCGTCAGCTCGACGATGAAAAAGCCACCTGTGAGCTGTTCAAGGAAACGATTGATCGAGATCTGACCCTCGCGAAACAGTGCTATCCCTACATTCAAACATTGCTGGTAGAGCATCAGGAATACGCAATTTGCCTGCGATTCCTGGGCGATCCCAATGAAGCCTTTGCTCGAATGCTCCAGTCACGGAATCGATTGAAGGAGCTGACGGATGGAAGAACCGTCCCGGTCCGAACCTTGCGGGTGCCTGAACCTTCTTCGGTCCAAACAAACCTCGTGCCGACACCGACACTCCCTGCGGCGCCAATTCCAGGCGCCTTTTCCGATGCGAGTCGGGAGGACACCTTTTTCATCAGGCAGGCGCGTGAACTGGTCGAGATTCTCGTTGGTTGCGGCAAGACCGCGGAAGCGGAGCGTATCGGTGAGCGCGCGGTGCAGGCGCTGGATCATCCGAAACTGCGTACGGCCCTGGCGGACGCACGGGCACGAGTTGCGCAAAACGATCGAAATGCATCGCAGTCACAATCGAGTGACCTGCCGTCTGGCCATATTGATTTCAAGGGCCTGGATGTGCCGCGAGTTCTGGCAATCTACGCGGAGATGGCGGGCTCGAGACTCGATGTTTCGCGGGAAGTTTGGTCGAATCCATCGAAGATTTTTTATACATCCGAAACACCCCTGACGCGAAGCCAGGCAATTGCAAGAATTGAGGATCTGCTTCGCACGCAGGCCGGAGTGATTTTGACGAGGCGCGAGAATGACATTGCTGTTACCGGCTCAGCCATCGGTCACGGCTCCAACCCTGCACCTCCGGTCCCTCTGCCGAGGTCTGCGGGTTTCGGGCCGGTCATCGAACGCACCCTCTATGACATTCATGAGCCGCGCGAGCATGCATTGCAGTTCAGCTCGGGCAAAATGCTAACCGTTCCAGATTCCTCCAAATCGCTTGAAAACCGACAGCAATGGTTGAAAGCGGTGGAGGGAGACATTCTCGCCGATTTGAGTGCAAACAGCCGGGTGACAGTCCCGCGTCGGTTCAAGTTGACCGCTTATCCGCAGGAAGACTGGCTCGAACCCTCTTTGGCGGCGTTCGAGAAGGCAATGGCCGGTTTCGAAGTTGTCGCGCGTGAAACGTCCACCGGATATGGCGAGCTCTATCTGAAGGACAAAGTACAAATGCTGCCGCTGACTTTCGCCTTTCAAACCGGTGGGGGAACACGAGGAGTGATGCAAATCACGGACGTTCTGCGGGATCCTCCACGAATAAAAATCCGTTATCGTGTTCTTTCAACAACTCCAAAAACGGAGAGATGAACTGCAGCACCGCACCATCGTTTATCCGGATCCATCTCAGGTCTATCCAATGCCGATTTTGACAACAGCAGACTCCTCAACGCAGCGGTCGGGCACAGGTGCGCGCGACATCTTCGCCACGACGCACTGGACTGTCGTGCTCGCCGCGGGGCGGCGGCACACGCCGGATTCGGATCGTGCTCTGGAGGAGCTTTGCCGGACCTACTGGTATCCGCTCTACGCTTATGTGCGCCGGCGCGGTTATTCAAAGGAGGATGCGGAAGATCTGACTCAGGCGTTCTTCACACGGTTCCTTGAGAAGAATTATCTCGGCAGCGTGAATGCCGAGCGTGGACGTTTCCGCGCCTTCCTGCTCGCGTCGTTGAAACACTTTCTCATCAACGACTGGAAACGTTCGCGGCGGCAGAAGCGCGGCGCAGGCGAAGCGCTGTTGTCCCTGGATTGGTCCACGGCAGACACACAGTTCCAGGTCGCCGCGACTGCAGAGCCGAGTCCTGACAAAGCGTTCGATCGCGAATGGGCCCTGGCGTTGCTCGGGAAGGTCGTCGGACGGTTGCAACAGGAATGCGAAGCGGATGGACGCGGACAACAGTTTGCCGAACTGAAAATCTTTCTCACCGCCGGCAAAGGCGCTCTTTCCTACGCTGAACCTGCAAGAAAGCTCGGGCTCGATGAAGGCGCCGTTCGGGTCATCGTCCACCGGCTGCGCAAGCGCTATCGAGAACTGCTGCGCGACGAAATTCGTCATACGCTGAGCGATCCCGCGCAGGTTGAAGAAGAGATGCGGGCGTTGTTCGGGGCATTCAGTTCTTAGCCACCGATCTGACTTGGCCACAGCAGACTTGGCTACAGATGAAACACGGATTTGGGAGGAAGATTTCTCTTTCCAGCCAGTCTTCATCCAGCGTGTGAGAAAGAGCCATTTCTCATTTGTGTTCAATCTGTGTTTCATCTGTGGCTAAGAAATTATGCTCCCCGCGGCGTTTGCCATGACGCAGAAAAACTGCTCTAGTATCGGCGATGCATTTTTTCGTTCAACGCAGTGAACTGCGCGATCTTTATGACAAGGTCGCCGCCGGCGAACGGATTTCTGAGGCGGATGCCCTTCGATTGTTCGAAAGCAAGGATCTGAACGCCTTGGGCGCCATCGCCGATCTCGTGCGCCGCAAAAAAGTTGGTGAACGCGCGAGCTACATCATCAACCGCTACATCAACTACTCGAACTACTGCATTCTTTCCTGTCAGTTCTGCTCGTTCGCCCGCAAGAAGCGCGATGCGGATGGCTTCGAACTCACGATTCCGCAGATTGTCGAAAAGGCCCGCGAAGCGTTGAAACTCGGGATCACAGAACTGCACATCGTCGGTGGCCTGCATCCGTCACTGCCCTTCAGCTATTACACAGACATGTTGAAGGCCCTTAGCGCGCTGAACGACGATTCCGCAATCCGCAATCCTCAATCCGCAATCCCCAGGCTTCAGCTGAAATGTTTCACTGCGATTGAAATTCTTCATCTCGCATGGCTCGCGAAGAAGTCGGTGGAACAGACACTCATTGAACTCAAGGAAGCAGGGCTGGTTTCACTCACCGGTGGTGGCGCGGAAATTTTTCGCAAAGAAGTCCGCAGTGCGATTGCGAAGGGCAAGGAATCGGCGGAGGAATATCTCGACGTTCATCGCACGTGGCACAAGCTCGGCGGCCGCAGCACCTGCACGATGCTGTTCGGGCATGTGGAATCGCTTGAGGATCGCGTCGATCATCTGCGCCAGCTCCGCGCGTTGCAGGATGAAACCAAAGGTTTCGTTGGATTCGTTCCGCTCGCGTATCAACCGGAGAACAACAACATCCCGGTCAAAACGCCGCCGACCGGTTTCGATGCGTTGCGGACGATTGCAGTCAGCCGCATCTACCTGGACAACTTCGATCACATCACCGCGTATTGGGTCGGGCTCGGAATGAAACTCGCGCAGGTGGCATTGAGCTATGGTGCGGATGACCTGCACGGAACGATCATTGAGGAACACATTTTCCACATGGCCGGCGCGACATCGCCGCAGCTTCAGACCGAAGCGGAGATGATCAAAGCCATTCGGGAAACCGGCCGCATTCCGGTGCAGCGCGACACGTTTTACGAACCGATCCGCGTGCTGGAGTCTTCGCATGCGACCGGCAATGGGAACGAGGCGGAAACAGCGTCCGGCGAATCGAAGGTGTCGGATGGGAAGCTGGCGAAAGCGTGAGCCGTTGGAGAATCCCAGCGGGATTCGATCATTCATCAGGGTTGATTTTCCGTTTTCACGCCAACCCAGCGTGCTGCGGCTCCTTCGGAGGAGCCGCAGCAGCGCATCCTTGCGGCGAGTGCTCCGCACATGAATCTTCACCAAGGGGTCACGATGACCCCAGCCTTTCCCAATCGCGCCTACTTTCCTCTTTTAAGTTAAGATTGCGGTTTTTACTCTGAGCCAATGGCACGAAAGGCATCTGCGGAAAACAGTTCACCCCGTCGCGGCTTGGACGACGTCATTGGCGTCGCTCTACTGATCGCGGCCGTGCTGCTGCTGCTGGCGCAGTGGTCGTTCGACAGCTGGGACATTGCGGCAATCCACAATCCTCCCAACAAACCACCGCATAACTGGATCGGACCGATCGGAGCCTATCTTGCCTGGTTCGTATTTCTTGCGTTTGGCGTGGTGGGCTATCTCGTGCCGTTGTTGCTGGCGATGTTTGGCGCCGCGCACCTGCTCGGATTTCTTCATTACCTTTGCGAGAGGCTGCGCTGGTCGTTGCTCTGGAGCGTCGGCCTGCTGGTATCGCTCACCGGGCTGCTTTATCTCGCCGGCACGGCCGGCTGGCTGGGAAATTTCCATCTAAAGCTCGGCGTTCCGAACGTTGGCGGCATGCTCGGATTTCTCACCTACGGGCAAACGCACAATTACGAGTTTGGCTTCTCACTGCTCGGCCCCATTGGCGCAACCATCGTTTACGCGGCCATCGGGCTCGTCAGCATTGTTTTCCTCACAGGATTCCAGCTCGGCGACTGGTTGCGCGGGCGGCTCGAAGAAGCCGAATCCGACACCTCCGACGAAGCCGTGCTCGAACGCAAGGCTCGCGACCTTCAGAAACAAGCGAAGAAACTTCAGGAAGAAGTTGAAAAATCTGCCTCCGGCCTCGGCGCCGACCTTCAGCCTGTTCCAGAACCGACGATTCGCGACCTGAGCGTGCCCCAGGCAAAACCCGGACGCGGAAAGAAGTCCGGCACAGAACCGGTCAAGGAACCAGAACCTGCCGAGGAAGGCGAAGTCATCTCAGCAAAGGAAATTGCCGCTGCGACGACCGCGGATATTCTCGGAAAATCCGCCGAAGCGAAATCAGACGACAAGGCGGCGGTTAAAACAGACGACAAATCCGCCGAGCCCAAACCCGAACCGGTCATCACGATTGCCGATGGTTCGAATCCGCCGTCGCCAGCTCCGAGACCCCGGCTGCAGCCGAAAAAGAAACCGATCACCGTCGCATCGACACCGATCATCGGAAACTACCAGCTGCCAACGCTCGATTTCCTCCAGCATCCCGACCTGTCGGTAAAGCCCACGGAATCAAAGGAAGAATTGATGGCGAACGCGCGGCTGATGCAACAGACGCTCGCGCAATTCGGCATCGAAGTCGCCCTGGGCGACATCACCAAGGGACCGACAATCACGCGTTACGAGCTGCATCCTGCGCCAGGCGTGAAGCTCGAAAAAATTCAGGGCCTCAACAACAATCTCGCCGCCGCACTCAAGGCCGAACGCATCAACATCCTCGCGCCTGTTCCCGGAAAAAGCTCTGTTGGCATCGAAGTGCCGAACGCCGTGAAGACGAAGGTCATCATGCGCGACCTGCTGGAATCCGATGAATGGCGCAATAGCAAAGCGAAGATTCCGCTCGCGTTGGGAAAAGATGTCTATGGCCATCCGATCATCGCCGACCTCGCCGAAATGCCGCACTGCCTGATCGCCGGTAGCACCGGTTCCGGCAAATCGGTCTGCATCAACTCCATCATCGCGTCGCTGCTCTACAAGTTCTCTCCCGATCAATTGCGTTTCGTGATGATCGATCCCAAGGTCGTCGAACTACAGCAATACAACGCGCTGCCGCATCTGGTTGTGCCGGTGGTGACGGACCCTAAGAAAGTGATCCTCGCGCTTCGCTGGGTCGTGAATGAGATGGAGAAGCGGTATCAGATTTTCGCCAAGGTCGGCGTGCGCAACATCGGTTCGTTCAATTCACGCCCCAAGAACAAGCCGTTGCCGCCGCAGGAACCGGAGCTGCCGTTGACTGCGAAAAAGGAAAAGGTGGAACCCGGAGCGGAAGGTTTCGCCGTGGAAGTGGACGAGGAAATTGTCGTTCCGCGCGAGGACGACATCATCATTCCGGAGAAGCTCAGTTACATCGTGGTGATCATCGATGAGCTGGCGGATCTGATGCTCGTGGCGCCGGCAGACGTGGAAATGGCAATCGCGCGCATCACACAGATGGCCCGCGCGGCGGGAATTCATTGCATCGTAGCCACACAACGTCCGTCCGTGGACGTCATCACCGGCGTCATCAAGGCGAACATTCCGGCGCGTATCGCGTTCCAGGTGGCCGCCAAGGTGGATTCGCGAACGATTCTCGATGCCATGGGCGCAGACAAGCTGCTCGGCAAGGGCGACATGCTCTATCTCCCTCCGGGATCGGCCAAGCTCATCCGCGCGCAGGGAGCGCTCATCACCGATCAGGAAATCCAGAGCGTGGTGGACTTCATCGCGAAACAGGCGAAGCCGAGTTACGAAGTGGAAATTCACCAACAGCTTTCCAAACCCGCCAGCAGCTTCAGCGATGGCGAGAGTGGAATCGATGAAGATGAGGAGCTGATCGAGCAATGCATTGAAGTGATTCGCAGCGAACAGAAGGCAAGCGTGTCGTTGCTTCAGCGCCGGCTTCGCCTTGGCTACACGCGTGCGGCGCGCATCATGGATGAGCTGGAAAATCGCGGCATCGTGGGGCCGAGCAAGGGAGCGGAACCGCGGGATATTCTCATCGATCTCGATGGTGGTGGCGCGGACGGTGCGCAGAGCGCGCACGGGGCGTAAGGGTGGGATAGCCAATAGCCAATAGCCGATAGCCAAATGGCGAGGCTATTGACTGGTTTCGCTCAACTCGGCTATCGGTATCGTCGGCTGTCAGCAGTTGGCGATGGGCTATCGGCTATCGGCTATTGGCTATCAACTCAGGGAAAGGGCTTATGGGAAAATATCAGAAATTCGAGGAACTGCCGGTCTGGCAGGAAGCATCCAAACTCTACAACCGCGTTCTGGACGTTTTGGAAGAATCCAAACCTCCATTTTCACCAGCGTTTCGCAATCAACTCGAACGCGCCTCTCTGTCGGTCTCAAACAACATCGCTGAAGGCTTCGAACGTGTAACTACCAGCGAATTGAACTCATTCCTCGCGATTGCCCGCGGTTCCGCCGGGGAAGTTCGGTCGATGATAGCGGTCATCAGCAATCGTCCGCGCTTGAAAACGTTTGTTCCGCAACTGCGAGAAATCCGTTCGCTGGCTGAATCGTGTGCGCGGCAAATCACTGCCTGGGTTGGGGCCAATGACGCCTCAAAAGTCCAGGGGAAGCGCCATCTGACTCCAGAGATCAAACACCGACGTGAAGTGGCGGAGAAAGCAAAGGAGTACAGGAGGAAGTTTCTACGCGAAATGCGTCCGACGCATCCGCTTTACAACACAGAGGAGGCACGGCGAGCCCGGGGGGAGTTGGATTATGGTTGAGCGCCCAAATCTCAAATCTCAAATCCCAAGTTCCAAATACCAACCAACTCAGAGCCCGCCCATTGCCGAGTGCTGCCATTTATCCATGATCAGTAAAACAAGGTAGTCGGCTTCGCCACCTTGGCATCGACCGTCTATATCGTCGGCGATTGGCTATCGGCGATCCTCAACGGTGGGCAAAATTCCCCAGCGACATCGTTTTCCACCCGACGGAAGTTACACCGTGAAAATGAAGACCTGTTTACCGGAGGAAAACGTATGCTGAAATGGGCTGCCATCTTCTTCGTCATCGCATTGATCGCAGCACTACTGGGATTCTCTGGAATCGCGGGAGCGGCGGCCGGCATTGCCAAGTTCCTGTTTTTCCTTTTCGTCGCCGTGTTTGTCATCCTTCTCCTCATCGGCATCTTCGCCGGAAGAAAGATGTTCTAAAGACAGCCCATCACGGCCGCCCGCCCTTTGAAATCATTCCACTCTGACCGGACTGATTGAAACGAACGTCAGCCGGGCGTGCGGACCCGTCACGGCAAGGTTTTCGGTGCCGCACGCCGGCCAAAAATTTCAAGCTGCCGCGGCTTCGGGAAGAATCGCTTCCGGCGGCTCGGCGAGTTCCAACAAGTCGATCACTTCCTCGCGAGTCAATGTCTCGCGTTCGAGCAACGCTTTCGCCAGTTTCTCTGTGTTTTCGCGCTGCGCCTGGATCATCGCCAGCGCATCACGATCCGCAGTTTCGAGCAGCCGATTGATCTCCAACTCGGCATCCTGCTTTTCAGGTTCGTAATAGAGGCGCTCGCCCATGCCCCAGTTGTGAATCATGTTCCGCGCAATGCGCCGGGCCATGTCGAGGTCGCCGGCGGCCCCGTTTGTCGTGGAACCGAAAAACGTCCGTTCCGCAGCTCTTCCCCCCATGAGCACCAGCAACTCCTCCAACAGGAACTCCTTGCTCTGCAAATTCTGATCCTCGTCCGGCAGCAACGTGGTGACGCCCAGCGCCTGTCCGCGTGGAACGATGCTCACCTTGTAGAGCGGCGGCAGCTTGGATGTGTTGAGATGAACGATCGTGTGCCCGGCCTCGTGATATGCGACCATCTCGCGTTCGCTTTGCTTCAGCACCATCGATTTGCGTTCCTTTCCGAAACGCACCTTGTCCCGCGCAGCCTCAAGGTCGCTCAGGCTGATGGAATTCAGATTCTGTTGTGCACTGATAATTGCCGCCTCGTTGATCAAGTTCGCCAGATCAGCTCCGGACATTCCGGGCGTCGTTTGAGCGATGAGATCCAGCGCACGCGTTTCGTCCGCGATCGGCTTTCCGTTCGCATGGGTTTTGAGAATTGCACGGCGCCCCTTCATGTCGGGATATGGCACAAACACCTTCCGATCGAACCGTCCCGGACGCGTCAGCGCATCATCGAGATCTTCGGCGCGATTCGTGGCCGCGATGACCACGATGCCCTGGCTGCTCTGAAATCCGTCCATCGATGCCAGCAATGCGTCGATCGTCTGCTGATGCTCACCGTGCGTGTCGAACTTGCGGTTCTTTCCGACACAATCGATTTCATCGATGAAGATGATCGCAGGCTTCGCCTTCTGCGCCTGCTTGAACAACTGCCGCACGCGCTTGGCTCCCACACCGACGAACACTTCGTTGAAATCACTTCCGTGCGCGCTGAAGAAGCTGGCTTCGGCTTCGCAAGCGATGGCCTTGGCGAGCATCGTCTTGCCGGTTCCGGGAGGCCCGATCAACAACACACCTTTCGGGAGATTGCCGCCGAGCTTCTGATACTTCTTCGGGTGACGAAGAAAATCGACGATCTCCTGCACTTCAGACTTCGCCTCCTCGATTCCGGCGACGTCAGCGAAGCGAATGTTCGGACGCTCCTTCACCTGCGCGCTTTTGGCTTTTCCAATGTTCGTCTGGTAAAGGATCAGTCCGATCACGAGCCCACCGATGATCAGCGTGGAGATGATGTTCACCCATTGAGCTTTTCCCTGGCCGGGCATGTCGATCTTAACGGCACTTTGCGCAAACAACGCTTTGGCTTCCGCTTCGTTCAAATGAGTGATCGCGAAAAATTTTTCCGTTTTGCCATCCACTTTCGATTTCCCTTCCACGCGATAAATGCCGCTGTAGGTGGACGGAATCGCGCGGCCTTCGACGATCTGCTTTTGCTCGATCAGTTGCGACAGCTCGGAACGGGAGATTTCCCGGGCGGGTTTGTAAAAAATGCCGGCCGCAAGCGTGGAGATGCCGATGACGATCAGCGCGATGCCGGCAATGAGTTTCGTTTTCCTGGAGAACTTCATGGGAACTGGGGATTGAGCAATGTGTCGGAGATGGAAATGTGGGCGGCAGCAGCCTGCAGTGTGGCGGCGGGCGCGGCGGATTGCTTCGCAGGCAGCACGCCTGCGGGGCGGAGTTTGGAGGCCAGATGGCTGGCGCCCAGGAACAACACCAGAGTCAGCAAAACGCTCAACGTTTTCACACCTCCACCTTCGCGCTTTCAGCAGGAGACGGAATTCAGCAGAAGGCCGATTCTCGTGTCGGTGTCAGGCTTACAAAATATCGACCCACAGGATTGGTTCGCCGGTATCACAAATTCCAAATTCCAAATCCCAAGTTCCAAAAAATCTCCAGGTTCCAAATCTCGACCGGCGTTTTCCGAGGACTCGAAATTGAAAACTGAAAATTGAAACTCAGAAATCAGAACTCAAAACTCAGAACTTCTCACCCGCTTGGCGTTTGACATTGCAAATTGCTTCGCGAACCCGCAAATAAAGCCCTGCATGTCCACGGTTGCCGACAAGCTCCGCCAGGCGCGCGAGGCGCAAAACCTCACCGTCAATCAAGTCGCCGAGATCACCAAGATCCGGACCGACCACATCCGCGCGTTGGAGGAAGGAAACTTCGATGTCTTCTCCGCGCCGGTTTACATCCGCGGATTCGTCCGCACGTATTCCACGCTTCTCAAGCTCGACGTGCCGCAAACGATGGCCGCGCTGGATGCGGAACTTGGCAAGACGGAAAAATTCAGCGAACCCCCGCCGCTCACGGAGCAAAAGAAGGGACCGCTCGATTTCATCATGCTACAGCTGTCGAAGCTCGACCTGCGCAAAACCGCCATCGCGTTGCTCGTGCTGATTGTGCTGGCGATCGTCATTTCCGTGGCAACTTCGGGACGTGGACCGAAACGATCGGATCCATTGAATGCCCTGAAGCCGGGACTCTACAAATCGTCCCGCACAAATTCAGGCGAGATCGTTCCCCTGCCCACCAACGCGATTCGGCGTTAATTCATCAGGTTGGGAAAAAATTCGGAGAAGTGATTCGTCTTCGTTCGCCGATCAGAACTTGATCCACGTCCGCGCCGCCCAGGCCACGAGAACCACGATGTTCACATAAACCGCTGCGAGCGCATCATCTGCGGTCACACCCCATCCTCCAGGGAGTTCCTGACTTTGCCGAACCGGCCACGGTTTCCAAATATCGAAAATCCGGAACAGCACGAACACACCCAGGGTCAGAGGCCAGACGTAACGTGAAACAAAATAACCAGGTGTCGGCATCGCACCCGTTTTAAACAGCGCCACCAGCACCCAGCCGAGAAAGCAGAGCGGAATCGCAGCGATTTCATCGAACACCACAGAACCGGGATCGGTCTGGTTCAGCGCGCGTTCGCCCGCAGCGCACAGCCACACAGACAGCGCGAGACCGAGCACGATACCTCCGATGAACAACCAGATGTTCCCCGCCCACGACAACAGCGCGAACCAAAGGAGTCCCACCACAGAACCAAACGTTCCCGGTGCCACTGGAATTCGGCCAATTCCAAAACCTTGAGCGAGCCAGAGGAGAAAGTTCATGAAAGGTCCGTCGTCACCGCGCCCATGTCACATGTCGTTAAGATACAACCCGCGGTTCTTCCACAAATAAAGCCATCCGGAAATGAACGTGAGAACGATCGCGATCCAGACCGACGCCTCTGAAAACCACCAGACCCACGGACGCGAATCAAACAGGTGCCATCCGAAGATCAGGTCGCCGGGCTTGCCCCAGTCCGTGTAGGCCTTGAGGACGAAGATCGCGATGATCGCCACGATCTGTGAAATCGTTTTGTGTTTGCCGTAGCGTTCCGCGGCCAGCACGACATTCTTGGATGCCGCCAGCAGTCGCAATCCGGTGATCGCCAGTTCGCGCGCGACCACGATCACCACCATCCACGCCGGCATCCACTTCAGGCCAACAAACGCGATGAATGCCGAACAGACCATGATCTTGTCCGCGAGCGGATCCATCAGAATGCCGAAATTGGTAATGAGGTTGTGTTTTCGAGCCAGCTGACCGTCGAGGAAGTCGCTGATGCCCGCCAGGCAGAACAGCACCAGAGCGATGGTCTCGTGAAAACGAATTTCGGAGAAGATCACCACCAGAAACGCGGCCGTCAGCACGAAACGCGACGCAGTCAGCTTGTTCGGCAAGTTCATTCGGAAACGTTTTAGCGCAAAGCGACCGCGGCGCAAAGGAGGCTTTTGTCCTGACTCATCAAACCGGCTCCGCAATCAGATCGTAATCTGTGTGACCGATGACCTTCACCTTCGCGAATGCGCCGATCGGCAGCCTGCCTCGAATGTAAACACGTCCATCGATGTCCGGAGCATCCGCCTCGCCGCGAGCGACGAGATACTTGCGGCTTTCGAGTTTTGGGTTTCGAGTTTGTTGCTCGCGGATCAGGCCGTGTTCCCATGAGCTGATCTTCGCCCCCTGAAGCTCCTTCGCGCTCGCCTCGCCTTCCACAAGCACCCGAATCGTCCGGCCGACGAACGATTCCGAAACCTGAACCGCGATTTCATGCTGCGCGGCCATGGCAAGTTCGCGGCGCTTCTGCTTCACCTTCTCCGGCAGCTGCCCCGCCATTGAACCCGCGCGGGTTCCGTCTTCTTTCGAATACGTGAAGACACCCAGTCGCTCGAACTTCGTCTCGCGAATGAAGTTTAACAACGTTTCAAAGTACTCCGCCGTTTCACCGGGAAAACCGACAATGAATGTTGTGCGCAGCGCGATGCCAGGAATGCCGGCGCGAATCCGGCGGATCAAATCTTCGATGTACTTCTGCGACGTTTCGCGACGCATCCGTTCCAGCATGTTCTCGTGAATGTGCTGCAGCGGAATATCCACGTAGCGCGCCACCTTCGGACATTCAGCGATGGTTTGAATCAACTCGTCCGTCCAGTGCGCCGGATGCGTGTAAAGCAGTCGGATCCAGAAATCGCCCGGCAACGCATTCAGTTCGCGCAAAAGCGTGCAGATCGTCGTTGAATCCGCCGGAAGCGACTTTGCCGCAGCGGAAAATTTCTCCGGAGAGGAAATCGCCCGGCTGTGATTCGGCCGCAGATCCAATCCGTAATAGGTTGAGTCCTGCGAAATCAGGTTGATCTCCTTCACGCCGTCCGCGATCAACGCCTTCACCTCGGCAACAACGTCCGCCTGCTGGCGGCTCCGATGCGATCCCCGCATGCGAGGAATGATGCAAAAGCTGCACGGATGATTGCAGCCTTCCGCGATCTTCACATAGGCAAAATGCCGCGGCGTGAGCCGGAAACGCGGAGTTCCAAAATCGGGAATGAAGGTCGGGCGCTGGTTGACGTCGAGCAGCGGCACGGAGGGCAATTGCGGATTCCAAACTCCGGATTGTGGATTCAGCAGTGTTCGCGTGTTGCCGAATTTTTCGGTTCCTCGCAGGGCCTGCGATTGCTCGTGTGTGTCGGGTTGTCGTGATTGATCCAGTTCAGCCAGCTTCGAAACAACCTTGGACCTGGGACTTCGAACTTTGGATTCCGCTCCAACCCGTGCGCCGCGCCGCGCAATCGCCTGCTTCACGATGTCGGTGACATTCCGCACCTGATCGATTCCCATGAACGCATCGACTTCCGGAAAAAGCTTCGGCAGTTCATCACGGAACCGCTGCGGCAGGCAGCCGGAAACCACCAATCCCTGCCCGCGATTCCTGGCTTCACGCAATTCCGCCGATTCCAGGATGGTGTCCACGCTTTCTTCCTGGGCGGAATCGATGAACGAACAGGTGTTGACGATCACCACATCGGCACTGGCGGCATCGTTGGTGATTTCGACGCCATCCTTCAGCAGCGAGCCGAGCATGATCTCGGCATCCACCAGGTTTTTGGCGCAGCCGAGGGAGATCAAACCGACACGCACGGGGCGATCTGCGGGACTTTCTTTCATTCGAGCCGGGAACCTTAAGCCAACGCGCTTCAAAGTTCAAAGTTCAAAGTTGGGGTCTCCAGATACTCCCGCCCTATGCGGAATCGAAATCCAGCCTCCCGTTCAACCACGGATGGACGAGGATGAGCACGAGCGAGGACGTCGTCTGAAACTGTCCGGCTGGCCCCCGTTTTCCTGCGTCCTCTCGCGGTGAATCACTTCTCAGACCAGTCCCGGCCCACTTCCAAATAAACCATTGCGACCCCAAATGACGGGCCGTAATCTCACCGGCGACGATGCCACCCAAGTCCACGAGAAAGGCCGCCATGAAGCGCAAAAAAGCAGTCGCAAAGAAAAAGGCAGTCGTCCCGTCCACTTCGAAAAAACCGGAAAAGGTTTCCACGTCCAAAAAATCAAAAACGTTCGCGTCCGTAGTCACCAAACTGAAGCAGGCTTCCAAAACTAAATCAAAATCCGAAGCGATCCCATCTGCCCCCGAAGCTGCAAAGAAATCGGCTCCGATCCAATCAGCCGCTTCGAAAACAATGGCGAAAGAAGCGGAGGCTAAACCCGCGGCGAAGAAAAAGACCACACGCATTGTCGCTGCAAAAAGGAAGGCTGCGACCAAAACAGCTGCTGCGGCGACAAAAATCACGACTGCTTCCTCGAAACTGTCCTCGGCTCCCTCGCCTGCGTCTGAACCGGTCAAGGCAGCGGTGAGAAAAGTTAAAAAGTCTTCCGCGCGATTGACGTCTTCGACAAAAACGAAACGCGTTCGCACCAGAACCGCGAAAACATCCCGTTCATCCGCGTCCGCAACTTCTGAAAATGCAGCCCCACCTGTTTCCGCAGGCGAACCGGCTCAGTCCGCTTCGCCGCGGCGAATTGAAGCAACGGAAACCATTCGCACACTATCCATCCGTCAGTCACCCGCGCCGGTGATGCCGCCCAAACCGCCCGCGCGGAAGGCGCCAAGCCGGGTTCCGCCGATCTTGTTGGAAGGCGATCATGCTCCGGAAATCCCTTCCGCCAGCGGCCCGGGACAACGTTATGCACTCGGCCCAAGGCCGCCGCTGACGTCGCTTGAAACTGAGGTCGAACTGCCGAAGGCTTACGGGACTCAAACGCTCCTGTTAACCGCGCGTGACCCGCACTGGCTCTACGCCCATTGGGATCTCACGGACGAACAGCAGAAGTATTATTCGACAGTCGCAGCCGGAGGACATCTCGTGCTGCGAATTCATGCCAACAGCACATCAGAAAAACCGGTCGATGAAATTCATCTTCATCCCGATTCGCGACACTGGTTCGCCCATGTGGATCGCGCCGGCACACGTTACATCGCGCAACTCGGCTACTACACGGCCGCGCGCGAATGGATTGCCATTGCGACCTCCGGGACCACTTTGACGCCGCCCGACACAGTGGCGGAAAACACGTCGGCTCAATTCGCCACGATCCCCTTTGACGTTCCGATGGCAGAACTGTTGACGCTGGTGAAGGAGGCGGTTCAGGAAAATGCGCCGCTCGCTGAAGCGCTCCAAACGATTCGCGCCACCGAACGCCCGGAACTGCCTGAGTTTCCGCAATCACAACAGACACCGTTCGCCTCCGCCGCTGATCGCACGGAATCACAACCTGCGAACGTGGTGTCGCTTCATCCGGAAGGCAGCGCGAAACAGTCTTCCCAAACCTGGACGCCCGCGCAGGAACAGGCGCTGGCGGAACTGATCAGCATGGATCAGGTCCGGCGCGTCTGGATGGGTTCAATGGAAATCACGGAAGTGATTCGCCGTCAGATGATGCACGACCTGGCCCAGGCCGCTGCCGCGCAGCTCGGACAACCGGAGGGCGCGCCCACGTCTCCATCAGTCGCTGCCGGCGCCGATGTCGGAGTGGCACCGGGCGCGATCTCCAGTCCTTCCCAGCAACCGCCCGTGCAGGGAAAAAGTTTCTGGTTCAACGTGAATGCTGAACTGATCATTTACGGCGCGACGGAGGCGGACGCGACGGTCACGATTGCCGGACGAAAAATTCGACTGCGTCCGGACGGTTCGTTCAGCTACCGCTTCGCGCTTCCTGACGGCAGGTTCGAACTGCCCATTGTGGCAGTCTCCGCAGACCAGACAGACGGACGCGCCGTTGAACTCACGTTCAGCCGTGACACAGAATATCGCGGCGATGTGGGTGTTCATCCGCAGGATCCTCATCTTCGCCAGCCCACAGCCGAGGCGTTCTGAATCGAATGAGGCGCGCCGTTCGAAATCTCATTCGCTTCGTTGCAGCCGGAGTGTTGATCTTCGGTGGACTCACCATCGGACTCGAAGTCGCGCGGCATCGGCTGCAGGAGGCGGAAATTCGTCCCACGCAATGCATCATCGGCGGCGGACTCATGGTTGCAGGAATCATTCTGTTTGCCGCCAGTTCGCGCCTCGCGGCCATGTTCACCGATGATGACGAGGATGAAGGTGGAAATGGAAACGTGATCATTCCGCCAGGGGAAGTTTGAGGACATGCACGGTTATCTTTCCCTTGTCCTTCACGCTCACCTGCCGTTTGTCCGGCATCCCGAGCATCCGCGTTTCCTGGAGGAAAACTGGCTTTTCGAAGCCATCACGGAGACCTACATCCCGCTCCTGCAGAACCTAGATCGTTGGGTGCGCGACGGCATGGAACCGCGCCTCACACTGACGCTCACGCCCACACTTTGCTCAATGCTGCTCGATCCGCTGCTGCAACAGCGTTACGAACGGCATCTGAACGACCTGATCGATCTGGCCGAAAAGGAAACGCATCGCACGCACTGGGACAAACCGCTGAATGAACTCGCGGAGATGTATTACCGGAAGTTCGTTTCCGTCCGAGAAACCTACCTGGGCTGCCGCGGCGACCTCGTGAGTGCGTTTGCGAAATTTCAGGACTGCGGCGTTCTCGAAATCATCACTTCGGCCGCCACGCACGCATTGCTGCCCCTGCTGGCCGGGCATCCGCCTTCCCTGCGCGCACAAATCCTGATCGCCCGCAATCATTATCGCGGTTGCTTCGGACGCGATCCGCGCGGCATCTGGCTTCCGGAATGTGCCTACGTGGACGGCGTCGAAAAGATTCTTCAGGAAGCGAACATTCGCTGGTTCATCACCGACACGCATGGACTGCTTCATGCCAATCCGCGTCCGCGCTACGGCGTGTTTGCACCGATCTACACGCCCAATGGCATCGCTGCGTTCGGGCGTGACCTCGACTCCGCCAAACAGGTCTGGAGCAAACACGAAGGTTATCCGGGCGATCCACACTATCGCGATTTCTACCGAGACATCGGCTTCGACCTCGATCTCGATTATCTCCGTCCTTACCTGCCGGCACCGGACAAGCGCGGCTTCACGGGCATCAAGTATTACCGCATCACGGGCAACAGCGGCGACAAGCAGGTTTATCGTCGTTCAGCCGCCGTTCAACAGGCGGCGCATCATGCGCAGCATTTTCTCGAAGCGCGCACAGCGCAGGTCACGAAGCTCGCGGAAATTCTCGATCGCCCGCCGCTCGTGCTGTCGCCCTACGACGCGGAACTGTTCGGGCACTGGTGGTACGAAGGACCCGAGTTTCTCGATTACTTCGTTCGCAAGGCATACTACGACCAGGCCTTGTTTACGCTGATCACGCCGGAGGAATATTTGCGGAAACATCCTTCAAATCAGATCGCACAACCGAGCGCGTCCAGCTGGGGAGAGGAAGGTTACTGGCGGGTCTGGTTGAACGAAACGAACGAATGGATTTATCCGCACCTGCACATCGCGCAGGAACGCATGACGCAGCTGGTGCATCGTTTTCCCAATCCGACATCGGTGGAGGATCGCGCGCTGAAGCAGGCCGGGCGCGAATTGCTGCTCGCCCAATCCAGCGACTGGCCATTCATTCTCCGCACCGGCACCAGTCCGGAATACGCGCGTCGACGGGTGAAGGATCACCTGATGCGATTCATGGTTCTGCACGATCACCTTCTCAGCAAAGAGGTGGACGAACACTGGCTCACGGAGATTGAGAACCGAGACAATCTGTTTCCCGATTTGGATTACACGTATTGGGCGTGATCAGAACGGAGGCAAAGGAAGCGCGATCGACGCAGCTCAAAGAATCACCCGCGGCGGCGGCGCTTTCACAAAACTGGTTTCACGCAAATAAATCGGCTCCAGTTTTTCTCCCGGAACAAATTCATTTCGATGCGCCGCAATCCGCGCCAGCGTTTCCGCGCGAGGAAGAACAATCCGTCCGTTTGCAATCCAACGATGCACTTCCGGTCCGACGCACAGATCCGTCGCCGCACTTTCCTTCAACTGTTCCGAAGAAACGATTCGCAGTGCTTCAATCTCTTTCGCTCTCGCATCGTTCAATTCAAATCGCGCCAGATAAAACTCACCCCGCTGAGCGTCGATCACCACATTCACTGGCCCACGCAGACCTTCGTGTTGAGCCTGATTCGCGATCATTTCCGCGCTGCTGATCCCCAGCAACTTCACTCCCGTCGCAAGTTGCCATCCCTGCGCCATCGCAATCGAAGCGCGAATGCCGGTGTAGGAACCGGGGCCAAGTCCGACAGCGACGCATTCCACCGTGTCGCGTGGCAGCTGCACCTGTTCCAGCGCCTGCGCAATCATCGCCAGCACATTCGTTTTGCGCGGATCGGTTTCCACAACCTCCACGACCTTGCCTCCGTTCAACGCCGCAACGGAGCGTTGTGAAAACGAAAAATCAACTGCGACAATCTTCATACGTAATCCGCCGCTCCGTTTCGCTGAGCGTTTCAATTCGAACCAACCGCAGCAAGCGCGGCCTGAATTTCATCCCAACGCCAGCCTGCTGTGACGGGAGAAAATTCTCCCCAAAGATTCGTTCAGCCCATTCAATGACGCTGACGCCCGCGGGCTCCAGATACTCCTCGATGCCGGCCGACAGAATCTGCTCGGGCGTTTCAAGCCGGTAGAGATCGAGATGAAACAAAGGCAAACGTCCGCCTTCGTATTGATTGACCAGCGTGAACGTTGGCGAATGCACGCGTCCGGCAAAGCCGAGTCCGCGCGCGATGCCCCGCACAAGCTGCGTCTTGCCGGCACCGAGATCGCCCGAAAGCGCAATGACCAGTCCCGGCTCCGCCTTGCGCCCCCACGCCTCGCCGATCGCCTCGGTCTCAGAAACGCTATGCGAAATGCTCGTAGCCATGAAGGTCAATGCGGCGATGACCGTGCTTGTCGCGAAGACTGATGCCCTCGCCGGCAACAATCTTCCCGATGCACGTGAGTCGAAGATTCGGAAAGCGCGCACGCCACGCATCGAGCAGCGGCACGGCATCCTTCGATGCAACCGTGAACAGCAGTTCGAAATCCTCGCCATCGGTCAGCGCAGCCAGCAACGGCGGTTTTGCCGATGATTCAGCCCTGGATGCCAGTTTCGCTTCGCGTGTGATCGGGATGGAATTCTGCAGCAACTCCGCGCCGACGCGGCTCGCTTTGAGAATGTGTTTCAAATCGCCCGCCAGTCCATCGCTCAGATCGAGCATGGCATGAATGCGAAAATTCTCCGCCAGCCAGCGCGCCTCGGTCAGACGCGGTTCAAACTCCAGATGCTTGCGTGCAATGGAACCGCCCAGTTCGCCCGTGACAAAAATCGCGTCGCCAACTTCCGCACCGGAACGCAAGACCGCCTTCCCACGCGGCACAGTCCCCAGCAGCGACACCGAGATGAGCATCCGCTCCGGATTTGTCGATGTTTCGCCGCCGACGATTGCCACTTCATGCCGTCTGGCAAGCGCAGACATTCCGTCGTAAACCGCTTCAATGCGTTTCGAATCGAATTCCTTCGGCAACGCAATGGTGACCAGCGCAGCAGTCGGCGTCCCGGCCATTGCCGCGATATCGCTCAAACAACGCGCCAGCGCCTTGTGACCGATCTTTTCCGGCTCGGCGTCGAATTTGAAATGGATGCCTTCCACCACCGCGTCGGTTTTCAGCAGCAGCAACCGGTCGGGCAGACCGATGTCCAGCACCGCGCAATCATCGCCCGGTCCATTGACCACGGCGGAATTGGACGGCAGCGAACGCGTCAGTCGCGAAATCAGTTCGAACTCATTCATTTGTTCAACGGCACATGCTCGAGATCGAGCGCGAACAGCATAATGAAATTCGTCATGTTGAAAACAAGATGGGCCATCACCGGAGTGGTCAGGTTTCTCGTCCTGTCATACAGCCACGCAAGTGCGACGGCAAAAATCGTGAGCGGAATGAACGTCGCCACGTTCATGTGGATGGCTCCGAAAAACACCGCACCGCCCCAAAGCGCCAGTCGCGGATAACCGTGCTGCCGGATCGCCGGATAAAGAATCCCCCGAAACAACACCTCTTCGGCAAGCGGCGCGATGATCACAGCCGTGAATCCCATGATCGACCGGTTCAACCAGCCACCAGACGAACGAAGCAGCTGAACGGCTTCCTGTTCCTGCGGATGAATTCCGACCAGATTCATCAGCGCCGCCGAAAAATATTGCAGCCCGATCAATATCGGCACGGCCGCGCAGCCCGCTGCAATTCCGGTGAGAAGGGCGCGGGAAAAATCATTCTTGAATCCGAATGCTTCACTCCAGCTCAGCTCGTGCTCGCGGACGAAACGATGAACGAAGAACAGTGCGATCGTCTGGAACGAAAGCACTGCAATGACGATGCGTGCCGTCGAACCAAGGCGTTTGGGATCGACCCCGCCACCCGACGATCGCGCCGAAAGCCAGATCAGAAAAAAACTGCCGTAGATCGCAACCAGCAGCGCTGCGGTGTAGAGAACCAGCCGTTCCAACGGCCACCGCCGCTGAAGCAGAAAAAGCGCGAACCCGGTCAGAATTACCGCGCAGGCGATGCTCACAACCGCCCCCATCGTCATCCCCGTCGGATCGGAAACGAATCGCAGAATGCTCATCGCAAGCGCACTCACGAGCAGAACACACACGAGCACGCTTCCGAACAGCCGGACGAGAGCGTCCATCTTCCACGGTTTCTCCGAAAGCATGCGCGAAACCTATAGGACGCAGTTGAAGTTCAAAGATCAAAGTTCGGCTTGGAGTGCGGAGACATGTCGCGGCTTTTCGTTTGGAGACATGTCCCCAAACTTGAAAGCGCGGATATGTCCGCGCACTCCAAACGCGAAAAGTTCCACAACCCTTTTGCCGCCCGCTCACTTTCGCATTACCGTGAACGCATTCATGGAAACAACCAGCGGCAACCAGACTGTTCACGCGCACACCAACCGTCTTATCCGGGAAAAATCTCCCTACCTGCTTCAGCACGCCCACAATCCCGTGGACTGGTTTCCCTGGGGCGCCGAGGCGTTCGAGAAAGCGCGCACCGAAAACAAACCGATCTTTCTCAGCATCGGTTACTCCACCTGCCACTGGTGCCATGTGATGGAACGCGAATCGTTCGAAAACGAACAGATTGGTGCGTATCTCAAAGAACATTTCGTCAGCATCAAGGTGGATCGCGAGGAACGGCCTGATGTGGACAAAATCTACATGACATTCGTCCAGGCAACGACCGGCAGCGGCGGATGGCCGATGTCCGTGTTTCTCACCCCCGACCTTAAACCATTCTTCGGCGGCACTTACTTTCCACCGGACAATCGTTACGGGCGCCCGGGCTTTCTGGCTTTACTGCAGCATATTCATCAGCTTTGGGAAACGCGCCGGGACGACGTGCTGGATTCGGCGGCCGATGTTCATCAGCGGCTCGCGCAAATGGTTGATACCGGCGAATCGACTCAAGGACTGATTTTGAACGATGCCGTCATTCGCCAGGCTGGCGCGTTGTTCAAGGAACATTACGATCCACGCAACGGCGGATTTGGAAACGCGCCCAAGTTTCCGCAACCGAGTCAGCCGCAGTTTCTGTTGCGTTACGCGAAACGATTTGGAGATGCCGAAGCGATCCGGATGGTGCTGCACACCTGCGAACGAATGGCCGCGGGCGGCATCAATGACCAGCTCGGCGGCGGCTTTGCGCGCTATTCCGTCGATGCCGAATGGCTGGTGCCGCACTTCGAAAAAATGCTCTATGACAACGCGCAGCTCGTGCCGCTCTATCTCGACGTGTATCTCATCAGCGGCGACGAACGCCATGCGCAAACCGCACGCGACATTCTCAACTATGTGCTTCGCGACATGACGCATCCGGAAGGCGGATTTTATTCCGCTGAGGACGCCGACAGCGAAGGGCACGAAGGAAAGTTCTACTGCTGGACGCGTTCGGAACTTTCAAAACTCCTGTCGCCTGAGGAGTTCAACGTCGCAGCACGTTATTTTGGAATCACCGAGCAAGGCAACTTCATCGACCACAGCCATCCTCAGCCGCTTCAAAACCAGAATGTGCTCAGCATCGTTCAGCCGGAGGTTCCGGAAGCCGATCGTCCGCTATTGGAATCCGCGAGACGCAAGATGCTGAAAGTGCGCAGCCATCGGATTCGTCCACATCTCGACGACAAGGTGCTGGCTTCCTGGAATGGGTTGATGCTCGGTGCCTTCGCGCGTGCTTACGGAGTGCTCGGTGAAGTGGAATATCTCAATGCCGCATTGCGAAACTTTCGCTTCATTCAATCGCGACTCTGGGATGGTTCCACCAAAACGTTTTATCACCGGTGGCGGGACGGCGAACGCGACAACGTGCAACTGCTCGAAGCCTACGCATTCCAGCTCGCAGGAGTTCTCGAACTGTATCAGGTCACACTAGATCCGGACCAACTCGCATTCGCGATCGCACTCGCGGAAACGATGATCCAGAAGTTCTACGATCGGGAGGAAGGCGGATTCTGGCAGAGCGACACGGCGGCGACTGATTTGATCGTTCGGGTGAAGGAGGCCTACGACGGCGCCGAACCTTCGGGCAATTCCGTCGCAATTTTTGCCCTGTTGAAGCTCGGGGAAATTACCGGTCGAAAGGAGTTCACTGAAGCAGCCGAAAAAAGTCTTCGCTTGTTTGCGGCCCGTTTGCAACAGGCGCCACAGGCGCTTCCCTACATGCTGCAGGCGCTCGACTTTTCCTTGCAGCCTGCCACGCGGGCTGTCGTGACGGGAGACGCATCCTCGGAAGACGTGAAGCGATTGATCCGCGTCCTGCATTCAACCTTTCACCCAAACCTCGTGGTGTTGGGAAACACAGGTCCGGTGGAGGAATTTGCGCGAACACTGTCGGCGAAAGACAACGCACTCGTTTATCTGTGTACGGGCGCCAGTTGTCAGCAACCCACCGGTGATCCCGACGCTTTGAGGGAACTCTTGAAATAATTCGACCAAACCAGCCAGCAATCAGAATCGAATTATTTACTCGCAGCTTCCGGCTGATATCCGGGAACGAACTGCATGGCCTGGAGCAACACTTCGGGACTGGGCGGCTTGACGTAGTAAGCGCGTGAGCCAAGCGCGTGGGCCTTCTGACGGTCACGGTCCTCAGGCGATGATGTCAGCACGACGACCGGGATGTCTCTCAACTGTTCCTGACTGCGAATCCACTGGAGCACTTCAAAGCCGTGAACGTACGGGAGCTTCAGATCGAGAAAGACCAGAGCGGGAATCGGATGCAGACTGCGATCCGCAAACTTGTTCGCGCCGGCGAGATAATCGAGTGCCTCCTGTCCATCCATCACCACCTGGAGCGGCAGGTTGATGTTGCTCTTGCGCAACGCGCGGCGCATCAGGAAGACGTCGTCCTCGTTATCTTCAATCAAAAGCAAAGTTCGATTCGTCTGATTCTCGTTGCTCATATAGGCACCGTAACCATCGCGGCGAAACGGTCTATTAAACGCTTCGCCGGCTTAAACTGTATTTGGGATCTGTTTTCACCCCTGTTGGCAACCGGGTCTGCAATGCCGTTCAAAATCCAATCCAGAATCGCCGACCATCACCGTTACCTTCGCCACATTGCTCCGGATGAATCCGTTCTAAAAGCTTATTCAATTGCCGCAACTCATCCTCGCCGCGACAAACCGTGCATCCTTCTGGATCTCACGCGATCAACCGGAAAAGGAATGGAAATCGGAAACTCGGCTGGCAGACATAGGGTTTGAACCTACCAACTGCGACCATGGGACTGGCACCTTCCATCGTCGGGACGTCGTTCAGATGTAATACATCTTTTCCTTGTCGGTTCCCAGATCGAGCAATTGTTGAAAAGTAATTCGGTCGGCAGCGATTTCGATGTCGCGTTTCAACTGCCCCCAGGCCGACTTCAGTTCCGGAGAACATTCCGGATCGGAAAGCGCGGGCGTGTCGAACACTTCGCCATGCACCGCTCGAAGAATGTCGCCCAGCGTGATCTCAGCCGGGGTTTTGGCCAGCAGATATCCGCCTTCCTTGCCACGGACGCTCTTGGCGATGCCCTTGGCCTTCAGTTCGATGAGAATCTGGACCAGGTAATTGGGAGGAATGATCTGTTCCGATGCCAGCTCCTCGATCTTCAACGCGCTGCCCTTCGGGAAATGCCGGGCCAGGCCGAGAACGGCCCGCGCAGCATAATCGCTTTTAACCGACAATTTCACCGCCCCAGAAAGTAGCGGAGCCACTTCAAACCGCAATCCCGGCTTCTTGACCAATCCCCGCATGCTTGCACGAAGATACCCGTTGCTTTAGTGTCTCGCGCCGCCTGCTCAGACAGCGGCACAACACCAGAATTTCATGGCACACCTGAACGACAATTATTTGAAGCTGAAGGCCGGTTATCTTTTTCCGGAGATTGCCCGCCGCGTGAAAGCTTTCTGCGATTCCAACCCTGAAGCCGCCAGCCGGCTCATCCGTTGCGGCATCGGCGACGTGACCGAACCGCTTCCAGCCGCGGTAATTTCCGCGATGCACAAGGCCGTGGATGAAATGGCGTCGCGCGAAACCTTCCGCGGTTACGGTCCGGAACAGGGTTACGAATGGCTGCGCCATGCGATTGCGCAAAACGATTTCCGCGACCGCGGCATTGATGTGGCGGACGACGAAATTTTCGTGAGCGACGGCTCGAAATGCGACTGCGGCAACATCCTCGATATTCTCGGGCACAAGAACAGGATTGCGATCAGCGACCCGGTTTACCCGGTTTACGTGGACACAAACGTGATGGCAGGCCACACCGGCGAAGCCAATGAAGCCGGCGCCTACAGCAAGCTGGTTTATCTTCCGTGCCGTCCCAGCAACGGATTCATTCCGGAGCCGCCGAAGAAGCACGTGGATGTCATTTACCTCTGTTCACCGAACAATCCGACCGGCGCAGCGGCCACGCGCGAGCAGCTGGAGGCGTGGGTCAAATACGCGCTCGAACACAAATCAATCATCCTGTTCGATGCCGCCTACGAGGCTTACATCACCGATCCGGCGATTCCGCATTCGATCTACGAAATTCCCGGTGCGCGTGAATGCGCGATCGAATTCCGCAGTTTCTCCAAGCACGGCGGTTTTACAGGAACACGCTGCGCGTTCACCATCGTTCCCAAGTCGCTGAATGCCCAGACTCGCACTGGCGAGTTCAAGCCGCTCCACCCGCTCTGGCTCCGGCGCATGACGACGAAGTTCAACGGCGTCTCCTACATCATTCAACGTGGCGCCGAGGCGCTCTACACTCCCGAAGGCAAAGCGCAGGTAAAGGAACTGATCGGCCATTATCTCGGCAATGCCAAGGTTCTGCGCGATGGAGCGAAGAAGGCGGGATTGAAGGTGTTTGGCGGTGTGAACGCACCTTACATCTGGGTTCGCACGCCGAAAGAGGTCAACAGCTGGCAGGCATTCGATCGCATTTTGAACGAAACCAATGTGGTGATCACACCGGGCAGCGGTTTCGGTTCGAAGGGCGAAGGTTATTTCCGCATCAGCGCCTTCAACAGCCGCGCCAATGCCGAGGAAGTTGCCCGCCGGTTGCAGGCATTGAGCTGGTAATCGCCGCTAATCGCGCGACGGAACATTCACGATCATCGCCGCCTCATTCCGCCAGGCGTTCAGACGATTGTCGCAACGCACGGCCGCGATGTAATTCACGTCCAGCTCAGCTGTCTGGCCGGGAAGCGCCGTGCGAGAAATTTCCCGCTCCAGCACATCGGCCACGTGAACCGCTGTCAACGGACTGAGAGTCCGCACCGGGCTCTCGGCGGGTGTATGATGAAGCGCGACGGCCTCGACGATCGACGCAGGCAAGCCCCACAGCCCCAGCAAATAAGCCGCAACACTGGCGTGCGTGGCGCCGAAAACTTCCTTTTCCGCCTCGTGCAACGGAACGTTTCTTTCCGCCGCGAGCGTCAGTGCCTGCTGAAACCGATCTGGCAATCCTTCGGCAAGGATCAGCTTGCCCATGTCATGCAGCATTCCGGCAAGATACGCATCCTCCACCTCTGCCGGCTCCGCCTGTTCGTATTGCATGATCATGCACGCGACCCGCGCCGTCCGCATTCCGTGATTCCAAAGTTCCGTTACGGAAAATCCACGGAGATCGGTTTTCTCGAAGCAGGAAAAAATGTGGGCGGAAAGAACGAGTGACCGAACGGTTCCGAATCCGAGAAATTGTACCGCTTCATAAGGGCTGCCAACCTTTCGCGAAAGGCCGATCGCCGCAGAGTTCACGATCTGCAGCATCTTCGCCGTCATTCCCGGATCACGCGCGATCACTCCGGCGATCGATTCCACCGAAGGATTCTCCGAATTGAGTTCCTTCATGATCTCCAGGTAGAGCGACGGAAAACTGGGCAGCGATGTCAGACCGCCAACGAGCGCCTTCAAACGGTCATTTCGCAGATAGGAATCGAGACTTCGAAGCCGGTCGAGCGTTGAGGTCAGGCTGCGAACGTCAAACGGTTTGGCCAGGAACTGATGCGTGGCGCCGAGCGATCGCGCGACCTCCTCCTGGTCGCTGAGGCCCGAGATGATGATGCGGGAAACTTTGGGGAACCGATCGCGGACGATCTCAAGCAGGTCCACACCGTTCATCCGCGGCATGCGCAGGTCGGAGACGACGACGTCAAACGGCTGGCGTTCCATCAATTCGATTGCCTGCGGTCCTCCTTCGGCCACTGTGACGTCCCACCGCGGGTCATGCTCCAGCATGACCTGATACATCTGCAGAAGGACCGGATTGTCCTCCACAAACAAAATTCGCTTTTTAATCACGTCCATGTGTCGTCCGATCGAAGCCTCTGGGCCGTTGCTGATATCGACAGGCTGGAGGCAAACTTGATCTCAAGCCCCTTGATACAAGTAACGCGAATGCGTCACTTCAACAATCTTGAAGCCGGAAGATAGACGGTGAAGGTGGTTCCAATGTTCGCACGCGTGTGAACATGCAGCGCGCCGTGGGCCTCCTTGACCAGGCGTTGAACGATGTTCAACCCAAGGCCAGTCCCCTGACGCGATCCTTTCGTCGTAAAATACGGCTGAAAAATCCTGGGCAAAACTTCGGGTGGAATTCCCGGGCCCGTGTCCGAAACCGACACCTGGAGCAGCGGAGCTGTGTTCTCAAACTTCTCCAGGTTCAAAATGCGCACCTCCGCACTGTCCCGGAGCGTCGTGAGATCCAACGGTTCGTAAAGGACAGTTCCCATAATCGAAACCTCGTGAGGTTTTGGGGAACACTGGAATGCGTTCACCGAAAGATTCAGCAGCACCTGAATCAGGTCCGTGCCATTCATCTTCACACCGATGTCCTCGGCGAGAGGGTGAAGGGTGAAGGTGTTGTGCTGAAGGCTGGGATGGACGTTGACGAGATGTTGCAGGTCGGCAAGAAGCTGGTTCACTCCAACCCGCGGTGCTTCATCCGACTGCTTGCGGAGGAAGCCAAGGTAACGGCGGGAAATCTCGATGCAGTTGGTGATCTGGCGCGTAATGATCTTCAGGCGGTCTTTCAGGAAGGCGACATCATCCTGCTCCAGCCGGGAAGCGTTGTTGAAACGCTGGTTCATCAACTGAACGAAACCTGAAATGACGGTGAGCGGCCCGTTGATGTCGTGGAGGATGCTGGCGTAAATCTCACCGCGCGTGTTGGCGATCTGCTCCTCGATCTTCTGGTTCTCCAGCTCGATCATCAGCTGCTGGAGTTTTTCCTCGTTGTCGTGAATCTCACTCTCCAGAGTCCGCCGCTGCATCGCCCGGCTCACGGCCGCGCGCATGGTTGAAAGATCGAAAGGCTTGTTGATGTAATCGCACGCCCGCAACCGGAGCGCCTGCCGCATTGTGTCCGTGGTCTCGAAGGCCGTCATCATGACGACCTCGATGTCCGGATGCACCGCCTTCAGTTTCTCCAGCGTTTCGATCCCAGACATTCCGGCCATCCGGATATCCAGCACTGCCACATCGATGGGATGATGCTGCGCCAGCTCAATCGCATGGGCGCCGCTTTCAGCCATCAGCACGTCGTATTCGTCCTTGAAGATGACTCGGAGGGACTGCCTCGGGCCCTCCTCGTCGTCAACGATGAGAAGAGTTCCACGACGCTGGACCGGTTCAACGGGTTCGGCCTCGGCAACGGCGACTTCAAATGGTGCAGACGAGGGCATACTTCTTAAGTTCGTCTCGACTCAACAAACCATTCAACAGATCGGCACTTCCGCATCCTACTGAATCGCTATTTTCTCACAAGCGATTTCCCCAGCAAATCCGGCCATTATCGCCCCTGAAGGACGCGATCGATCTTCTTCCGTAATTCCCGTGTGACCGCGTCCACCGGGCGGTTGCTGTCCACAATCGTAAAACCATAGGTCTTCTGAAGCTTTCGAAAGGCCGTCTTCATCGCGGTCTGATACCGCACAAAGCTGTCGAACATATCGCGCGAAAATCCAAGGTCCATGCCGCTTTCCCAGTAGTCCAGCGTCGCGCTTTTCGAAAGATTTCGCTGCACCAGCTCCTCGGCATCCACTTCCAGATAGAACACGGCATCTGGTTCCAGCGCGATCCCGTAAAGATTCGTCAGCCAGTCTTCGTCCATCCCGCGAACCATGTCACGCGCCATCAGCGTGTAGATGTAACGATCCGCCAGAACAATGAACCCGGCCTTGAGCGCCGGAAGGATGATGTTCTCGAGCTGATCGGCAAAGTCAGTCGCGTAGAACAGTCCAAGCGTTGTGCGGCTCAGGATGTTTCCTCCCTGTGCGCGTTCGAGCTCTTCACTGACCAGTGTCGATCGCTTCAAACCCACCTGAACCGTCGCATGACCGCCGGTTTCCAGCCAGTCCACCAGCCGCGCGATCTGCGTCGAGCGTCCCGAACCATCCGCTCCTTCGACGACGATCAGTTTCCCGACAAGCTCCTCCGGTTCAACGCCCGGAATCCCATGCCCATAAAACCGCCGCCGGCCAGGCTGCGGAACAACGATCGTGCTCTTGAAATTCTTTCTCATTCCACCGATTCGTCATCCGGATCCGACGCCACCACCACCTTGCTCTCCGAGCGGCGCTGAGGCGGCAATGGCAGTGGATTGCGCCGAAGGTAGCGCGACAGATCGATCCGCTCCTGCACCAGCTGCCGCACCACACCCTGCTGCGCCTCCACGCGCTGGTTCGCATCGATCACGATGAAATTGAACTCCGTGCTCATCGCCAGGTATTGCTCGAGAATCCGTCCCTGAAAAATCCGAAAGCTTTCATACGGATCAGGCGAAAGCCGCAAATCCATTCCCGCCTCGAAGAACTTCAACTTGGGACGACCTTCCAGAATTCGATTCAGCGAAACCTCCAGGTCTGCCTTGAAGAAGAACGTAATGTCGGGCAGCGCGGCAAAGTTATAAACGCCGCGCACCCATTGCGGCGGACAGCCGCGCACGACATCCCGCGCAAACGCGGTGTAAATGTAGCGATCGCACAGCACCACGTAACCCGCGCGCAGCAGTGGAAGGAGATGCCTCTCGTAACGGTCCGCAAAATCGGTTGCGTGAATCAGACTGAAGGTTGTTGGTGTCAGCAGCTCACGCTTCTTGCCCTTGCTCGTTGCGGATTTCACCAGCTCCGACGAATTCCATTCGCTGAAGTAAACCCGGATGCCCTCCGCCTCGAGCCACCGCTTGAGGAGGTAAATCTGCGTGGACTTCCCCGAGCCATCCAGTCCTTCGACGGCAATCAACCGGCCGGGAAAGTTCAATTCAGCAAACGTTTTCATCGCCACGTTGCCGCAAACCCTAATTCTTCGTGGGTTGAACTCAATGTTTTTCGGGCAAACTCACGCTGATGAACAGCATCATTCATAAGACTGTGCCGCCTCCTTTTCTCCGCCATTCATTCCGTTTTCCCAGTCCGAGTCTCAATCCCCGGGACGGAACTATGCATCCATCACGATGACTTTTCGCCACCGCCGCTATTGGGATGGAGCCCGAACTCAATGAGCTTTTCCCTCATTTTCAACCGGGTCACTCCGAGCCATCGCGCTGCCCTGGCTTGGTTCCCCTGGGCGAGATGAATCGCCTGCGAGAACAGCTCCGGCTCCAGCTCCGCAATCATTGTTGAGTAGGCATTCTCCGCTTCGCCCCGGCGCACACGCTCAAGCAAGGCGGCAATGTAAGCCGCATGCGACTGCGCGACGCCGTCAGCGGGTCTTTTCACCTGTCCGGCCGCCTGTTTCACATGCTCGAGTCCCACCGCGAAAGGCCGGGCCGCAAGCATCGCCCGGCGCACCACGTTCTCCAGCTCGCGCACGTTGCCCGGCCAGGGTTGCGCCTGAAGCCACGCAATCGCTTCCGGTTGAACAGACGGTTTCTCCATCCCGAGTTCCGTCGCATAACGACTGATGAAAAATCGGACGAGGTCGGGAATGTCCTCCGCCCGATCCTTCAACGTCGGCAACGTGATCGTCACCACGCTCAGTCGATACAGCAGATCTTCGCGAAACTCTTTTTCCTGGATGGCGGCTTCAAGGTCACGATGCGTCGCCGCCAGCACACGGACATCGACGGAAATGACTTCATCGCCACCGACGCGTTGAAAACATTTCTCCTGCAGCACGCGCAACAGCTTCGCCTGTGTGTTCGGCGCGAGATCGCCGATTTCATCAAGAAAGATCGTTCCGCCCTGCGCCTGTTCAAAACGTCCGATCCGGCGCGTGTTGGCCCCGGTGAAACTTCCGCGCTCGTGACCGAACAGTTCGCTCTCCAGCAGATTCTCCGGAATGGCCGCACAGTTCACTGCGATGAACGGTTTGTTCGCGCGGTTGCTGTGCTGGTAAATCGCACGGGCAATCAGTTCCTTCCCGGTTCCCGTGGCGCCCCGGATCAAGACCGTGACCGGCGTCGCTGCCACACGACCGATCTCCTTGTAAATGTTCTGCATCACGCGGCTGTTTCCCACGATCGCCCGCTGTGAGTTTCGCGGCTCACCGATGTCCACAGCTTCCGACATCCGCCGCGAACTCGCCACTGTCGCCGAAACAAGATCCAGCAGCTCGTCCGCTTCGAACGGCTTCAGGAGATATTCACACGCGCCGAGCTTCGTCGCTTCGATGGCCGTTTCAGTCGTTCCATGCGCAGTCATCATCACGATCGGCAACTTCGGCTTCGCTGCATGAAGTTGAGCGATCAGGTCGAGTCCGCCGATGCCGGGAAGTTTCAGGTCGGTGATCACAAGATCGAACTGTCCCTGTCGGGCGCGTTGCAGTCCCTCATCGCCACGACCCGCGATCTGCACGGCGTAACCTTCCGCCTGCAGCACGTTCTGCAACGCGGATGCGGTGCTCCGGTCATCCTCAATCAGAAGTATGTTCGCTTGCATCGTTTTCGATTCCGGGCAGCACCACTTCGAAGGTGGTGCCGTAATTGAGCTTCGTCTTGTATCGCAGCATGCCGCCGTGCTTCTCGACAATGCGCGAGGCAATCGCCAGTCCCAGGCCCGTTCCACCTTCCTTGGTCGTGAAGAACGGATCGAACAGGCGTGATTCCACCTCGGGCGGGATTCCTTTTCCGGTGTCGGTCACGGCGAGAATCACCACCGAGCGTTCCCTGCCCTCGAGATCAGCAGTGTCGGTCCGCAACCGGAGCATCACCGTTCCGTTCCTGCCAATGTTCTCCGCCGAGTTCTGAATCAGGTTGATGAGCACCTGCTTGATCTGCTGCGCGTCGGCGAAAATTTCCACCGCATCCTGCAATTCAATGTTCAGCTCGATCGCCGACCGTTCCAGCTGGGGGCGCAGCAACTGATGCACATCCCTGAGAATCTGGCTCGCGGGTATCTTGGCCAGCCGCGGTTCGGACGGCCGGGCGAACTGTAGAAAGTCCTGGACGATCCGTTCCAGCCGGTTGATTTCGCTGGCGATGATGCCCGCGTCTTCACTTTGCGCCACGTCGGGCAGCGCCTTGCGCAGACTGAACAACCGGAACTTGATCGCCGTGAGCGGATTTCGGATTTCGTGCGCGACGCCGGATGCAAGAATGCCGAGCGACGCCAGCTTTTCCTGACGTTCGATGATCGTCTGGCTTTCGCTCAACCCAACCCGCAACGGTGCGATCATTCCGCGATAAACCAGCAGCGCGAGGGCAATCGCAAGGCCGAGGATGAGCACGGAACAGAGCTGGAGCAGCCGTTGATGACTGGCGAGTGTTCGCTGCGTTTCATTCAGAAACTCTGAGAACCCCAGTCGTTGCGCCTTCACGAGGCTGTCGCACAACGGAAACAGGCTGCTCGAGATTTCGCGCACCTTTCGATAGAGCTTCTCAAACGAAATGCTTTCGTCCTCGATTCCTGCCTCCGCGAGCAGCTCCACTGTGTTCGTGAGATACCGGTCATACTCAGCCTCTGCCTCAAGCAGAATCTCCAGCTGTCGCGAGACTTCGAGGCTTTGCAACAACTGCACATCAACCATCTGATCCAGATGAAAACGGTTCGTCTGAATCCACGCCTTGAGCTCCACCGACTCCTCGATAAACGCACTCCGCACCAGCGGATCTCTCGAAACGCCGTATTGCAGCAGCTTGTCATTGAGACTGCGGATTGCGCCGCGCAGATGCACGCCGAGATAAAAGCTCTCGCTCTTCACCGCCGAGTGTTCCTTCTGCAGCTTGTCGAGCTGGTTCCAGATGCTGTGCGTGATCCACGAGAGGAGAATGCCGCCGGAAACCACAACCAGCATGAAGCCGACGAAGCGAACTTTCACCTGCGGCACCAGCCGTGTGATCCGTCGAAAACCACCCGCGGAATAATTCGATCCTGTTATCCTGTTTCGCGAATCGCTCATCACAAAAAATCCCGGACGCTGATCCCGGAATGAAATCACAATGCTTGCGAGAACGCATCCTGCCAAGCGCGTAGAACAGGAAAGCGGAAATTTTTCTTCAGGAGCGAATGCGGGAAAAAGAAATGCGAACAGAGCAAATTCGTTCACGATTCGCGCCATGATTCTCGTTCGGGAACTTCATCAGGCGGATCTCGTTGAGACCGGTCAGAGCCACGGAAGACCTGTGTTCTGACAACACCTCAATGTGGTGAAAAACAGAAGCGGACCGCTTCACGCAGCATTGCTGCCGGGGGAATGGCCGAGCGGGAAATTTGCATATTTCGCCACTGCCTGGGCGCGAGAACGGACGTGCAGCTTTTCGTAGATGCGACGGATGTAGGTGTTCACCGTCGGCACACTGATCTGCAGCGAATCGGCAATTTCCTTGTAGAGATACCCGCGTGCGAGCAGTTCGAGCACTTCGCGTTCGCGGGGCGACAGTTCATAGCTGGGATTCGCCTCCAGTTCGGGACGGCGAAATGACTGCACCACCTTGCGCGCAATGTTGCTGCTCATCGGTGAACCACCGGCATGAACTTCCTTCAATGCCGCAAGCAGATCGGCGCGCGGTGTCTGTTTCAGCAAATAGCCGCTCGCTCCGACGGCCAGCGCGTGAAAGATGTGATCAGCATCCTCGTACACCGTCACCATCACAAACTGCGTTTCGGGAAGGATCGGCTTCAGCCGGCCGATGCATTCGATGCCGCTCATGCCGGGAAGATTGATGTCAACCAGCACGACATTCGGATTTTCCGCCGGCATCTTCGCCAGCGCGCTTTCGGCGCTCCCATGTTCGCTCACGAGATGGAATCCCTCCGCGCGGCGAATCCACCCGGCGATGATCTCGCGGGCGGGAGCGTCGTCTTCGATCATTGAAACGCCGATGCTCACGCGGCTCAGCTTACTTGTGCTGGAACGCGAAGGCCTGTCGTCATTTTTGCCGACACTCATTTGTCCACCTGTATTATTACCGGCACTCTGAACCGCACCGTGGTTCCGGCGCGGGGAGCGCCTTCAACCTCCAATGCGCCGTTCATTTTCTCAAGCCGCCCGCGCATGTTCACGAGTCCGTTGCCGGATGAAATTCTTCCTTCCGATTTGGTATCACGCGCGACATCGTTCGGCAGGAAACCGCGGCCGTTGTCCCGTATCACGAACGTGAACGCGGTTGGGTCCAGGCTCAATGCAAGGGTGACCTCCGACGCACCCGCATGTTTCACGACGTTGTGCAACGCTTCCTTGAAAGCGAGGAACAGGTTGTGCCGCATCTCCGCTGTCACCGGCCAGTGCGGCAGTTCCACTGGAACATCGAGACGGCATCGAATCTGAAGCGGCCCAAGAAAATCCTGCGCGAACTTGCCCAGATAATTCGCAAGACTGTCGAGCGTGTCGTGCTGCGGATTCACGGCCCAGACGATTTCATCCATCGCGCGGGTCAGTTCGCGGGCTGTGTCGTAAATGCGATCGAGCTGTGTGGCGGCACGGGCGGGATTCTCGAGCTCGGAATGCGCCGACTGGCTCAACAGCGAAATGCGCGTGAGGCTCGCACCGAGGTTGTCGTGAATGTCCTGCGCGATGCGCGCGCGTTCGCGTTCGATTGCCCTCTGACGTTCAAGCCGCTCGAGTTTCAGCCGCATGCGGCGCCGCGAAATCACGAGCACAACGGCAATCAACAATGCCGCCGCGAGCAACACCTCCAGCAGCTGAAACCACCATCGCTGCCAGAGATGCGGCTGGGCCACAAACGAAAGACTGGCACCCGTTTCGTTCCAGATGCCGTCACTGTTGCAGGCTTTCAATTCGAACACATAGTTCCCCGGCGGGACGTAGCTGTAATTCACCACACGCTCATTGCCGGCATCGTTCCACTCCGTTTCAAGACCTTTCAGCCGGTAGCGGAATCTCACCTTTTCGGTCGCAACGAACGTCAGTGCGGTGTAACGGATTTCTGAAAGGCGCTCATTCGGTCTGACAATCAGCTGCGCAGTGTGTCGCGGACCGACCGGCACCGGTTTTCCATTCACCACCACGCTTTCGATCACCACCGGCGGCGGCAGCTGGTTCGGTTTCGCATTCGCTGGATCGATTACAACGAGACCCTTCGTCGTTGGAAACCAAAGGCGCCCGTCGCCTGTTCTGCAGCCTGCGGGCTGAAAACCACCTGTGCATTCGAGCGTCGGCATTCCGTCTCCTTTTCCGTAACTCAAACACGCCACCGAACGGCTCAATCCATCGGCGCACTGATTCAACTCCGTTTTTGCCACGCGAAAGATGCCGCCGCGCGAACTGAACCAAAGATTTCCCGACTCATCGTCTTCAATGTGGCAGATCACATTATTCGGCAATCCCTCCGCCATGCTGATTGTCGAGAGACGTCCGTCCTTCCACCGATTGATGCCACCGCCGTAGGTTCCGATCCAGAGGACGCCGGTTTTGTCCCAACGCAGTGCCTGGACATATTCGCTCGAAAGCCCGTCCGCCTGATGAAACTGCCGAACCGTTCCATCCCGCAAACAGGCCAGCCCGCCACCCATCATTCCAAACCAGATTCCGCCGGAGTCATCTTCCACAATGGCGCGAACATCAGGACGCTCCAATCCGACATTCCGTCCGAAGAGCGTCGTCTGCCCATCCTTGTATCTCAACAGTCCCGCGCCCGTGCCGATCCATGTAATGTTGTTCCTGCTGTGCAGAATGGCGGGTGCGGGCAGATTAAACCCCTCCAGGCCGACCGGCGGAACGAATTGCTCTCCTTTCCACATGTAAACGCCGCCTCCCCACGTTCCCGCCCAAAGTTCGCCGTCGGGCTTCGCCGAAGCGGACCAGACGAACACATTCGAGAAACCATGTTCTTCGGCGAACCTCGTCCACTGATGATTCTGAAACCGGTAGAGCCCGATTCCTTCCGTGCCGATCCAGATCGAACCGTCCGGGGTGGCAGTCACCGACAGGAGGTCGCGTTCGTGCCAGAGATCGGGCGGGTTCACCGTCGCCACGTTTCCAGCGCGCAACGCCACCAGTCCGCCGCTGCCTGTGCCGGCCCAAAGAGTTCCTTCGCGATCTTCCACGAGACAGCGGGTCCAATCATGCGGAAATCCATTTGAGCGATCGAAGTGCAGCGCTCCTTTCTCGGGAAACACAATGTAAACGCCACTGTCGAGCGTGCCGACGGCCAGCGCGCCGGATCGCAATTCAATCACCACGCTCACGGAACTCTGTTCCCATGGACTTCGCCCCAGATCGGCGACCAGCTCCCCGCCCGTCCACTTCCGCAACCGGTCGCCGGTGAAAATCCAGAGGGAATCCCCGCCACTCGCAGCAATGCCCGTGACGTATCCGCCCAGTTCCGCTTCGGTTCCCAACGCCACCAGCTGGTTGTTCGTCAGCGAAAACACGAGCCCCGCATAAGCGATCCAAAGTCGTCCGGAATCGGTCCGGACCAGCGAGGCAATCTTCGTGGTGCTTCCGGGATTGGGAACCGAGATGACATCGCCTTCCATCGACGCCATGCGGCCTTCTTCGTTAAGCAGCCAGAGTTTTCGAGTTTCATCTCTGGCCATCGCGACAATTTTCCGGTTTTCCCACGGCACACGGAAATCGAGCGTTTCAAAGCGTCCATTCCGAAACCGCGTCAGTTCACCCGATTCATGCGCGATCCAGAGCGTCGATTCATCATCCTCAAACAGCCCGACGACACGACTGCTTGGCATTTGCGGCGCGTTGTCGCGTTCCGTGTTGAAGATTGTGAAGGCATGCCCGTCGTAACGCGCGAGTCCGTCGTAGGTTCCGATCCAAAGATAACCGTCATGCGTCTGAACGATTGCCGTGACCGAATTCTGCGGCAGGCCTTCTTCGGTGGTCAGAACGCGTGGGAAATAATTGGGCAGCGCCGCAGCGCGCAAAGGCGCGGTTGCCAGAACCAGGAACAGAATGACGGGGAGAACAGATGAAAACGCCTCGGAATAAAAATAAATTTTTCGGATCGCGCGAAGGCGCGCTCTTGCCCTGCAGCACTCCAGGTTGGGCACGGCATGCTCGGAAAGCACTCGCGGATTCTGGAAGCCGGACACTTCCCGTGCAAGCAAACTCTCGGCGTGCACGTCCTGTTCGCCCTCGGAATTCCCCAATGGCGTCCGGTATTTTTGGCGCCGCAATCCGAAGTATTAGCATCATCACTGTCCCAGCGGCTTCATTGACACCCCGCGCGCAGCAGCTAAGATACGCGACCATTTTGTATGAATAAACAACCGCATGTGGCTGTAGTCGGCGCCACGGGAGCCGTCGGCGTCGAAATGATCAAAACCCTCGAGAAGCGCAATTTCCCCGTCGGAAAGCTGACCCTTCTCGCCTCCGCGCGTTCCGTCGGCAAAAAACTGACCTTCCGCGGACAGGAGATCGCGGTCACCGAACTGACCAAGGATTCTTTCAACGGCGTTGACATCGCGCTCTTCAGCGCCGGCGGCAGCATCTCGAAGGAATTTGCGCCGATCGCCGCAAAGGCCGGTTGCGTGGTTGTGGACAATTCCAGCGCGTTCCGCCAGGACGACAACGTCCCGCTCGTCGTTCCGGAAATCAACGCGGAGGACGTGAAGAAGCACAAGGGCATCATCGCCAATCCAAACTGCACCACGGCGATCACGCTCATGGCGCTGTATCCGTTGCACAAGGCTTTCGGCGTGAAGCGCATCTTCGCTTCAAGTTACCAGGCCGTTTCCGGCACCGGTGCCAAGGCGCTGGAGGAACTCGAACGCCAGGTCGGAGAGATCGTCGCCGGCAAGCCGGTGACGAAGGAAGTGTATCCGCACCAGATCGCGTTCAACGTTCTGCCGCACGTCGATTCCTTCCTGCCAACCGGCTACACGAAGGAAGAGATGAAGATGGAGAACGAAGGCCGCAAGATCATGCATCACCCGACCTTTCGCGCCAGCGTCACGTGCGTCCGCGTTCCGGTCTATCGCTCGCACTCGATCGCCGTGACCGCCGAGTTCGAAAAACCGGTGACCGTCGAAGCCGCGCGTGAAGTTCTGAAGCAGGCACCCGGACTGGACCTCGTGGATGATCCGGAGAACAAGAAGTATCCGATGCCGCTCTTTACTTCCGAGAAATACAACTGTGAAGCCGGACGCATCCGAAAGGACTGCGCCCTCGACAACGGCCTCTGCTTCTGGGTGAGCGGAGATCAGCTGCTGAAAGGCGCGGCGCTCAATGCCGTCCAGATCGCGGAAGAGCTGATCAAGCTGTAAACCCAACAGCAGTCACAATAAGACTTCAAACGGAGTGGACGCGAGTTCACTCCGTTTTTATTTCAACGCAAAGGTTTGGTTTCAACGCAAAGGGGAGGCGCAAGGAAGAGTTGATATTTCAAAGTCGAGACTTGCAGCATCTCGTAACTGTCGAGGTAACGAGGCGGAACCGTGGGAAAAACGTCCGCATTCTCACGTCGGCGGCTACAGTTTTCTGAAACCGTCCGCAAAGAATTTCTTTGCGCTCTTCGCGTCCTTCGCGCCTTTGCGTTGAGAAAAAATCAGCTTAAGGCCTGATCACCAGCTTGCCCTTCACCTGACGCGCGCGAAGCCGCGCAAAAGCCTCCGCCGTTTTCTCAAGCGGATACACATCATCCACCACCGCCTTCAATTTGCCGGCTGCGGCCCATGCCAGCGTCGCCTTGATGTCCTCGCGGTTGCGTCCATAGCTGCCGATCAAGCGATGCTGTTTCACAAAAAACGGCCAGAGATTGAACTGAATGTTGCGGCCCGCCGTCGCACCACAGGTGACAACCGTTCCCCCGCGCGCCAGGCATTCAAAACATTTCGGCAGCACATCGCCGCCGACATGTTCCACCACGAGATCGACACCGCGCTTGTTCGTGATCTTGCGCACTTCCTTCGGCCAGTCCGAGTTCGTGTCCAAAGCGAAGTCGGCACCCAGCTCCATCGCACGCCGACGTTTCTCCTCCGTTGAACCTGTGGTGATGATCTTTCCGCCGAGCTGTTTTGCGATTTGAATGGCTGCGGAACCGACACCGCTCGCCCCACCCATCACCAGCACCCAGTCGCCGCGATTCACCTGTGTTCGACTGGTGAGCATGTGCATCGCGGTGCTGCCCGCCAGCGTGAGTGCGGCCGATGTTTCAAAGCTGACTTCCTCCGGCAACTTCACAATCGCACGCGCCGGAACCACCACCTTCTCCGCAAAACCGCCGTCACGTGTCACACCGAGCAATTCGCCCTTGATGCAGATCGATTCCTCGCCGCGCTGGCAGAACTCACATTCGCCGCAGAACACATTCGATTGAACCGCCACGCGATCGCCAGGCCTCCAGCCGCTTGCATTGGAACCGATCGCCGCAATCACACCTGAAACTTCGCCGCCCGGCGTGCGCGGCATCGGCACCTGAACGGGAAGGCCGGCGCTTTCGAGCCAGAGATCCAGGTGATTCAGCCCGCAGGCTTTGACGTCAACCACCACATCGTCCGGTCCGGGTTGCGGATCGGGCAGATCGCGCAGTTCGAATTTTCCCGGAACACCTTGAGCCACCAATTGGATCGCTTTCACGCGCGGACCTTAACTCAAATGCAGGGCGCCGCAAAGGTGCGGATGCACAGGTAAAATGTGAGCTGATGCAAACCAAAAGCGGAAATCGGGAAATCGAGAAAGCGGAACAAACATCTATCGCGCCGGTGCCGGCGGCCTGTAACCACCGGAACGAGATACGGAATGTCGAACAGAAGGAAACGAAGGGAACGAAGCTCGGACTATTCCTTTGTTTCCTTCGTTGTCTTCTGTGAGATCGATGTTCCGGTCCACTACACCTCCACCTCCAAAGAAGGCGACTACAAACACAGTGAGGAACACACAAGCTGTGGCGTATGCATCGCATTGTCAGGATGACCATCAGACTCTCAGTCGGGATCATCGGATTTTGGATGCTGAAAGGGCGCACGAACTGGTGACGCGATCGGAGCAAAGGTTTCCAAACTAAGTATTGACCGGTCAGGATCGTGAGTTAGAGTCCATTCGCTTTCATGAACTTGAATGCTGTAACCGCCATTGCCATCCGCGCGCCGAAACATCCGGCGGCGATGTGCGTCGTCTGGCTGCGTCGAGCCAGCGTTGGCGGTGGAAGGTTGAATTCATAGAGCAAACACGTTTTCAACAAACCCATCGCCCACCGGCGATGGGTTTTTGCTTTTTTCAGAACCTGTTGGCGACGGCCTCAAAGCCAATGAACACAGAGCCAGAACAATCGACATCGCTCGAATCGCCGCGCAACCTGCCGCCAAGCCGCTGGTTGATCGTCGCGGCTTTCGCAGCGATTTACGTGGTCTGGGGTTCCACCTATCTCGGCATCCGATTCGCCATCGAAAGCATCCCGCCGTTTTTCATGGCAGGATCGCGATCGCTGGTCGCCGGGCTGGTGCTCTTTCTTTTCGCAAGCCGGGGTCAAAGCTTTCCCACTCTGCGGCAATGGCGCGACGCGTTCATCGTCGGTGGACTGATGCTGACAATCGGCAACGGCGGCGTGAGCTGGGCCGAGCGGTTCATTCCATCCGGAGTCGCCGCACTGATCGTAGCCCTGGTTCCGCTCTGGATGGTGATCATCGACTGGCTCCGCCCCAATGGGATCCGCCCCAGATCAAGGGTCATTGTCGGACTTGTGGTCGGATTCATCGGAGTCGCGTGTCTGACTCAGGGCAAGACCGATGGTGCGGCGCATCTCCACGTCGGCGGCGTCATCGTTCTGATGTTCTCCTCACTCTGCTGGGCGGCGGGATCGATTTTCAGCCGTCACTCGTCGCGCCCAAAATCGCTGCTGCTCAGCGTTGGAATGCAAATGATCGCTGGCGGAAGCCTGCTGCTTCTCACCGGCTTGATTGCGAATGAAACGGAAACGTTTTCGCTCGCTCGTGTGACGAGCACGTCCGCTCTGGCGTGGTTGTATTTAACCGTCATGGGATCGCTCGTGGGCTTTACCGCTTACGGCTTTCTGCTGCGTGTCAGCACACCGGCGAAGGTTGCGACGTCCGGTTATGTGAATCCGCTGATTGCGGTTCTTCTCGGATGCACAATCGGCAACGAAGTGTTTTCTCGCGAAATCTTCCTGGCAGGAAGTCTGATCATCGTCGCGGTGGCACTGATCGTCACAGCCGGTGTCAGCGCCTCCAATTCCTGGCCCGCCCGCCTGTTGCGACCGTTGTTGCCGGCAAGATTCGCACGGGAGGATTGATGCGGACGCTTGTTGCTCATTATTTCCGGCTCTGGCGAATGGAATCGCGTCGAACGATCGCGCTCGCGCTGCCGATTGTCGCGGGCATGCTCAGCCAGATGTTGATGGGACTCGCGGACACCGTGATGGTGGGACGTGTCGGGGTGATCCCGCTCGCCGCTGCATCGCTCGTCAACGCCGTTGCACACGTGCCGCTCGTTTTCGGAATCGGATTGTTGTCTTCCATTTCGGTCCTCGCCGCGCAGGCATACGGAGCGAGAAAGAACCGCGATGTCGGCGAAGTGCTGCGGCACGGGTTGCTGGTTTCCAGCATCACCGGTCTGCTGCTCGCGTCAACCGTGGCAGCCCTGAAACCGCTGTTGCATCATCTCGGTCAGCCGACGGAAGTCGTCAACGCGGCCGGCACTTACCTGCTCCTGATCGCAGCATCGCTTTGCCCGGCATTGATTGCTCAGGGCGGAAAGCAATTCTGCGAAGCCGTGAAACATCCGTGGCCAGCCACTTGGATCATGCTCGGCGGCGTGATGCTGAACGTGTTTCTCAACTGGATTCTGATCTACGGCAACCTAGGCGCACCGGCTCTCGGTCTGGAAGGAGCCGGCTGGGCAACAGTGGCCGCGCGAAGTGCGATGGCAATCGCGTTGTGGACCTACATCCTGCGAGCCAATCCGCTGAATGCGTTTCATCCCGTGCGCTGGCTGGTTGCGGTCCAATGGCGGCGCATTGGCGCATTGCTGCATCTCGGCTGGCCGGTGGCCGTGCAGCACCTGCTCGAAGTTGGAGCGTTCGCAACAGCCGCGCTCATGATGGGCTGGATCAGCGCCGAAGCCATCGCAGCGCATCAGATCGCGATTACCTGTGCTGCGACGACGTTCATGTTCGCGTTGGGAACCGGAATGGCTGTGTGCATCCGCGTCGGACACGCTTACGGCGCCGCACAATTGTCACGCGTGCGACGAATCGGATTTGGCGGCATCGCGCTCGGTGCAGGAACGATGGGCATATGCGGAATCATCTTCATGACCGTTGGCCGCCCGATCGCCAGCTTGTTCGTTGAATCGCCAGAAGTCATTACACTCGCCGCTCACTTGCTCGTTGTGGCTGCGCTGTTTCAAGTCGCAGATGGCATCCAGGTGGTTTCCATTTCCGCGTTGCGCGGACTGGGCGATGTGCGGACACCGGCTGTGATTGCTGCCCTGGCTTACTGGTTCATTGCGCTGCCGGTTGGATCAGCGCTGGCGTTCGCCGTCAAACTGGGCGCGGTTGGAATCTGGATTGGGCTGGCGACGGGACTTGGTTCTGCCGCAATTGGCCTTACAACAAGATTCATCCGGCGCACGCGACCGAACTCATCGCTCTTTAAAAAAGCGAAGCCTGCCGTGTCAGGGCAGGCTTCGTCGGAATTCAGCTTGGAGGAAGTCTCGAATTAATCCGGGTAACCGTTCGGATGCTTCTTATGCCACGCCCATGCGGTTGCGACGATATCCTCGAGTTTCGGGAACTGCGGTTTCCAGCCGAGTTCGTTGATCGCTTTCGCGGCTGAGGCGATCAGCTTGGGTGGATCGCCCGGCCGACGAGGCTTCTCGATCACCGGAATCTTTTTTCCGGTCACCTTCTCGCAGGTTTCGATCACCTGCTTCACGGAATAACCGTCGCCGTTGCCAAGGTTGTAGAATCCGGTCTTGCCGGGTTGAAGTCCGAGAATGTGCGCCTGCGCGAGATCCTTGATGTGAATGTAATCCCGAATGCAGGTGCCGTCGGGCGTCGGATAATCGGTGCCAAAAATCTCGCAATGCGGCTTCTGGCCGAGTGCAACGAACAGCACGTTGGGAATCAGGTGTGTCTCGATGCGATGATGTTCGCCAAACTTCTCGCTGGCACCAGCCGCGTTGAAATAACGGAACGCAATGAAGTCGAGCTTGTAAATCTGCTGATACCAGATCAGCACCTTTTCAAACATCAGCTTCGATTCGCCGTAGGGATTGATCGGACGCTGCGGAAGATCTTCAGTCATCGGCACACGATCCGGCGGTCCGTAGGTCGCGCATGTGGAGCTGAACACGAACTTCTTCACACCGCATTCAACGGCGGCGTCGGCAAGCTTCAACGCGTTGACCAGATTGTTGTGAAAATATTTTTTCGGATTGGTCATCGATTCGCCGACGAGCGCGTTCGCGGCGAAATGCATGATGGCGTCGGGTTTGGCCGTTTTGACGGCATTGAGGATGTCGCCGTCCTGCTCGGGTTTGGCGTGGATGAATTGGGCGCGCGAATCAACTGCCGATCGATGGCCTTCGGTGAGGTTGTCGTAAACAGTGACCGAATGGCCGGCGTTCAAAAGCTCCTCGGTGCAGATCGATCCGATGTATCCCGCACCGCCAGTGACAAAAACATTCATGCGTAATCACTATGAGCAGGTGACTCAAAGTTCAACCAAAAGCTTTTGAGGAACGGAGAACGGCGAGAAAGCGGGATCAATGTTTAATGAGAAATGGGTAATGACTAACGATTAATGAACAAGGTCATTGAGCATTAAACATTGGACATTAGGCATTAGGCATCGGGACATTGAGAGGATGCCTGGTTCCTCCCTTCTGCGCAAAGGCACCCCGCTGATCTTATTGCTGTCCAAGGTCGAAAATGAGTGTGGTGCGCGAGCCGGTGCGGCGATCGTTCATTTCAATCTGCTTCACCTCCCACTGGCCATGCACCTTTTTGAACTTCTGCGCGACGAATTCTTTCATGCGTTTGCCATCGGTACCATAGGCCTCGGCATTGATGATTCCGCCGGTGTCGATATCCACCCACGAAACCACGCGGGCGTAAGCACCTCGAGCTGGATTTGGATTTGTGCTTTCCAAAACACTGCACGATTGGCTGCGGCGAATCTCCTTTCGCAACACCCGTTGCTGAGGCCATGAAAGAAATTCAAGGGAAAGATCCGCCACCCAAAAATCCGTTCCCGCAAAAGGCGTCATCGTTTCGTTGCCGGAAAGGGTTCGCTTGTTTTCATTCCCCACAACCTCAACGCGCGCCGACTCAGTGTCCTTGCGCAAAATGACGAGAGTCGAAATGCCGTTCGTCAGCCCGGGCGCTTCGTAAGTGCTCAACCAGCTGTCATCGGAAACCTTTACCTCGAAACGAACCGGAATCGAGATCTCCTGAGTCCTGGACTGCTTTACAACGAGTGTTCCGGTGCTGGCAGTGTTGCGTTCGGGGCGAAGCGACGTCATGCGCGCCACCAGCTCTTTGCCTTCTTTCGCTCCTTCGGCAGGGCTCAAAACGATGGGCTCCGCCGCCCGAACCGCCATCGCGAAGGCAAACGAGACGGACAACACGAGAGCGAAAAAGGATTTCATCGAGTGTGGAGTGTCAGCGGCAACACTTCGCCGATATGCCGGACGAAATGAACTTTCAACTTCTTGCGGACTTCCTCCGGAACTTCCTGCCAGTCGATGTTGTTCTGCTCGGGAAGAATCACTTCCTTGATTCCAAACCGCGACGCAGCAAGCACCTTCTCCTTGATGCCCCCGACACGAAGCACCCGTCCGCGCAAGCTGATCTCACCCGTCATCGCCACCTGCGACTTCACTCGCCGCCGCGTGAACAGCGACGCCAGTGCAACAAGCAGCGTCACACCCGCGCTCGGTCCGTCCTTTGGCGTCGCGCCGGCCGGAACGTGGATGTGAACGTCGAACTTTCCATAATCCTCAAGATCGACTCCCAATGACTTGGCCTGGCTGCGAAGGTAGCTGAGCGCTGTCTGAGCGCTTTCCTTCATCACGTCGCCGAGCGATCCGGTCAAAATCAAACCGCCTTTGCCCGGCATGCGCGTCGCTTCAATGAACATGACTTCGCCGCCCACAGGCGTCCACGCCATGCCTGTTGCGATTCCGATTTCCTTGATCGTCTCCGCTGTCTCGGAAACGAAACGCGCGGAGCCTAGAAAATTCTGGAGTTTCTGGGGTGAGATCGTGAGCGGCTTTGGAACATGCCCGTTGCCGACCAGCTGCCGTGTCGCCTTGCGGGTGAGCGCGGCAATTTCGCGCTCGAGCTGACGCACGCCGGCTTCGCGGGTGTAATCCTGAATGACATGGCGGATGGTCGTATCCGGGATCTTCACCTCATTCTTCTTCAACCCATGTTCCTGAAGCTGCCGGGGAACAAGATATTGTTTCGCAATCTGGAGCTTCTCGGTTTCCGTGTAACTCGGAAGCTCGATCACTTCCAATCGATCACGCAACGCAGGATGAATCGGGTCGAGCCAGTTCGCCGTCGTCAGGAACAGCACGCGCGAAAGGTCGAAAGGAATGTCGAGGTAATAGTCCGTGAACGTGCTGTTCTGCGCGGGATCGAGAACCTCCAGCAATGCCGACGATGGATCGCCGCGAAAATCAGCGCCCACCTTGTCGAGTTCATCCAGCAGAATCACCGGGTTGCGGCTCTCGACGCGCTTCAAAGTCTGAATGATGCGGCCAGGTAGCGCGCCAACGTAAGTGCGACGATGTCCGCGAATTTCCGCTTCGTCCCGCATGCCACCCAATGCAATGCGCGCGAACTTGCGACCCAGCGCATCCGCAACACTCTTGCCAAGCGACGTCTTTCCAACGCCGGGAGGTCCGACGAGACAGAGGATCGGCCCTTTGATTTCCTTTCGGCGTTTGATGACGGCAAGGAACTCGAGCAACCGGTCCTTCACCTTGGTCAGCCCGAAGTGCTGCGCGTTCAGAATTTTTTCCGCCTCAGCAAGATCGAGCTTGTCCTCGGTCTCGGTTTCCCACGGCAATCCAAGAATCCAGTCGAGGTAATGCCGTGTGACCGCGTATTCCGCCGCGGCGGGAGGAATCTGCTGCAACCTCTCCAGTTCCTGCGTTGCGACCTGTCGGGCTTCCTGCGGCATTGGCGTGCGGGCAATCTTGTCCTGGAGACCGCTCAGTTCCGTGCTGTTCGAATCGGTTTCACCGAGTTCGCGCTGAATGGCCCGCAACTGTTCGCGTAGAAAGAAATCGCGTTGCGTCTTGGAAATTGATGTGGCGACTTCGGTCTGAATCTTGGAGCTGAGGGTCAGCACTTCATGCTCGCGATTGAGCATTGGCAAAAGAAACGTCAGGCGTTCCTTGACGGATGTCGTTTCCAGCAGCTTCTGACGTTCCTCCAGGCTCAGGTTCAAATTCACTGCGATCAGGTCGGTGAAATGTCCCGGATCCTCAGTGTTCAACGCAGCGATCTTGACCTGTTCTGAAAGCGCGGGCGAAAGTTTGATGATTTCCTGAAACTGCCCCTGCGCATTGCGCATCATCGCGGTCAACTCCACCGAATCTTCCGTGACGTCCTTCATCAACTCGAACTTCGCATTCAGGTAAGGCGCATCGCCGACATATTCCTTGATGCGAATTCTCCAGAGTCCCTCGACCAGCACGCGGACGGTGTTGTCGGGAAACTTCAACATTTTCAGAAGCCGCGCCGCGCAACCAACTTCGTGCATTTCCTCCGGCGTCGGATTCTCCGCATCCGGCTTGCGCTGAAGCGCGACACCGAGCAACCGGTCACCGGCAACGACATCATCGATCAGCTTCGTGCTCTGCGGCGTTTCGACGAGCAGCGGCGCGACCATTCCAGGGAAGATGACGATGTCTGAGAGGCCGAGAATGGGAAGAACGTCCGGCAACGAATGCGCCGAGACACGTGCGGGCGCTTCCGGATTTCCGGCAGCGCCCAGAATGCTGATGAACTCAGTATCGGGCGAAGTCATCGTCGCGTCGTCCTGCTGTTTTAGATGCCGCCGCCCGGAAAAGATTCAGAAGAAATTAATTTCCCTCGGCTATGGGCACCTTGGTGCTTTTTGTCTGCGACTGGGCCATCGGCACGTCGATTCGCAAAAAGCCGTTCAAGTAAGCGGCCTTGGCCTGGCTGAGGTCGTAACCCGAACCGGGTGGAAGCTCCAGCACACTCTCGAAGGGACCATAGTTGATCTCCATCATGAGGAAGTTGCACTTGGGAGAACGGCAGCCATCGGGACGGTTGCCGGAAATCTTCAGCCGATTCGCTTCCACGGTGATCTCCAGGTTGTCGCTCCGCATTCCGGCCAGCTCCACTTTGATCACGAGCCCGTTCTCCGTCACGTACATGTCGGTATTCGGAACCCAATGCGCCTTGCCTTGCCCGGCGGCGGAGCGGGTGACGAAATGCACGGACGAACTAACTTTGCACATGGCCATTCCGGTTGGACAGTATCGCAGGCATTTCCAGGTCGCAAGCGCAGGCTCAGTTCAGCTTGACCGTGATCGTCGGCCGTGCGCCCTTCTTTGCGCGATAGATGATCGATGGAGGAGCGCTGTTCCGTCGGGCAACCGTGCAGCCGCCACAGGGAAGTCTGTTGTTTCGGGCGAGCCGAAGTCGGGGATGCTGAAGTCGGCTCCGCAGCAGTAACGCTGCGGCAACACCTACAATGGCCAAGGAAGCCAGCTGCTGCCAATCCATGGTGCGAAGATAACCCCAAAGTGAAACCGTGCAACAAGGATTTGGCATTGTTTAAGGCGAGTCATGGCAATCATCGAGCAACCTGTCGCGCCCGATTCGCGGACAAAGATGCCGATCTCGTTATCCGCAAACGGAATATTGAACTCCCAACGATCCGCCCACTAACCTCCGCGCATGGCCGAAAGCTTCATTCACAAACACCGGGTCACTTACTCGGATTGCACCGTCGGCAATCACATTTACTACGGCCGTTATCTTGATCTCCTCGAAGCCGCGCGCGGCGAATTGTTCCGTCACGCAGGCATCACGTTCATCAGCCTCCAGGAACAGGATTTCATCTTCCCCGTGATCGAATGCCGCCTGCGTTACAAGGCTCCGGCGCGATACGATGATGTTCTTCTGATCGAAACCTGGCTGACTGAAGCGCAGAAGGTCCGGCTGAACTTCGCGTATCGCATCACGACCGAAGCCGGCAGATTGATCCTCGAAGCGGAAACTCAACACGTGTGCACGGGAACGGAGGAAAAACTGAAGCGGATGCCGGATGACCTGGTGATGAGGCTTCAGCCGTTTTTGAAAGCTGCGGGGTGAGTTTCAAGTTCCAAGCTTCAAGTTCCAAGCTTCAAAGAAATTCCAAGTCTCAACTCTCAACAAAGTTTTTTTCCCCGACCCATTGATTTGAAATGGCAGTTGGAGTTTGAAGCTTCTTTGGAATTTGGAATTTGGAACTTGGATTTTGGATTTTGGATTTTGGAACTTGTCTCCCTCCTGCCAATTTTCGCTCAGAAAAAGCCAGAATCCGAAGTGCGCTCCCGTCAAGCGATGCTAGGTTGCGATTGCTGATTGACGGAACGAACGGCTCCACTCCGCAGCGTTCCACGCAGCACAGATTTTATGGCACAGATTGCTCAATTGCTCGGCGACAAGGCTGAATACCTTCTCGGATTCAACAGCCCGAAAATCTCCAAAGATCGTCTCCATATTCCCGGACCGGATTTTGTGGACCGCGTCTTTGCGCCTTCGGATCGAAACAACCGCGTCCTCGTCAACCTCCAGCGCCTGTTCGGCTCCGGACGACTCGCAGGAACCGGTTACCTGAGCATCCTGCCCGTCGATCAGGGCATCGAACATTCCGGCGGAGCGAGCTTTGCCAAGAACCCGGATTACTTCGATCCCGAAAACATCGTGAAGCTTGCGATCGAAGGCGGCTGCAATGCGGTGGCGTCCACCTACGGTGTGCTCGGCATCGTGGCGCGAAAATACGCGCACAAGATCCCGCTGATGGTGAAAATCAATCACAACGAACTCCTCACCTTCCCAAACAAGGCCGACCAGATCCTGTACGGCACATTGAAGGAAGCGGCGGACATGGGCTGCGCGGCGGTGGGTGCGACGATCTATTTCGGTTCGCCGGAAAGCGGACGCCAGATTGTCGAAGTCGCAAATGCGTTTCACATGGCGCACGAACTCGGCATGGCCACCGTACTCTGGTGCTATCTCCGCAACAACGCGTTCAAGAAGGACGGCAAGGATTATCACGTCTCCGCCGATCTCACTGGCCAGGCCAATCACCTCGGCGTCACCATCGAGGCCGACATCATCAAGCAGAAACTCCCTGAGAACAACGGCGGCTTCGAAGCGCTGAACATGGGCGGATCAAGCTACGGCAAGTTCGACAAGAAAATCTACACCGACCTGTGCAGTGATCATCCGATCGATCTCTGCCGTTATCAGGTCGCGAACTGTTACATGGGCCGCGCGGGTCTCATCAATTCCGGGGGCGAATCTAAGGGCAAGGGCGATCTCGAACAGGCTGTCATGACCGCGGTCGTCAATAAGCGCGCCGGTGGCATGGGATTGATCTCGGGACGCAAGGCGTTCCAACGCCCGCTCAAGGAAGGCGTCGCGCTCTTGAATGCGATTCAGGACGTTTATCTGAGCAAGGAAGTCACCGTCGCATAACAGCGACAGCAATTTGGCCACGCTGGTTGGGTGCGTGGCCGGGGTTGGGGGCGCGGCATGTTGGGTGCCGCGCCCTTTTTGTTCCGAGATCAAACGGTTCGAAACGCCCTGAACCGCCAGATAAATGCTAAAACGCGGTTGGTGTCGCGCGGTGGAATCGAATCGCGAATTCGACTACGCTCCCGGCATGAGCAGGTCAGACAGCAGTTCTCCGCACGAAGATCCGATCGCCGCCCGCATGCATGCGCTCGGAATTCGTGAGTCGGACATTGAGGAAACGTTCGTGCGTTCCGGCGGACACGGCGGACAGAACGTGAACAAGACGTCCACCTGCGTCATGCTGCTGCATCGTCCGACCGGAACTCAGGTCAAATGCCAGACCAGCCGGCATCAGGCGCAGAATCGCGCCCTCGCGCGAAAGCTGTTGCTCGACAAAATTGAAGCAGATCGACGCAGGCGCGCTGCCGAAGACAAGGAGCTGCGTGAAAAATCCCGCCGGAGAAATCGCAAACGCCCTTTCGCTTTGAAACAGCGCATCCTTGCCGAAAAATCCCGCAGGTCAGAAAAGAAATCGTCCCGGCGATTTCGCAATGATGATTGACCGGGAACTCCCTTTCTCAGAGTTCTCTTCGTTCATCACAACAACATTTGGCAAAGTCCAGTCGCGACGAACTTCTGCCATTCTCTTCTTAATCCCCATACTTCAACTGGAATCCCCCTGCTCTGACGAAGCGGGGACGGCTAGCAACGCGGGAAGGTTTTACCGCACGTAATGGCGGATCGCCGTCTGCCACCACGATGCGAGAGTTTCGCCGGGACGAATCCACGCCTGCCGATGCAACCATGACATCGCATCCGCGTCGGAAAGAATGAGGAGCTTTTCTTTCGCGCTGAGCGATTCCGGACCTTTCTTGAGTAACTGCTCGCCCAGTTCGCGAACGCGCGGTTGTCCGACGCCCAGCTGTTTCAGCGCTTTGCTGTATTCGGGATTCAATCCCTTCTCCCGCAGAAGCGACACATGGATCGCGTTGACGTACGGATCGAGGATAGATTCAGCGATGCTGGCGTCAGGCATGCGCGGCCGCCCGGCTTCCCGCTTTTCCAGCAACGCCATTCGCATTCGCAATGTGTCCAGTTCGGAAGGCGGCGATGTTTCCTCTGGAGTTAAAAACAAACAGAGCGAACGCGCCCACGCGCCAAGACTCGGACGGCTGGTCAGAACACTCAACGGAATGGACAACAACATTCCCGCGAGCACCGGCAGAAACCACCAGAACGACGGCGTATCCAGCCGCCAGATGAAGTAGCCCCATCCAATGCCGATCAGCGTGTGGCCGGCGTGCGCGCGCACGGCCTGCGACCATTCGATTCCATTGGCGCCGCGCTTCTGCGGTCCCCAGTGCACACCCATTCCAAGAAGAATTGTGGCGACGAACTTCGAATGCCAGAGCATTTGAAGCGGCGCATGCAGGGAGGAAAACAGCGTCTCCACCACCGCACTCAACGCCGCGCACTTCATTCCTCCGAATGCCTGTTTGCGCTGTCGATCGAAGGCAAGATCCAGCAGAGCGAGCACTTTCGGCAGGAACAACACCGTCATGCAGATCGAAAAGATCATGAACGCGTGCCCAGTGCCGCTCAACCTGATGAAGGGTGTGAACGCGGGAACGGTCAGGTCGGAAAGCCGGCTGTGTTCGCGGAACCACAATGCCCAGTTGAACGCCAGCATGAAGAAGAGCCAGAGCGGACTTCCCAGATATCCAAAAATTCCAAGCAACAGATGAATCCGGCTGACACCCCGCAAGCCGCGCGCAAACAGCAGGAGGCCATGTTGCAGATTTCCCTGACACCACCGTCGATCCCGCTGCGCGTTCTCAATCATGTCCTGCGGCTGCTCCTCGTAACTTCCTTCAAGATCGTACGCGAACCAGACCTGCCAGTTCTCCTTCAACATCAACGCCGCTTCCACAAAGTCGTGGCTCAGGATCTGTCCGCCGAACGGTTTTCGTCCGGGCAACTGTGGCAGGTCGCAATACTGCATGAAGGGTTCGGTGCGGATGATCGCGTTATGTCCCCAGTAGTTTCCGAAGCCCTGGGTCCAGTAATTCAGCCCTGCGATGAAGATCGGCGCGTAAAGACGATTCGCGAACTGTTGAATCCGGCCGAACAACGACTCCGCATTCACCAACGCCGGAACGGTCTGAACCATTCCAACATGCGGATGCGTTTCCATCAGCTTCACGAGATCGACGATGGTTTCGCCGCGCATGATGCTGTCTGCATCGAACACGATGAAGTAGCGGTAACGCCTGCCCCACGTGCTGAGAAAATCGCGAATGTTGCCGCTCTTCTTTCCTTCGTTGTTCACGCGGCGGCGATAGTAAATCCGGCCGAGCGCATCGAGTTCCTTCACCAGTTCGCACCAGCGCTGCTCCTCCTCGACCCACTTCGCCGGATCGGTCGAATCGCTCAGAATAAAAAAGTCGAAACGCTCCAACTGCCCGGTGCGTTCAAGCGAAAGATACGTGGTGCGCAATCCTTCCATCACGCGGGCCACCTCCTCATTGTAGATCGGGAACACGACCGCAGTGCTCACGCCATCGATGCTTCGCGTGGTGTAATCGCCGAGCTTTGTGATTCGATCGCGATCGCCCAACACCCGCAGCACAAAGCCGGCGATGCCGTGCATGCAGCCGATCGATATCAACAGGAACAGGATGATGAAGAGCAACAGAAGGAATGTGCTCGTGGTGTTCCAGCCGCTGCGCCAGAGCAGATCGGCGAAGAGCATGGAAACGATCGCCGTCAGCGCCAGCGCCAGCGAGTAGAAGACAAACACCCGCACGCTTCGACCAGGCCGCGCCGGATACACCGTCATTTCATGCGGTGCTTCGGGACGTTGCTGCGTTGCGGAAGGTGCGCTGGACATATCACTTCCCCGACGGTGCGATGTAATGCGTATAGATGAAGAAGGCGATCAGGCCGATCGCGCACAGAAGCCAGATGAACGCCCATTTCTTGAACGGAAACCGAAACGCCGTGAGCGTTGCGATGGGCCCGAGGTCAAGCGGACGCGGTGTCATTTTGGCCAGCTGAAAATCCGGACCGGCGCGAAGATATGCCTCACGCATCGCGCTCACAAATTCCTCGGGCCAAGGTCCGGGTCTCAGAAATTGCTCCTGCCATTTGCCCGGCATGTCAGCGATCAACAGCGCCAGACGGCCGCGCGTTGAAAGCATGTGATCCGTTCCCTTCGGCGATTCCTGAAGCACCTCGGCAAACCATTCGGTGACCACAGCATCCATTTCCTCAGCCGCAAGTTCCGTCGCATGGCGCTCAGGTTCTTTGGGCGCACGATGCATTGCGCGCTTCAGCACATGGATGACCTGACGGTTGAGAAGAACCTTGTTTCGGACGCGCAGTGCGTGGAAGTAACTTTCCACCTTCGCATAGGCGGCATTCCATTCCTCCAACGGTCGTCCAGCAATTCGCCCCGGCTGCTCCAGCGGCGAACCGGGAGAATTTAAAGCGGACTCAAGAGATAGGTCCATGTTTCGCTCAAAACCTCCTCTCCCTTCTGAAGAGTCACGCGAAGGTCCACGGGATCCTTGTTGCCCGGCTTGGGCTCCACCTTGAGCATCACCCGCCAGCTCGACTTGAACGGATTGCGAAAGATCTGGTTCTCGATGATCACCGCGTTGTCACTGCAGCTGGCGATCGATTGCGGCGGCGCGCTCTCGGTCATCGTGCTGAGCTTCGGTCCGCTGAAATCGATCGCAAACTGGCGCTGCTGCGGTTCACGCGTATCGGTTCCGATTCGCGTCGCGATCACCTTGTCCTGCCGGGAGAGCTTCATCTCCGATTCATCCTTCGTCCAATGGAGGCGATACGCGAAATTGTACGGCTCCATTGGACGCGGCTTCAGCTTCGGTTCCCAGAAGGCCACGATGTTGTCGAGCCCTTCGTAATGCGTGCTCAATTCGACCAGATGAATTTCGCCTTCGCCCCAGACACCGTGGGTTTCAACCCACACGCTCGGCACCTGGTGATAATGGTTGAAGAGATCCTGGTAACTGGCGAAGTCCCGCTCGCGCTGAAGCAATCCAAAGCCGCCAATGTCCTTCGCTGCAAAACGCTGATGCCGCATTTCGGTCGTGTTGTTGAGCGGCCGCCAGAGGACTTCACCGTTGCCCATCTGAATCAGGAGCCCGTCGGAGTCGTGAACTTCAGGACGATATTCGTTGAACCGCCGTTCGGAGGCTTTTCCAAACCAGAACATGCTCGTGAGCGGCGCGAGGCCGATGGTTTTGATCGGTTTGCGATTCGGATTCGCCGCCTTCACGTTCGCATCGTCCCGGAAGTAAAGCCGGGCTCGAATGTCTGCAACCGTGGATTCGCCGGGAATCACCACGATTTCATAAGCGCCCGCGCAGCTGACGCTGTCGAGAATCGCATACAACTTCAAGCGATCGTCCCCACGCGACGGTTTTCCGAGCCACCAATCAGTGAAAATCGGGAATTCCTCAGGCCGATCGCTCTCACCGCAATCGATCGCGAGGCCGCGCGCTGACTGGCCGTAACGCTGGCCTTTGCCCAGAAGACGGAAATAGCTCGCACCGAGAAACGCGCCCAGTTCATCCCACTTCCCGCGTTCATTCAATTCGTGCAACAGCCGGAACCCGGCGTAACCGGTGTTCACTGGAATCTGCTTCTGAATGTTCAGTCCGCGATAATTGAACCATTCCTGCATGAACCGGATCGGCTGCATCGCGGTCACCGTGAATTCATACAGGTGAACCGGTTCTTCATAGAGATAGCCCGGATGGAAAAACTCCACGCGGAAAGGAAGATCCTCGGCACTCCAGAGCGCCTTGTCGTGGCGGAACTCGATCTCGCGATATTTGTCGTAGTCGAGTTTGTCGGCCCTGAGAATGTCCGGCAGATCGGCGCGCGGCGATCGGAACGGTTTCTGGGCGCGCTGCTCCGCCCGCTTGGCGACATAATCCAGCGTGATCTCAGCCGTCTCCTGCCGCGCTTCAGCGACGGCGGATAAAGCGACACAGACAATCAATGCCAACCAACGCAATCGCGTCATAGATGTGGGTCAGAAGAGCGTAATCATACTGGTTTGGCAAGATCAGGGGGGATTCTGCCCATGTCGTCAGTTCTACTACATGCGCCTCGGTGTGCGCAGTGCATCCAATAACAGACCCGGATTGCGCCGTCACAGTTTGTGCTATTCTCAAGCCATGAAACGGCTCGCGCTCATTGTGCTGTTGTCCATCGCGTTATCGGCAACGGCCCAGGAAGAACTGTTTACCATCGATGCGGAGACGATCGAGGCAGTCCAGGATTGGGCCAGCGAAAACATCGACGAGGACACCTTGAAAGCGCTTGGTGTCCGGGATCAGGAACAGGTCAAAACGTTCTTCGACGAACTGCTGAAAAAGTTCCAGAGCGAATACGTAATCGATATGGCGCAGGTTCGTGAACTTGCCAAAGTCGTGCTGCCGACCCTCGAAGCAAATGAAGAAACACAGCCCTACGCAGCGTGGTTGAAGAGCCGGCTGGATTACTTCGAAATCGCGGAGGAGCTGAAGGCCACGATTCGCCCGCCGAAAACCGAAACAAACAAGCCCGCGCCCAAGCTCGAATCACCCAGGGCCGAAGTCGAACGTGAGCTCTGGATTCGCAAAGTTTCCAAACGTCCCGTTCCACCACAGGCCGCGGCGTACGTAAAACGTCTCAAGCCGATCTTTTCAAAACGAAACGTTCCTGCCGAACTCGTCTGGATCGCCGAAGTGGAGTCGTCGTTCGATCCGCGCGCAAAAAGTCCCGCGGGCGCAGCGGGCTTGTTTCAACTGATGCCCGCAACCGCAAAACAATATGGACTGCGAACATGGCCCATCGACCAGCGTTATCGTCCGGACGAAAGCGCCGATGCCGCGGCACGACATCTTGCCTACCTGTATCGCAAATTCGGCGACTGGCGGCTTGCGGCAGCTGCCTACAACGCGGGCGAAGGAACAGTTCAACGCGCGTTGGACCGCCGCCGCGCAAAAACCTTCGACGCAATCGCGCCTGTCCTGCCGGCTGAGACACAGATGTACGTGCCGAAGCTGGAAGCGATTTTGCAAAAACGGGAAGGCGTGCAACTCGCCACCCTGCGCCTTGCAAGATAAATTGTCGGGACTGGTTGCACCTCTCAGTTGCTGACGCTGCAAGTTCTCGCTGCCTTTGCGCGGAAGATGCCCCATTGCCGCGATGCGCCGGCACTGCTCCATTCGTTTGAGAACCACGCCTCAGTTGAACCGGATGCAAGCTTGCGCGATGCGAAATGTTGAGCCGATTGAGAACCACGCCATCATTGGTGATCTGAACACGATTGCGTTGGTGGCATTGAACGGCTCGATCGACTTCATGTGCTTTCCCCGCTTCGATTCGCCAAGCATCTTCGCGGCCCTGCTCGATCCTGAGCGCGGCGGACATTTCTCCTTCTCGGCAGAATTCGACGGAGCTCGTCACAAGCAGTTGTATCTCCCGGATTCAAACATTCTGCTGACGCGTTTTCTTTCGAAGGACGGCGTTGTGGAAATTTCCGATTTCATGCCGATCGAACGTATGGACAACGCCCACAACCTGGTGCGCCGTGTGAAATGCGTTCGCGGACAGGCGCGCATCCGGATGCTGTGCGCGCCGCGATTCAACTACGGTCGGTCGAAGCACCGGGTGGAACGTTCAGGCAACGACGTGATTTTTATTTCCGAAGGGGATGATCGATGCGAACTGCGTTTGCGATCCTCGGTGCCAATTCAGATTCGTGATGGCGATGCAGAAGCAGTCTTCTCATTGAAGCCGGATGAATCCGCCTCGTTCGTGCTTGAGGACGCACGCGCAACTCCGCATTCCGATCTCGTTGCGTTTGTAAGCGAAAGCTTCAAGGAAACATTGAACTACTGGCGCAACTGGATCGGCCACTGCCGCTACGACGGCCGATGGCGCGAGATGGTTTATCGATCCGCCCTCACGCTCAAGCTGCTCGTCTCGCAGGCGCATGGTTCACTGGTCGCCGCGCCCACATTCGGATTGCCGGAGGTGATCGGCGGAGTGCGGAATTGGGACTATCGCTACACCTGGATTCGCGACGCGTCATTTACGATCTATGCCCTGATGCGTCTCGGCTATACCGAGGAGGCGGGCGCATTCAACCATTGGATTGAAGAGCGCTGCCGCGAACTTAAACCCGACGGTTCCTTGCAGATCATGTATGGCATCGATGGTCGGCATGAACTTCCCGAACAAGAGCTGTCGCATCTGCGCGGCTATCGCCAGTCCGCGCCGGTGCGGATCGGGAATGCCGCATGGAACCAATTGCAGCTCGACATCCACGGCGAACTGATGGATTCCGTTTACCTCTACGACAAATGGGGGCAGCCGATCGGCTACGATTTGTGGCAGAACCTGATTCGCCTGGTGGACTGGGTTTGTCACAACTGGCGCAGCCCGGATGAAGGCATCTGGGAAGTGCGCGGCGGGCGGCAGGAATTTCTGTATTCGCGCCTGATGTGCTGGGTCGCCATCGACCGCGGCATCCGTCTGTGTCGAAGACGATCCTTTCCCGCGCCCATGGCGAAGTGGGTTCAGACTCGCGACGAGATCTACAACGACATTTTCCGCGAATTCTGGAACGGGCAGAAACGTTCGTTCGTGCAACACCGCGGTTCCACAACAGTGGACGCTTCATGCCTGTTGATGCCGCTCGTGAAGTTTGTGTCGCCGACGGACCGTCGATGGCTTTCCACGTTGAAGGCGGTCGAAAAGGAGCTGGTGGAAGATTCGCTCGTTCATCGGTATCGGATTGGATCGGCCGCGCCGGACGGTCTGCCCGGGCAGGAGGGAACATTCTGCATGTGCACGTTCTGGTATGCGGAGTGTCTAGCGCGATCGGGAGACGGGCTGATGGGACGATTCATTTTCGAGAAGATGCTTGGGTATGCAAATCACGTCGGGCTGTATGCGGAGGAACTCGGACCCGAAGGCGAGCATCTTGGAAACTTTCCGCAAGCGTTCACGCATTTGGGACTGATCAGCGCCGCCCACGCACTCGACCGCGCCCTGGAAAACCATCCGCGCCGGTGAGCCTCCGAGTCGCGGCTGAATCCCAGGAAGATGTTGGGAAGATGTTGAGACCTGAGTGGGAAATGCAGGGAAATGGCCTGCAGGGAAATGGCCTGTTGCAAGCGGGTGAAGCGTTTGATAGAGGTAAGCCCGACTTGGAGTTTGCGGGTGTGGTTCAATGGTAGAACGTGGGCTTCCCAAGCCTGAGACGAGGGTTCGATTCCCTTCACCCGCTCCAATGTTTACAGGGGTTTTCTCACGTTTTCCATTTTTAGTGCCCGTTTAGTGCCCAATTTCGATTTTCGGTGCATCAATCGGAGCGCGTCGCGCCAGAATCGCAACGTCAGCCCGCTGGGTCCACACGGTCATACTCGTGGAGCGATCAAGATCGTAGCATCACGGATTCGCAGGAAGGACGACCGCGTTCGGAGTTCCACGGTCGCTCACGGACGCCACTTCCTTAGCGCAAACACTTCAGCGGCTCTCTTTGCGAGATGTTGTGCGCTCGGGTTGGAAATTTTCGATTGATTGTTGCTGGTGCTGGAAAAAATGGATCCACCCGAATCGCCAAATGCCGTTTGAGACAGTTGCGAATTTATTCGAGCCAGGCGCCTCGCTCCTCAGTCCGCACCGTTCAGTTTCCATTGGAGTGCTTGCCTCATTTCTGATGGAGCTTTTGCCCTCAGTCTGGGAGACGTCAGCTGCTCCCTGAGATAGTCGAGTTGGGATTTGTCAAGGCTCCGACAGCGCGACAAGCCATCGAGTTCTTGGAATCCGAGTTTTCTCTGAAAGTGAAAACGAAAACCGCCTACAAATGGTTGTCTCAATGGAGGAAGAAGAAAGCGATCCCGGCTCGAAAACGCATGCCCCGCAAAAACTTCATCCCCAGCGAAGGTTTGAAGGTCCGGTGACGATACTCGGGACTGGTCAACAAATTGTTTGTGGCTCTTTCTTGTGCAACGAGAGGCGCGGCGCGGAATCCCAATCCGTCTGACCTTACGATCCACTCCAAGGCAACGGTTCGAACGCGTCCTCATGGTCGAGCAGACGCTTAACGGCATTGATGAGAGCGGTGAACGCCACTGATTTCGAATAATCAGGGTCGTCGCAGCCGGGATAGCCGTTTTCACCCCCAGAGCGCATCGCACGGCCATGCCATTCGATCTCAAGCTCCCATCCACCGCCATCAAAGACGCAAGGATCAGAATAATCTGTCTTCCAAGTCCACACGCCGATGTCGTTCAGCGTCGCTTCGAATGCGCGCCACGTCTCCTGATTTGGAGTATGGCGGTGTTCATGAACCGGCGCCTCCTTCCAAATCCAGCCTGCCGCATAGCACATCGAATCCTCTTTGATCTCCGCTTCGTGCCATTCTCCGCTGTCGAATGCGAAAAGACGGAACCGAAACTTTTGTGGTATTTCCCGCACAAGATCATCGTGGACAGTTCACGCAAACTGGCAAGCGATTCAGCGCACGGGCGGCTGAGGCAGATGGAAAGCGCGCTTGATCACCCTATTGATTTTGCTTAGAAATAGGCCCATCGCTCGGAAAGGTGAACGTTGCTGTTGGCATCGTTGGAGCTGATCTCTTTGACGAACAAACGGAGTTGCCACTGCGCCGTGTCAAGGCATTCGAGCTGCTGGCGTCGGGACATGGCGATGAATCTTTTCAAATCTAGCTGGCGTTTGAAGAAGGAGTTTCAAATTTTGCGCGAGTTGAAGCGAATTCCAACGCATCACTCGGTTCAGCTTCTCTCTCCAACTAGCCACAAATTCGTCAGGGGGTGCGCTCCATTTGTTCCTTGCGAACCTGCTTTGTTGCCATGGATGTCCTGACACTTCACCGACGTGCAGTCGAACGCTATCAGGAATACATCCGTAGCTTCATCGAGATCCATGATGCCGATATTCGCGCGGAAGTGACCGAGCAACTGGATTCAGGCAAGCTGTGCCGTGAGCCAGACTTGGCGAAGCGGCTGGATATTCTGAAAGATGCGATCCTTGGGTCATCAGGTTTGCCTCTGCCCGTTGAGATTGTCGGCCTCGATGAGCGCAACCCTGACGACAAGGAACGTCGCCGGGATCATCTCTTGGAAGAAGCGGGTTTGAAGGAGCTGCAGCGAATCTGCGTTGGAAAGATACGCCAGGCCGCTGGAACGCAGGAATTTCTACAGCACCCGCGTCTGCTGACGTTTTTGTTCAAGTGGTTTCATTGGGGGGACAAGGCTGAGGTCCGAGCGTGGCTCGCTGGGCGCTGCAAAGACGAGAAGGGAGCCGTTTGGCTGTTGCGAACACTGCTGCTGAAGTCTTCGTCAAGTGGTATGCAGGGGACGAGAATACACCATCGTATCGACCTTCGAGTGGTCGCTCAGTTTTCAGATGTCGCACTGAGTCGCACTGGTTACCGAATTGACGCAAGCTACCAAGTTGGAAGACCTGCAAGGACTCGACAAAACTGGCCTCATGGAATTTCGCAAGGCGTTGAAGCGCCGAGCAAACGGAAGGCCCTATGACGACTGGCAATGGGAGGGTTTTCAGGACTGATTCTATGTTTGCCTGGATGCCCATGCACAACAAGGCGACCCGCCGAGCAATCGTATTCACAATTGCAGCTAGAGCATGAGACATCAATCCACCAAGCGCGGGAAAATCGTTCCAGGTGCTTCGCTGACTGGCCAGCAGGGGATCAATCTAATCGCTACAATCGTTGGCGAGATGGGCTACCTGTGGACTCCAACGACCGGCCATTCCGACGCGGGGATTGATGGCTATATCGAAATCCGCCGCACCGACACGAATGAAGCCACGAACTTCATTCTCCAGGTGCAAAGCAAGGCGACCACCAAGGATTGGGAAAATGAATCCAGCGAAGGATTCGACTTTCGTTGTGATGAACGCGATCTGACCTACTGGTTGCAAGGCAATGCGCCGGTGGTCCTGGTGGTGTCCCGGCCTCGAAATCGGGAAGCGTATTGGGTTTCGATCAAGGATTACTTCCAAGATCTGGAACTTCGCAAGAGCCGCAAGGTGCGGTTCAACAAGGCGAAGAACGTTTTTGACGCCAAGGCGGCAGTGGCGTTGACGCAGTTGGCGATGCCTCGTGATGCGGGTGTTTACCTCGCTCCACCACCAAAGACGGAAATCCTCTGCTCCAATCTCCTGCCGGTCGGTCGCTACGCGCCTGACCTGTTCATTGCCGAAACCGAGCATCGCAAGCCGCAGACGATCTGGGCCGTGTTCAAGGAGAAGGAGATTCGACCGGGAGCAGAGTGGTTTCTGAAGGATGGCAAGCTGGTGAGTTTCCACAATCTAAAGGAAGAGCCGTGGAGCAAGATTTGTGATGCTGGGAGCGCAGAACAGTTCCGCACGGATGAATGGGCGGAATCCAAGGATAAGGAGCGCAAACAGGACTTCGTGCGGCTGCTCAACTTGTCCCTGAAAACGGTCCTCGGCCATAAGGGAGTGTGGCATCAGCAACCAAAGAACGGGATTGGCTTCTTCTATTTCGCGCCGACGCGAGATATGTCCCCCCGCGTCGTGCGCTGGAAGCGCACCAAGGAGAGCGAGCGCACCGTGTTCCAAGCATATCCCAGCAAGAAGGATCCGACACGAATAGCCTATTACCGTCACCTGGCATTCGAGCCGCGCTTTCGGCGGCTAGGCGGTAATTGGTGTTTGGAGATCACGCCGACCTACCATTTTACCGCTGATGGCAAAGCGCCCTCGAAGTATCGTGAGAGCTACCTCGCCGGGATCAAGCGGATTGAGAAGCATGTGGCGTTCACTGGAAATGTATTATTCTGGGCACACTTCCTGACCGCCCGTGATCTGTTCTCCCGCCCCAGTCCGTTCCTGACTTTTGCAGACCTGCTGGAGTTCTCCGTGGATTTCGGAATTTATGATGATGATTGGCTCGCCAAGGCCGAAACTGAAGAGAAAGAACGACTGCAAGAGCCGACAGAGACTGAGCCGATGTTGATCGCCGATGAAAGCTGAACTGCTACCTGAACCCGAATTGCAATTTGGCGCTGGGACGCATGTGGACATTCGTTTCGGCCTCAAAAACTATGGGCCTATCACATTCGATGATGCGGATATGCCGACCGAGCTGCGGTTGGGGTTCGTTGGCACGCCATCCACAATTCAAGGAGTCAGGGATTGGCTGGATGGCTGCCGTAAAGGCGTTGTTCCAAAGGTAACCAAAAAGCCGAATCTGTTCCCGGCTTTTCCCGGCTTCGGAACTGACACCTGCTTCAACTGTGATTGGTTAAGCTCGCCAAAGCTGGAGCGCCCCATTTCTCCCCGAGACATCAACGCGATCTTGTCGAAATGTTCGCGGGAGGAAGCCGCCATCAAAATGGTCGATGCGTTCATTTCAGAATGTCGCTATCTGACCGAGAACACGAAGGCAGACGTGATCGTCTGCGCCCCACCGCAGGAGATGTTTGAGTTTCTGGACACGCCCTTGGTGGATGAAAGCGAGGACTTGGAGGCAGCGGCTGGCGTGCGGACAGACTTCCACGACCTGCTCAAAGCCAGGGGGCTCAGCCTGGCGAAGCCGATTCAGATGATCCGGCCAGTGACTTATGACGATCAGGTAAAGGAAGTCAGCCGCACTGGCAGACCGCGTGGGTTGCAGGACGCAGCGACAAGAGCGTGGAACTTCCACACGGCGCTCTATTACAAGGCTGGTGGAACGCCCTGGCGGCTGCTTCGCAAGCCGTCCGATCTAGCCTCCTGCTACGTCGGGGTGAGCTTCTATCGCAGTCTGGATAAACAACGAGTTCACACCAGCGTAGCCCAGGTTTTCAATGAGCGCGGTGAGGGGATGATACTTCGCGGTGGTGACGCGCAGGATTCAAAGAGTTCAGAAGATCGTCAGCCGCACCTTTCCCGGGAAGACACCGCGAAACTGCTGGTGACAGCTATCAAAGCGTTCCACCAGGAACACCGGCACATGCCAGCGCGGGTTGTGGTTCACAAGACATCATCGTTCAACGAGGCTGAAATGGCAGGGTGCGAAGATGCTTTCAGGGAGCTCAATATCAGCAGTCACGATCTGCTCGTGGTTGGTGAGTCTTTCACGCGACTCTTTCGGGACGGCACTTATCCGCCCCTTCGTGGGACGTTTCTGAACTTCGATTCAACCTTCAGCATTTTATACACTCGCGGGAGCATTGATTTCTACATGATGTATCCAGGCATGTATGTCCCCAAGTCCCTGGAGCTTCAGTGCGTGAGCACGGAGCAGCCGCCGAGAGCGCTCGCTTCCGAGATTCTCTCTTTGACGAAGATGAACTGGAATAACACCCAGTTTGACTCGGCTCTGCCCATCACGATCAAGGCTGCCCGGCAAGTTGGTGCAATCCTCAAATACGTAGAGTCAGCAAATCCCATCCAGGCGGGATACGGATTCTACATGTAGCAATCAACGAGTATGGTTTCCGAAGACGACATTCTGGATTTGTTGCGCGCCCAACCGGGACTCAAGGGCCGCGAGCTGGCTGTTCGCCTGAACGCGGACAAGTCGGAAGTTAATTCAGCCCTTTGGAAACTGAAGAACCGGGGGCTTACCCGACAGGACAACGCTTACCGTTGGTTTCTGGTGGAACAGTCTGCGGTGAGAAATCAACAAACCAAAGCGGCTTCTCAAGAGGTCACTCCTCTGGGGCGGTTGTGTCGCTATTACCTGGAGTGCCTGAGCCTCGATGATCAAGGGGGCGTCAGCCTTTTCGCACAGTCCAATTACGGTTTGGACTACGTCGAAATTCCAGAACTTCCCGGCATCACTTCCGAACGCGGACTGACCAGCTTTGATGGTGTGGATCGGCTCTTTCAGCGATTGCGTAACGGTGCAGAGCGCAAAGTTCCCTATCTTGGTTATCCCGTCAGACTGCGAAAACTCCGCTCGGCCAAAGGTTGGGAGGGTTTCCTAGTTGAACCGGTATTCCTTTTCAGCTTCAACGACGACACCTTGCGCCCGGAACAGATCCCGGAAGCCTCGGATGACACCCCAACCATCAACCATGCGGTGATCAAGAGCTTTGCCATCGGCAATGACTCGCAGGTGATGGAAGAGGCGGCACGACTGGCAGAGGAATTGGGACTCGGCGAACCTGAGATTCCCGATTTTGATGAAGTCGTCCAGCGGTTGGTGCAAATCCGGGAAGAGTGGGACTGGCGCGAGCCCATTGATCCAAATCAGATTTCCAACGGCCAGCCATTGTCCCAGATTGCCACCGAGGGAATTTACAACCGCTGCATCGTCTTTGGTTGCGAGCGCTCGCCATTCACCAAGGGGCTTGAACAGGAATTGGCGAAGTTGCAGGAAATTCCGCCTGATCGCTATCGCTCAACCGCTCTCGGCATGTGGCTTGAGCGAAAGCAGTCTCCAGATGCCGCGCCGGTCGCCGCCAACCATGCGTTGCTGGAGCCGCTGCCTTTGAACACGGAGCAACGCGATGCGATTGAACACGCCTTGACGCGCCCGTTGACCGTTATCACCGGACCGCCGGGCACAGGCAAATCGCAAGTCGTGTCCTCCTTGCTGATCAATGCGGCCAAACTCGGCAAGCGAGTGTTGTTTGCCAGCAAGAATAACAAGGCCGTGGATGTGGTGGAGGCCCGGGTCAATAACCTGGGGCCGCGCCCGATATTGCTGCGGCTCGGACGTGGCGAATATCAATCCAAGCTGACTGATTATCTGACAGCATTGCTGGCCAGCCGGGCAACCGAAGAAGATCGCTACAACCACGACGAAGCCGAGAAGGCATTCCAAACGACCGTTCAGCAGATTCAACGTCTGCAGGAATCGGCCGAAAGAGTCGTGAAATTGCGCAATGAAGTGGACGGACTGGAACAACGCGTTGAAGACTTGAGAGCGCAATTGGGGGAAGAGCTGTTCCTGACGTGCCGGACGATGGATTTGCAGTTGGCGAAAAACCATGCCGGACATGTGCGCGCCGCAGTCCATAACGCAACCCGGAGCCGCCAGGACTTCTTCATGCGCCTTTTCTGGTTCCTGCATCGGGCCGAGCGCCTGCAAGGTGTGACCACCGCGGCGAATGGGGTGAAAGATACGCTCAAGCTTTTGGGTCTAAAGCCCCCCGCAAATCCAACCACCGACGCTGATCTGGGGCATTGGGAGCAATTCTTGGGAAATTTGGACGCGCGACTCAAAGCGGTCGCCCAAGTGGCGGACTATTTTCAAAAGTTGGCGGCATTGTCGGCCGGCAAGGGAATCGAGAGCATTTGGAAATCCATCGCCGACGAGCGGGAAAAACTCGCAAAGGAATCCCTGACTCTTTGGGAATACTGGCTGCGTTTGGCTCCAGGAAGGTTATCTGCCGAGGACCGCCGCCTGCTGGGAGAATTCGCGGCAGTGCTCCGGCTGCTGGTCCAAAGTGATCAGGACAAGCGCATGGCAGGCCGCCAGGTGTTTTCCCAGTATTTCAAACTCTTCCCCTCGCTGGTCAGCATGTTGTCCTGTTGGGCCGTGACCTCACTCTCGACCCGGGGACGAGTTCCGCTTGAACCCGGCTTCTTTGACTTGGTGGTCATTGACGAGGCAAGCCAGTGCGATATTGCGTCCGCCATCCCGCTGTTGTTCCGCGCCAAAGCCGCAGTCATCATTGGCGACCCAAAACAACTGCGACACATCAGTGCCATCCAACCGCGGCGGGATCGGGAGTTGTTGCACAAGCATGCCTTGGCGGATGGATTTGCCAATTGGGCATATTCAGAGAACTCCGTGTTCGATTTAGCCAGTCCGTTGGCCGGCCAGGACGACATTATCATGCTGCGCGACCATCACCGGTCACACGCAGACATCATCGAATTCTCGAACCAGCATTTCTATGAGGGCCGTCTGCGCATCGCGACCAAATACAACCGCCTTCGTCGCCCGGCGCTTGATGAACCGACCGTGCGCTGGTTGGATGTGCCGGGGGCGGTGACGCGTCCCGGGTCAGGCGCATTGAACGAGACTGAAGCCCGTGCCGTAGTCAAGGAGATCGAGCGACTGGGAATTCAGCAAGGTTACCGAGGAACAGTGGGTGTGGTGACCCCGTTCCGAGCGCAGGCGAATCGGATACGCGATTTGGTTAATTCCCATTCCCAGGCCGCCCTGCTACTTGGCCAGCTCGATCTGCTCATCGACACCGTCCACAAATTCCAAGGTGATGAACGCGATGTAATGATTTTCTCGCCGGTCGTATCGAAGGATATTTCTCAAGGCGCTTTGGGATTTCTGAAGAAGACCGGCAATCTGTTCAATGTTGCAATCACTCGCGCCCGAGCCTCATTGGTCGTTGTGGGCGACACGACAGCCGCAAAAGCGTCGGGTGTCAACTATCTTGCGCACTTCGCAGAATATGTGGATGGACTGAGGGCAGGCCGCCACGCCGAGCAACGCGCAAACGCGTCATCTGGACCGGAATTCCCAGCAGTCGCAAAGCCGGAGTTGGTATCCGATTGGGAACGCTTGTTCTACCAGCAACTCTGGAATGCTGGCCTACGCCCAATTCCCCAATACGCCGAGGAGAAGTTTCTCTTGGATTTTGCGCTGTTCACCGATGGCAGAAAATTGAACATCGAAGTCGATGGCGAGCGTTATCACCGGGATTGGAACGGAGAACTGCTCCGGCGCGATCAACTTCGCAACATGAGGCTGATTGAACTTGGGTGGGACGTGATGCGATTCTGGGTTTACCAGTTGCGCGACGAAATGCCCACCTGCGTTCAGCGGGTCAAGAACTGGCTGGAGAACCGAAATCCACAATGAACGTTTCATATTCAGGCATAAACGTAACCCAAGGCCCTTTCTTCAAGGATGCTCTCCTCATGGCTGCATCGGTCATCTTCCATACGACCGACGGAGATAAGGACCATGACACGAAGTTGACTGTGCGGGTGCAGGATCGTGCCGGAACAGTTCTTTCCGAAAGGCATGATGTCGTCGGCCATTGGTGCAAGAAGTCGAGCTATTTGGTCTCTTTGGACATTAAGAACGCGCTGATAAAAGAGGAAATTGCCGATGGCTCGATTGACCTTCGGATTGCACCTAATGGAAGGGATGTTTGGAATTTTGATTACGAACTCTGGCTTTTCTTCTCAGATGGAACCTCTTTTTCCACGAAATGGACTCGGAAATCCCTCACCCACGACGATGTAGCGACTAGTGATTCGTGGGCAAAAGTGAGTTCAGATTGATCCTGGTCGTATGCTCGAGACACCGAAGCCTCAGAAGGTGGACAAACGGAAGCTTGCCCTACTCTGAATGAGAATTGTGAAACGTTTATTGCATCTGAACCTGCATCGCGAGTTCTTTGCAGCCATCGCCGCGAAGAAGAAGCGAATCGAGTACCGCGATCAAACGCCCTACTGGAAGAAGCGACTCGAAGATCGTGATTACGATGTGATCCAGTTTCGTAATGGTTACGCCACGAATGCCCCAGAGATGTTGGTTGAATTCCGCGGTTTACGTCGATACGGGAAGGGCAAAAAGGCGTATTATGCCATCCGGCTTGGGGAAATTCTCAAAATCAAAAGGTGGAAGCCATGAGAAAACAGTCACATTTGCCGCTGGAAGATGGTCCTGCCACCATTCAATACGGGTTCAAACGTGTCACATGGTCGAATCATCTGGAACAGGATCACCACCCTGCTTATCCCTCAAAGATGCGCGGCGAACAGTGGGCGCAGGCGTGCTGGAAGCCACAACTCATCCCAAGCGTTCCCAAGGAGATCGCCTTCCTTTTTGAAGTGGCACGGGGATCGATGATCTACGGATTGTATTTTCTCCCGTTGGCATCCCTTGCGTCAGAACAATGCTATCGGGTGCTTGAAGCGGGAGCACGGCAACGCTGGAAAGATCTCGGGCTTTCGAAAAAGATCGGAGGCAAAAAGAAAGTATTATCAGACATTCCGTTTTCAGAAGTGATCGCCGCTTTACGGAAGGCCGGAAGGATTCCGCAGATCGACTCCGACGCTTGGAGCGTGATTCCGTTTGAATCGCGCGGCATCCATTTTGATGACCCGCTCCAGGATTTTACGCCACGAGCGCGGACGGTATTCGGCTTTGCGAAAAAGCATTCGGCGCGACTGAGACATAATTTCACCGGGACCGAGCATCTCATTCTCGGTCTGTGCGGTCTGTGAGTTCCTCCAAAGGGAGCTCTGCGCCGCGGAAAGGCGTCATCAGAAAGCCGACTCATCGGGAACGAACGGACGTGCCCTGCGGTCATCCCCCGGCTTGAATCGTTTCCTCGCCTTCATTTTGGATCAATCCGCGCGTTTGTGTCAGGACCAGCGAGAAATAATATCCTTCTCTCTCCATCAACTCCTCATGTGTGCCGCTTTCAGCGATGCGGCCTTCTTTTAGAACAATGATGCGATCGGCGTGAACAACCGTTGCGAGCCGATGGGCAATCACAAAAGTGGTTCGACCTTTCATTAAGAGATCCAATGCTTCCTGAACGAGCGCCTCTGATTCGGAATCGAGCGACGAAGTGGCCTCATCGAGCACGAGTATGGGTGGATCCTTGAGCAGAGCCCGGGCAATCGCGAGGCGCTGACGTTCGCCGGCTGAAAGCAGACTGCCTCGATCGCCGACCATGGTTTCGAAACCTTGCGGCAATCGAACAATGAATTGTTCCGCGTTTGCGGCTCTTGCAGCGCTTTTAACCTGCTCCAGGGTTGCGTCGGGCCGGCCATACGCAATGTTGTTTCGGATCGTGTCGTTAAAAAGCAGAGGATCCTGCAGAACCGTGCCGATGTTGCGTCGCAGAAAACCCTGCTTCAAAGTCCGCAGGTCGTGACCATCCAGTCGGACCGAACCTTCCAGAGGATCATAAAAACGCATTAACAGCGCCATCAGCGTTGTTTTACCGGAACCGCTCGGGCCCACGATGGCCAGCATCTGACCGGGCCTCACCTCAATATCAATGCCGTCGAGAATCGGACGGCCGCGTTGTTCGTATCGAAACTTGACGTTTTCGAACTTCACTTCACCCGACACGTGCGTCAGTTCACGGGCATTGGGCGCGTCACCCAGATGATCCTGCACGTCCAGGATGGAAAAGATTTCATCGAGCGACACGTAAGTGCGCTGCAGAGTCTGATAGATGCCGGTGAGCCCCTGCACCGGGCCAAACAGTCCACCGACGTATCCGAGAAATGCTATCAGCGTTCCGACTGTGATATGGCCCTGAATGATGAGCATTCCTCCCATGGCAATGGCGGCTATTCTGGCGGCGGTGACAGTGAGGTTCGTTGCCGCGGCCAACCCGGTATCAATGCCCACACCGCGGACGACGGTCTGGTTGGCAGTCTTGACGGCGCTCAGGAACCGCTTCTTTTCGGAATCCTCCATGGAAAAACTTCGGACTGTGACAATGCCCGAGAGAACCTCGTTGAAACGCGAGTAAATTTTCGACCATTGGTCCAGGAGACTGCGTTCCCGGCGGGTTTGTTCCGGGCCGGAGAAAGCCGCGATTATCGCAGGCACAGGGAGGAAGCACATGACAATGACCGCGAGTTTCCAGTTGAGACGCAGCATGACTATGATTGAAATGCACAGATAAAGAATAGCTGGAAACACGTTGAAAAGTATCTGGCCGATACCGGTTATGAACCCCTGAATGCTCCGATCCAATTTGGTCATAATGGCGCCGACACCTTCCGTCCGGTGAAAACTCAAAGGCATCCTGTGCAGCCGCTCGACGGTGTTTTCCAACAACGAATAATGGATGTGCAGGCGCGTGCGCCAGGTCAGCCAGTTGGAAAAGGCGGTTGCGATTTCACGGAATATGCCGACCGCAATCAGGAGAACAAAAGCTTTCAGCAACAAGCGATTCGGGCCGTGAGGGATAAGATTGTCGAAGATGTACTTTAGAATCAGCGGTTCGGCCGCGTTGATCGCCGCGAGTACGAGCGTGATCGCGATGATGATATAGACTGCCTGCCGAAATGGCGCCGCAAACGCCAAGGCGCGGCGGATCTTGTGGGATTGTGTTCCTTTTGGCGCATCCGATTTGGAATCTCCATTGGCCACTCGTCCTCCTTGTCGTTCTCCCGTTCGTCCACCGGGGCGTTCATCTGCTACTCACCAGTTTCGAGTTGCCGTTCGATCTTACACCGTTCTTTTGAGTCCCGTCTAACGTGCCGCGGGGCGGGCTCTTCGTCCTGGCAGGGTTCTCAATTTCCCCTGCCCGCCGCCTCGCCGACTCTTCTTCGCCGGGCTGGTGTTTGGGACTGAGACCCTCCGGACGAAACGCGTGCGGTGATTTTGCGGCTGACTGCCGGCAGGCTGCTTCTTTTCCGGCGGCTGGTCATGCTGCTTTGCCGCGGACTGGCTTTGGTGACAGCTCGAGATTTCATATGTTCGGCTCTATAGCAGAATTTGTGGGTGGGAGGGTCAAGCAATTCCGGTGCGGCG
>CALBZA010000014.1 GCA_937890005.1 uncultured Verrucomicrobia subdivision 3 bacterium | reverse complement strand
TCAAACCATGAACGAGGCATCAAATCCCCATCGCCGCGCAGCGGCTTCGTTCAACCATGCGCTGCACCGAATGGCGGCCCCGCCACGCCTCCGCCAATTCCAACGGTTTCGGGGGGGCGCCATCGGTGAGCTGAATTGTTCGGGGAAAGCGTGACACTTGCGTTTAAAGCGTCGTCCGTGAGGTGCTCCAGTGCGATTGGCGGAGAGATTTTGCAGGTGAGCTTCGATACCATGCCCGTGAGCAGGGATGAGGACGAGCGGGACACGCCTTATGTGCTCATCAGCCGAAACTTCGAGTTCCCGGGAGCGGCCACGATAGAATGGCACGACGGGAGTGATTACGATGGCGGAGCGGAGATTGTGTTGGTCACGTTGACACGTGAGCGGGCTTTGATAAAGCTGGATCGAGATTTGGAGATTGATGTGAGCTTTGGCATTGGGGACAGGCGGTTTGAACAGGTGCGCTCTTACTTGAGGAGGATGCTCGATGAGGGTGTTTTTGCCACGTCATGAATCCCCGAACCCCTATTAAGCCCGGAAGGTCAATAGGCAAAATGAGTGTGGAACGGAAAAGTTTTCTTTTCCATCAATCGTCCTCGAACCGGGAACTCCGACTTAATTGTGGCTTCCCAAGCCCGCCACCAGATGGTTGCCCCAAGCGGGATTGTTCGCTCCGCGAAACGTGGTCTTTTCGGCAGCTCGGACCATTAGCGTCCGGCTAAACACCTATTCGGACTCAATCGAGCGGTCTGAGTTCTGACCTGGTAAAAGGCCATTACCCCAACCCGCTTTCCAGTCTCGCGATTCCCGCAGGGCGGGACCGTGAGACGGTCCAGAAACACACAGCAGTTCACCCTGATGCTATCCATTCAAGTTGAAGGCGGCTGTCCCATGAACGGGACCCCAGTTTGGAACCACGCACCGGGACGGTGCCGGAACCCGCAACCGGGACAATTGCGCTACACGTTTTGGTCTTCAAGGACGGGATCGAGTGAGATATCCAGCGGATGTGCAGGTGGCTCGACGATTTGTGAAGATGCTGTCGAAGGATCGCGAGCGAAGTGCAATCATCGCGAAGCTGAAACGCCAAATGAAAATAAATAGACGCGCCTCCCGACTACACCCGTTATGACGATGAGCCCTCGGTTTCCGACCTTTGCCGTAATATGCCGCCACATCACCCAACTTCCGATCAGTCTAAGGTTTCTTCGGTTTAGTGGACAGGCCGGGTGAGTGCGACAAAAGGAAAGCACCATGGAACCGAGTCAGAAAGCAGAGCATGACCGAGCCAATTGAGAAACGCCGACGTTCTTCAACGAATGGTCACAGTGATTTGCGATGGTTCCAAACCTTCAGCCTCGGCCTTGAGTTGAATGCTTCCAGGCATGCCGTTCGGACGCAAGATCACGAGGCAGCGCCCTTCGAACGTCCGGCGCAGCGGAGCGCGGAAACTCGCCGGTGTGTTCGGACTTCCGTTGCCCTGAGCCGCGAGTTCGCCCGCGCCAGTCACTGAGAATCGCACGGGAATATCCGCATTCGGAACGCGTCGCCCATCGGCATCGACGATTTCCACCGTCACATACGAAAGGTCGTTGCGATCCGCGCGAAGGCTCGCACGATCGGCGGTCAGCTTTACCCGCTTCGGAGCGCCGCTGGTTTTGATCGAGGTCTGCGCGGCAACTTGTCCGTTGGTCAAACCGATCGCGCGCAATTCGCCAGGTTCGTACGGCACGTCGAACTTCGCGGTCAACCTGGTAGCGGTTGAAACGGGTTTTTCGCCGATGACCTTTCCGTTGAGTTCCAGCCGGACTGCATCGCAACGCGAATACACCGCAACCTGCAACGGCTTGCCTTCCTGTCCGGGCCAATTCCACGATTGCGTTTCGTCAGGCCAGCCCCAGGCGCTGACGCGTTCCCTTTGCCCGTCGGGAATCGGCGCATGCACCATCATTTCAATCTGGCTGCGCCGCCAAACCACGTCGCGATAGAACGATTGCGGCTTCTTGAATCCGCAGATGTCAAGGTCGCCGCACCAGGCGTTGAACCAGGGCCAGGGCAGGAAGTACGGAGTCCGGCCACTGCCAAACGTCGTGTGCGCGAGGCCGGATTCGCCGAAATAATCCATCGCCGTCCAGACGAAATCACCAATGATGTAAGAATGCTTTTCGACCAACGACCAGTAATCGAAGAAATCTTTTGGATACGATTCAGTTCCCACAATCACACGATCCGGATGGCGGGCGTGATCTCCTTCGTAGCGGTTCGGCAGGTAATTGTAGCCGCCCACGTCCAGATGCGTGAACGCAGGATCGGAGAGCGTGTTCCAGTTCCGCGTCACCTGGCCCCCGTCGTTGCACACACCCTGCGTGATGAGGCGGGTGGGATCATGCGAGAGCACGGCTTCGCGCAGGCGCTTCTGGATTCGGACGCCATTGGTGTTGAATTGCTCCGGGATTTCGTTACCGATGGACCACATCACGACCGACGGATGATTGCGGTCGCGGCGCACCATCGAGGCAATGTCCCGGTCGAACCATTCCTTGAAATACAGGTGATAATCCTGCGGCTTCTTGGCTCGTTCCCAGCAATCAAACGCCTCCTCCATGACCAACATGCCGAGCCGGTCGCAGGCATCGAGAAGCGCCGGCGACGGCGGATTGTGACTTGTGCGAATGGCATTAAATCCGTTCGCCTTCAGCAACTCGATGCGGCGCTCCTCCGCGCGGTCAATGGCCGCGGCGCCGAGTGGGCCGTTGTCATGGTGTATGCAACCACCCATGAGTTTGAGCATCTGGCCGTTTATCCGGAAACCGCGCTCGGCATCCACTTCAATTTTGCGGATTCCAAAACGCGTGGAAACCGCGTCCACCGTTTTGCGTGCCGCAACAATTTCCACTTCCGCCGAATACAACTGCGGCGAGTTCAGCGACCACAGTCTCGGAGAACGCACTGTCAGCGTCTGTTCCAGCGGGCGCGTTTCGTTGGCCGGCAAGCGCAATCTGCTGTCGGTGGTCTCTAAGACTATGCCCGTGGCATCCAGGATTCGCGTGCGAACCACCACGTTCGCCCGGGCCTTGCTGGCATTACGAACTTCAGTCGTGATCTTAACGACGGCTTTGTCTTTTGAAATCTCGGGCGTGGTCACAAAGACGCCCCAGGTCGGCACGTGGATAGGATCGGTAACTGTCAGCCACGTGTGACGATAAATTCCCGAGCCGGAATACCAGCGGGTGTTACTGCCTTCATTGCGGACTCGCACCGCGAGAACGTTCGTCTCGCCGGCCGGTTTCAGGTGCGGAGTCAGATCGAATTCAAAGCTTGTGTAACCGTAAGGATGATTGCCCAACGGATGGCCGTTGATCCAAAAGTCGGCGTTCATGTAAACGCCGTCAAAGCGAACGGCGACTCGTTTCCCGGCGTCATCAGGGGCCAGGGTGAAATGCTTGCGGTACCACGCCGTGCCGCCGATGAAATGGCCCATATCCGCACCGCCCCTGCTGAGTTTGCTGCTCTGGCTGAGATCAAAAGGGCCTATGCGATTCGTTGCTGATGGATCCGAAGCATCGAGCGGGGGCAAATCCTCGATGCTCCAATCATGCGGCACATCGAGAGAGCGCCACGTTGAATCATCGAACACGGGATTGTCCGCGCCTGGCGGGTCGGCGCGCAAGAAGCGCCAGTCGGAGTCGAACGAGCGATCACGCAGGCTGCTGGCAAATGAGGAAAGGCCAGCCATTAAAATAATCAGGCAGCACGCGAACCTCCAACGAGAAGAATGCAAGGGGGCGACGAGGGTTTGATTTGCCTTCACAATATTTAGAAACGCAAGTTGCCAACAATTCCGGTTGTATTCCACGACTTTTCGGGTTTACCAACGAGACTGAAACTATCGAAGCGCCATCTGTCCCGATATATGACGAATATCAGAGGATGTTTCTGCACGACAGGCAGTCGCGGTCCAGAGCCGCGCCGTCGAAAGAGGAGGCGTCTTCGGATAGTGTCTTCGGGGTCGTCCATTAGGGCGTTGGGTCACGTCTATTTATTTTTCATTTGGATTTGAGTGGAGCTGAATCCCGAGGTGGCAAGGCCGTGCGAATGGAAGTGGCAAAATGTCTGGTGGGGAAATGGACTCGCGCGAATGGAAGCCGGACGCAAGTGCTGGCGGTTGCGTGGCGGGGGCGTCCACGCCTGCGGGTTTCGGCAGCGTCTCGCTGCCAGTTTGGAACCGCGCACCGGGACAGTGCCGGAACGCGCAACGGGACAGCTGCGCTACACGTTTTGGTCTTCAAGGACGGGATCGAATGAGATATCCAGCGGATGTGCAGGTGGCTCGATGATTTGTGAAGATGCTGCCGAAGGATCGCGAGCGAAGTGCAATCATCGCGAAGCTGAAATGCCAAATGAAAAATGAACGCGACTCCAAGCGACCCCGAAACTCATGAAGTCGTTCAGTCTTTCACGTTCGGCTTGTCCACGCTGTGGAAGTGCAGCGGCGCACATTGATTGGACACGCGCTGGAAATCTTTGGCGTATTCCCATTGCGGTGATCACAGGCATTATTTTCTTTCCGGTCGGACGACTGAGCTGGGTTTGTCGAGAGTGCCAGGAGCATTTCCTTTCCCTCGCGGTCGAGCCGAACGACGCTCGCTGCGCAAAGAGGAACCGGACGATGTAGAGCTCGATGAACATACGATGCGTCACGTGATTGCCATAATTTTCGGCCTTCTCTGTCTCTGTCAGACGGGATGCAAGCACGCTCCTTTTGGAACGTCGGTCAGTAACTATTCCTTTTCGGTTTCAGATCGTGCGGACACTCCTGCTTTTCGTCTGCAGCGTGACGCCGACCTGGTGGTTGCTTTTTTTGACTGGAGTGATCTGAGGATCTGGCAGCCGAGCACTTGTTCCAACCAGCATCAGATGACGCGGGCAACATTTGTTCAAAGTCTGAATTCGTTTCCGGACCTCGATCGCAACCTGGTTGTTGTGGTTATGGACAAGCGGTGGTCAGTTGCGCAGTCTCGAGTCAGCCTGGACGAGATGGAGCATTTCATGACTGATCTCGGATTCCGCAGGATCGTGTTTCAGCAGGCGCGGTCGGCGCGTGTGGACGGAGTCGGTTTCCCAATTCTTCGAGATACACAGTCCGGACGATGAGAACATGAGTGGGTGGCGCATTGGCAAAAGGGCATGGTAAGGTTCGACACCAAGCTCAGGTTTCTGCATCGCAAAATCGTCCAGGCGACACAGGATTTTCGTTTTCCTTTCGCGCGGCACTGATATTCAGGCAACACCCGCGAAATTCGCTTTCACCTTTCCCGTGTTATTACGGACTCGCGCCTCCGAAATATCCAGAAATCACAAGATTTGATTCGGAGAATCAGAAAATTCAAACTGCATCCCGTTTCCGCCGACACACATGCTTATGAACCTGACTAGGAATCCACTCGCGCTCGTTTTGTCTGTTGGTCTGTTGTGGTTGTCCACGCTGTCCGCCGATGCCTGGCAGTTGGTGACGAATGGACTTCCCGTTTCTCCAAGTATCGGCCGCATCAGCACTGATGGCAGCCTCGCAGCGATGGTTGTCAGTTCGGCTTCCAGCGGTTCTACCGGCGTTTATGTCTCCACGAACGGTGGCGTGAGCTGGTTCAGAGCCAGCGGAAACCTCCCCGGTTCCGGGCAGATTCCAACCACGGTAATCGTTGTCAGCAACACCATCTACGCCGCCCGCAGCGCGAATCAGAGTACCGGCGGAAACGTGGTTGTGCGTTCGACTGACAAGGGTGCCAGCTGGCAGGCCAGCGTTGGATTTCCAAACAGTTCCAGCATCGATCTCCTCGCCTTCGACGGCAGCCAGTTCTTCGCAGCCCGAACCGGCAGTTCCGCAGCCAATGGCGTGGTCTGGCGCTCGTCCGACGGGATCAACTGGTCGTCTGTTTCATCCCATTCAGGCAGCTTCAACAACGGCTATGTCCGCTCGCTCGGCGGTTCCAACAATCGCGCCATTGCTGCCACTACGACCGGCATCTACGTTCTGAGCGGTTCCGGCACGAACTGGCTTCGCGCCTCGGGCGATAGTCTCGTGTCGTCAATGTCCCGCATGGCCTGGCATGTCGATCGCACCTTGATGCTCAATGTCCAGGTCGGACGCCCTGCAATCGCCATTCTCGACGGAGTCACCAACGTCGTGAACATCAGCAACGGCCTGCCCGACGGCACGGTCACTTACCGCGACGTGGCGGCGTCGATCGACACGGCATTCATTTCCGCGCAGGTTCTTTCCCCATCCATCACCTGGGACGCGAAAATTTTTCAAACCTCCGATCGCGGCACGAACTGGATCGAACTTCAATCGCCCCCCGTGCTCGGAAATGCCGATCCTGCCACCTTGTGCGTCATCTCCAACAGCCTGTTCCTCGGCATGAATTCACCCGGCGGCCTCTACCGCGTTACCCTGATCGATGACGTTCCGTTCTTCGCACCGACGATCAGCGGCATCGGCGGAACCATTGGCGTGCATCCCGGAACCAACCTCATTTTCAACGCAACCGTGACCGGCGAGGGCACGATCTCCATGCAATGGCGCAAGGATGGCGTTGATATTCCAGGCGAGACAGGTGCGACGTTGACGCTGCCCAACGTGGAGACGAATGCGTCGGGCATTTACACGTTGGCGGCCAGCAACCCCGGCGGAACCACAGTCAGCAGCGCGATCAATCTGATCGTGTTGCCGCGCGCACCCGGTTCGCGAAACCTTGACTTCAATCCCGGTTACTTTGCCGATGACAGCTTTGGCTTTGCCGTGCAGGCGACACCCTTTGCTGTTGCCGCGCTCACCAACGGACAGATTCTCGTCGGTGGCAATTTTTCACTGGTAAATGCCACGCCGAACAACGACGGCTTCAGCTACAGCGACGGTCTGCGGCGTCCCGGCCTCGCGCGATTCAATCCGGACGGCTCCGTCGATTCATCCTTCGGAACCACCAGTGGGATTAGCTCGGGTGGAACCGTGAACGCCATTTGCGTTCAACCCGACGGGAAGATCCTGGTTGCCGGGCAGTTCAGCAGCTGGGCGGGCGTGCCTCAAACGAACATCACCCGCCTCAATGCCGACGGCTCGCTCGACGACGCGTTCGCAACGAACGCGTTCAACAACGGTGCGAACATCTGGGCGGTTTCGATGCAGTCCGACGGAAAGATTCTGATTGGTGGCAGCTTTTCATCCATCAACGGCCAGCTTCGAAACGGCGCGGCCCGATTGTTGAGCAATGGCGCCCTGGACACGAGCTGGCCGGTTGGAACGGGCATCGGCGGCAGCGTCAACGAGCTGCTGGTTCTTCCGGACGATCAGACGTTGTTCGGCGGTTCGTTCTTCTCGGTGAACGGTGACACGTCACGTCGTTACCTTGCTCTTCTCGACACCACGGGCGCGGCGAACTCAACTTTCAACCACGGCCTGAACAGTTCGGTTTCCGGCATCAAGCTCCAGGTGGGCGGCCTGATCTGGGTTGCGGGCGGATTCTCCACTTACAGCAACGCGCCGGTGACGTCGATTGTGCGATTGAACGCGAATGGAGACCTGATCGGCTCGACCAGCACCAATCTCAGCAACCCGTCCAATCTGGTTCCGCAGGAAGACGGCAAGTTGATCGCCACGTCCTATCGCAGCGCGACCTTTGATTACGGCGTGCTCCGATTCAACTCCGACGCGACGGTTGACACCACGTTCAACGGTGGACGTTTCGATATCGCGCCGCAGGACATGACGATCTCACGGGATGGCGACCTTTATGCCGTCGGCACCTTCTCGAGCTACAACGGCCTGCCGGCGTCGAAGTTCGTCAAGATCTACGCCACTTCCAACAACGTGCCTGCTGACGCGCCAGAGTTCGTCGCTGAACCCGCGGACGTTTCCGCGCTCTTCGGCCAGAACGTGACCTTGACCGCAGCCGTTGTGGGCAAAGAGCCGATGAGTTTCTGGTGGTTGAAGGACGGCTCCATCCTGGACGGCGCCAATGCGACTTCACTTACGCTCACGAACCTGGTCGAGGAACATCTCGGTGGATATCAACTTATCGCCAGCAACAGCCTTGGCAGCATCACCAGCCGCGTCGCCACCGTCTCGGCCGCGTCACCGCCTTCGTTCGTGCAACAGCCTCCCGCCATTACGGGCAGCACCAATGGCGGCACGGTGTCCGTTCTGCTGGACGTCGCCGGCTCTGCACCATTGAGCTTCCAATGGTATCGCAACAACAGCTCACAATCCGGATTCACGAACAATCCGCTCGTTCTCTCCAACCTCAACGTTTCCCTCACGGGCAACTGGCATGTCGTGGTTTCAAACGCCTTCGGTCGCGCCACCAGTTCGATCGTGAGCGTCCAGATCGGCACCATTCCGGCCATCACCGGCCAGCCGTCGAATCAGCAGTTGAATGGCGAAGGAAACGTTACATTGCAGGTGATCGCCAACGTCTCTAGCACGACGCCGCTCACCTATCTCTGGTATCAGAACAACAACCTCGTTTCCGCGCAGACTACAAACGTCTTTCTGAATCAGTTGGTGATTTCGAACGCCGTCCCGAGTCACAGCGGCTCCTATTACGTGGTCATCACCAACTTCGCCGGGTCGGTCACCAGCATCATCCGCACGGTCACCGTCCGAAATCCATTCTTCTCGCAATCGCCCACCAGCATCACCGCCCTGGAAGGCACCTCAACGAACTTCAGCGCCACAGCCGGCGGCACCACGCCGATTGATTACTATTGGTTCCGACGCAGCTTCGGTTCGCCCTCCGTGACGAACCTTGCCGGCACGGGCTCATCCCTGAGTTTCAATCCGGTCACGCGCCCCGATGGCCGATTCAACTACTTCGTTGTCGCCAGCAATGTGTGGGGTTCGGTCACATCGTCGCTGACTTCCATCACGGTCGATTTCCCGACCGCGATCACGAACATGAGCCCGACGAACATCGTCGCCGAGCTCAACGAGAACGTATTTTTCTACGTGCTGTATGAAGCATCGCCGTTTCCTACGGCGCGTTGGTACAAGGACGGCGTCCTGCAGCCGCAGCTGTTCAATGCCTCCGTCTCCCTCAATTCTGTTCAGGCAACCAATGCGGGCACCTACCAGCTCGTGCTGAGCAACTACGTCAACTCTGTAACGAGCGCGCCGATTGTGCTTACAGTGAAACCGCCGCGTCCGCCTGAAATCACCAACCAGCCGCCTGCGCTCAAAGTCGCCGGCCCGGCCGGCGGGTTGAACATTCCGATCGGTGTTGACGGCACACCCGTGATGTATGCGCGCTGGTTCCGCGACGAGGGAATCCCGGTCACCGGCTGGCAGACGAGCATGGGGCTGTCCCTCAGCTCTCCCACAACCAACGACTCGGGCAATTATTACGTCATCGTTACCAATGCCTACGGTTCCGCGACGAGCGCGGTTTCAGCGGTGACAATTATTCAGCCGCAGCAGCCGGTTTTCGGAAACAAACAGTTCGTGAAGATTGCTGATACGCTGACGAAAGCGCCCGGTTTGAATCCGCATAACTTCAGCAGCTTCCGCGATGCGTTCATCCGCGGCGGCCAGGTCTGGTTCAACGCGAATGCCGGGCCCAGCTTTGGATTCCCCGCCGGTGTGTTTCACTGGAACGGCAGCGTCGTTACGAATCTGGTGACGACCAACACGCTCGTTCCGGGCACGTCGTCCCATTTCACGGAATTCTTCGGCTCCACCTATCTGTCGGCCGGCAAAGTGATTTTCGGCGCCTACGGTTCGGGCGACGAACACGGCATTTATGCATGGACGAACAACAGCGTGATCACCATCCACGACAAATCGACGTTGATTCCCGGACGCACTGAAACCTTCGAACGCTTCGGCTGGCCAACCGTTGCCGGCGACCAGTTCGCATTCCTGGGCTTCAGCATCCCGGACACGAACATCGGCTGGCAGTACCGCGGCGTGTTCGTCTCCTCAAACGGCGTCATTACGAAACTGGCCGACACCAACAGCGCGCTGCCCGGTCTGGGGGGCCATTTCCAACGGTCGAGCAGCCAGGTGGGCTTCGACGGCAACAAGGTAGTCTGGTGGGCGCTCAATGAATTCGATCGCGGCGGCATTTTCACAGTCACCCGCCAGTTGGTTCTGAACAACGTGGCTGACGAACTGACCATCAATCCGTCCAGCGGCGTGAACTTCGATGGCTTCATCAGTCCGCCCAACGTTTACACCGGCCGCGTGTATTTCGTTGGACACGACATCGACTTCAACACGTCGATGTTCTACCGCGACGGCGATGGCCCGATCCAGACCGTCGGAAAACCCGGCGATCCCATTCCGGGACGTGGCATGCCGTTCGATTCGGTCGGATATCCGGCCCAGATCGGCAGTTCCGCGGGATTGTTCTTCGGCGGCCAGGATGGCACGGGCTACACCGGCATCTTCTACTGGAATGGCAGCACCATCGTGAAAGTGATCGACTCGTTGGATTCACTCGACGGCATGTCCATCAGCTATGTGTTCTTCAGTGATGCAGAAGGCGACAACATCGTGTTTCACGTCGGCTTCACCAACGGGCGGCAGGCGTTGTATGCCATGCTGCCGGGCGAAGGCGCCACGTTCTCGCAATGGGCGACGAGTTACAACTTCCCGCCCGGCCAGAGCGATCCGGAGGACGACGCTGACGGCGACGGAATCAAGAACGCGTTTGAGTATTACTTCGGATCCGACCCGACGAGCGCGTCTTCGGGCGCCATGCCCAGCGGCACGACCGTGACGTCCGGCGGACAAACCTATCCGGCGATCACCTTCATCCGGAGCAAGAGCGCCAGCGACGTGACGCTGCTTCCTCAGGCTTCGTCGAACGTGAACTTCACCGACAGCCTGGGAACGATCGTTGAGTCGGTGGTGGACCTTGGCGACGGCACCGAACGCGTCACGATTCGATCCACGGTGAGCTCCTCTGTTCAAGGCGCGCAATTCCTGCGGATCCAGGTGGCGCTGTAACTTCGACAAATCCGAAATTCGCCAGGGCGCGTTTCCCAGGAACGCGCCCCTGGTGTTTTACACTGAGCCTGATCGAAGATCCTGATCTTCGGAGGGCTGAATGGGTTTTGTTGATTGAAAAGCATTGCCGCAAAGCCATTCTACGCGGGAGTTGGAGCAAATCGCTACCCGGGCTCTTGCGTCGCGTGGAGGAGTTCCACAGGACAGGACGCCAGATTGAAAAATGAATGGACGCGCCCGCAAACCAATACGCGTCGATGGAGTCGGTGGCGCAATTCTTCAAAATGCGCACTCCAGACGATGAACTGGAATGGATGGCGTATCGACAAGGATGTCCCCACAATACAGGACTCTCATGAAATACCTAATAATGATGATGTTGGTAGTCGTAGCCGGTTGCTCCACGAACGGTTTATCAGAAGGCAGTTTTCACGCTGAGCGGGCAGAAAACGCGGGCCAACCTGCAGTATTTCTTGCCTACGTTGACCGTATGTTTGGGCATGTTCCAACAAGAACCATCAAGCTGTATTCGAATGGAGCAGCGACACAGAACCATTATGGAGAGGTGATTCACTATCGAGTGGAACCTGCGAGAATCACTGAATTAACTGCACAACTTCAGCGGCGTGGTTTCTTTTCCTTTACGCCGGAGCTGGTGAACGAAGAGTTGGATAGTATTTGGAGGGACCTAAACCCTTCATACCCGGGACTGCCTCGACAGCCGGTGATCGTAGTGGATGGCAGAATCGTGACGCTGGAATTCGCATACAACGGGATGAGCAATCGGGTTGTCTGGACAAATCTGCCAGCTTATTTGCAGGAGTGGCCTGCGAGCACGAACCTGGCAGGACTTCAGGAGTGCATTTCTCTGGTTGAACTTCATCTGGGCGCTGATCATCAAGCCGAAGGTAAAAAAGGACGATGATCAGAAAATGAGAATGAGGTGTCCGTAATCACCTCTGCGATCTTTGCGATCTTTGCGGTTCAAAATTCGGGAAGGGGAGCGCGTCCCGCCCCGGACGCAGCAGATTGCGCCTCGCGATCTGCATTTGAAGGACGTGAAGCTTCCATTGCTGCCCGGTTTATTTCCGCGCTTGTGTGTTCGGCACGAGGGCGCACCGAACGGCAGCCGGGGCGGCTGCGGTCCCCATCAGGAGTGTTCCACGCCGTGTTTCATCTGTGTTCAATCTGGGGCTAAGGAAAAGTCTTCCATCCGCTAATGACGCGGGTGCTTGCTTTGGTTCGCGTGGGCGGGATAGGCTGCAGGCGTTTGTTTCGATATGCGTTCAACAACCGATTGCACAATGACACGATTTACGAACCTGCTTTGCCTGCTTCTCACTTTCGCCGGATTTTCTTCAAGTACACTTTCGCTCTCTGCTGCTGCTACTGCCGCCAATGACCGCGTGTTCGTTATGGCCACGTTTCGAGGTGATGGAGAGGACGGTCTGCACCTGGCCTGGAGCACGAACGGCTACAACTGGGAACCACTCATGGGCGATCGCGGCGTGCTGAAACCAACGGTTGGCGAAAGCAAGCTCATGCGTGATCCGTCGCTCTTCCGCGCGGCGGACGGAACGTTTCATCTCGTCTGGACGACGTCCTGGACCGGCAAGACGATCGGTTATTCCAGTTCCAAAGATTTGTTGAACTGGAGCGATCCGGTCGCAATTCCCGTCATGGCCGACAATCCGGCGTGCAAACTGTGTTGGGCTCCGGAAATTCGATGGGACGCTGCAAACGGAAATTTCCTGATCTACTGGTCGTCAAGCTTCACCAACGAAACGCCGGAATACTGGCGCACCTATGCGGTGACGACCACCGACTTCAAGACGTTTTCCAAGCCGAAACTGTTCTTCGATCCCGGGCACAGTCAGATCGATGCGAGCATTCTGGAGGCGGACGGAAAGTTTTATCTCTTTTACAAGCATTCCTGGCAGGGCAACCGGTTCGCAGTTTCGGGCAAGATCGCGGGGCCTTACACGAACTCATCGCCATTGTTCACAAACGAGGATTGGGAAGGCGCCTGGCCCATGAAACTTGGCGATCGTTATGTCGCGTACATCGACCGTTATCGCAGCCGCAGTCGCATGGGCATGTGGGAATCGAAGGACCTTGTGACGTGGAATCAGGTGACGAATGCCACGTTCCCATCCGGAACTCTGCACTGCAGCGTGGTCGAGGTGGAACGGAGCGTGGTTGATCCGCTCCTTGAGGCGCATGCGCGTGAAATGGCAGCGGAACCGCCGCAGCCGATTCTGGAAGGCTTCACGGCTGATCCGCATGCGGTCGTGTTCGATGACACGTATTACGTTTATCCAACTTCAGACAAGGAGCAGTGGCAGACGACGGATTTTTCCGCGTGGTCCTCGAAAGATCTCATTCATTGGAAGAACGAGGGAATGATTCTCGATGTCACGAAGGATTTGAGCTGGGCGAAGATTCGCGCCTGGGCACCGGCGATGATCCGGCGCGACGGCACTTACTATTTTTACTTCTGCGCCGAACAACAGATCGGTGTCGCGACAAACAATCGCCCGGTGGGACGCTTCAAGGATGCGCTGGATGGTCCGCTCATCAAGCCGAGCCGCGAACTGCCCGGGCAGGCGATCGATCCTTTTGCGTTCATCGATGAGGACGGCCAGGCGTATCTCTATTACGGGCAGGGGAATCTTTACGTTTACAAACTGAAGCCCGACATGATCACGCTGGATGGACCTGCAAAACGGATGACGCCTCGCCGGTTCAATGAAGGGATCTTCGTCATCAAGCGAAACGGGATTTATTATTTCATGTGGTCTGAGAACGATGCGCGCGATCCGAATTATCAGGTTGCCTACGGCACGTCGAAGTCGCCGCTCGGACCGATCGAAATTCCGCCGGACAATGTGATTCTGCGCCGTCGCGGTCGTGCAGTTGGAACGGCGCATCATTCGGTGATCAACGTTCCGGGCACGGACCGCTGGTATATCATCTATCATCGTCACGCGATTCCGAATGGAAACGGTTACACGCGCCAGACCTGCATCGCGCGGATGGAATTCGATGCCGAGGGCAGAATTCTGAAGAGCGATCCGATGGAAGTGACGTTCCCACCCGGTTCGAAGGGTGAACCGATTCGATGATCGTTTCGGATATTCTTCGGTTCGACGATTCGAGGACACGGGGCTGAAAAGTCCCATGTTCCGGCAGGTTGGAAAACCTGCAACGGTAAGAGAACAGCACTGCGCCGTCTTGAAGTCCTTCGTTCCCTTCGTTGTCTTCTGTAAAGAATCGACGTTTCGTCAGATGGACGAAATTCTGTCTGACCGGGATTTCCGCTTGAATCAGATGCGCGTTCGAAGCATCCAATACTGCGATGTTCTCACGCCGACATTTCCTCAGACAAAGTGCCCTCGCCGCAGCTGCCCTGACCGCCGGTTGCGCCGCGCCGGTTGCAACCTCCAAAGTGAACGGACATTCCCGACGGTTGAATTGCGCGCAGATCGGATGCGGCGGGCGGGCGATGCCGCTGCTCGACTGGGTCGTGAATCAAAGCGGCGACAATCTCGTGGCGATTGTCGATCCGGATGAATCGCGTCTGGCGCATGTGCTGGACTGGTTGAAAAAGCAGGATCGTGATCCAGGCAGTGTGCGGGTGTTTTCGGACTATCGGGTGATGTTCGACAAAATGCATCGGGAAATCGACGCCGTGACGATTGCGTCGCCCAATCATCATCACGCTCCGGCCTCGTTGCTCGCCATGCAGGCAGGCATCGGCGTTTACTGCGAAAAGCCGCTCAGCCATGACGTCGCCGAAGCGCGGAAGCTGCGCAAGATGGCGAAGCATTACAAGGTCGCGACGCAGATGGGAAATCAGGGACACTGTCAGGAGGGGTATCATCGGCTGGTGGAATTCATCCAGGCGGGAGTCATTGGAAATGTTCGGGAGACTTACAGCTGGACCAATCGCGCGAATGGTGGAACCGGTCCGCGACCGGCGATAGAAAATTTGCCGAAGGGAATGAACTGGGATTCGTGGATTGGACCGGCGCCTTACAGGGATTTTCATTCCGATCTGCATCCGCACGAATGGCACGGCTGGCATGATTTCGGGAACGGTTCGCTTGGCAACATGGGAACCCATGTGCTCGACGGTGTTTATTGGGCGCTCAAGCTGGAGCATCCAAGTGCAGTCGAAGCGGAGGAGATCTACGGCGGAGCCGATGAACGGTATCCGCTGGGCGGCCGGGTGCGATGGGATTTTCCCGCGCGTCAAGGCCAGCCGCCGGTGAAGGTTTATTGGTATGAAGGATTGACGCACGGCGCCGATCCCGCGTTGTTGAGCAGCATGAAAGCGGCTCCGACGGAAGTGCAGAATCTTCCGCCTTTGTTGCGGGAATTGAAGAAGCAATATCCGGAGGAAGAGTTCGACAACAGCGGGACGATTTACGTCGGTGACAAGGGAATCATCTACACCGGAACCTATGGCGGACGCATGCATGTGGTGCCGTGGGCGAAGATGCGGGAGATTTCTGCGCCGGCGAAAACATTGCGCCGGCCGGGGAACATCATGGATGACTTTCTGAATGCCGTTCGCGAAGGGCGGACAAACACGGCGGCAGGATTCGATTATTCGGCGCGACTCACGGAGTTCACACTGCTTGGCAATGTTGCTCAATGCGTTGGAGCAGGGGAGCGATTGGAATGGGATGGACCTGCGATGCGATTCAAAAACCGCCCGGACTTGAATCGCTGGCTGGATTTCCCGCATCGACCTGGATGGGCGATTTGAATGGGAGAGGTTTACCGAAGGCAACGAAGGGAACGAAGAAACACGGATTGGATTCAAACGCCTGGCGATAAATTTCCTGTATTGGGTTTTCCAACCATCGGCGATAACGCTTCGAGTGTTGTATCAAAATTCACGTCGTCAGCACGTGCAGATTCAAATCGATCTCCGACTTTCCTTCGTTCCCTTCGTTGCCTTCTGTAAAACTCAACCTTAAGAACAAAACCCCACGGCTTCGCTGGCACGTGGGGTTTGAAGATTTGGGATCAGCTTACTGTCCAAGGAACACCGGTTTCACGTGCCGGTCGAAGAGATTGCCGGTCACGTTGCGGGCGATGGTTTCCTCGCATTTGCGGACGAGCGAGAGATAGGTTTCGCCTTTCTTCGCCGCGACCTTGAAGCCGACGTGGAGCAACTGACGAACGTTTGCATTGAAATGCGGCGACTTTTGATCGTGACGCACCGATGCGGCAAAACGCGCTGCGTCCCAGCCCGCGATCTCTTCCGTCGAAGGAAGCTTCGAACGATCGATGTCGATCACAGTTGCATAAGGCGCGCAAAGTTCGTCGATGTGCGCGAGCGCCTGCGCATAGATTTCCTTCGCGAGCGCCAGTCCTTCGCCACCGGCTTCCGCAAGGCCGATGATCTCTTCGAGCCACGTGGTGCCCGCTGTCTTGAGATGCAGGCCGGCATTGTGACGCTTGATCGCGCGATGAATCGGTCCGTAGATGGAAAACTTGTCGCTGCCGGAATGCACGCTGAGTTTCAATGTGTCAGGCAGGCCATACTTCTCAATGGCAAAGCGGATGACGCAGAGGTCGTCGTTGAATTCCTTTTCGAACTGCGCGACGTCGCCGACGTAATCGACGCCTTTGTTGAATCGTCCAGTGAACTTTGGCGCGACGGTCTGGATCGGAACCTTTTCGTCCGCAAGGGCCACAAGGATGACGAGCAGTTCCACCGGCGTCTGCGGCGAATCGGTTTCGTCCATGGAAACTTCGGTGATGAATTTCCCTTCGCCCTTGAGCTTGGCGATGTGTCGATAAATGACAGCGGCTTCCTGGACGGCGAAGAGGAATTTGTTGGCGATGCGTTCCACTTCGGCGCGGGATGAATTGATGCCGCCTTCAATGCCGGCGATCTCAATGCGGCCGCTCAGTTCCGGATGCCGGTCTGCAAATGCTTTGACCGATTCCGCCGAGGCAGGCTTTCCGATCGAATCGGCGACATCGATCGTGAAGAAGTCGGAATGCGGGACGAAACGATCGACCGTTTCGAGGCGAATATGATCGGCATCGACGTGATGCATCTTCTGCCATCCGAGCTTTTTCACGGCGGCATCCGCGGCGGCGCGGACGCTGGAAGGTTCGGAGCCGACGATCATGTGTTCGCGGTTAGATTTGTTCCAGACAGGGATGACTTCGACGCCCTTTTCCGCCGCGAGCACGCACGCGCGCAATTGAGCTTCAGCCTGTTGGGCGAAACGGTCCCCGACGCCGATGGAGTATTTAGCGATCTTGAGCATGTGATCTAAGTTTCGGGCGATTCTGCATTCGTGGTGGATAGGGGTCAATCGTCAGAATTGTGAGAAAACGGCAAGGCAGATGAGATTTTATGCACCTCGAATTTGACGAGGATTCGAGCGGTGCAGATGAAAACGTGCGATACCAAATCGGCCGGAATATGGATGCCGGCGACAGCAGGTCCTGCGTAATCCACTATTTTCCGAGTTCGCTGGCGAGATCTTCTATGACCCAGTTCGGACGGAATCGACTGAGTTGATCCGCCGCCGCGCCATGTATCCAGACAGCGTAGCGAATCGTGCGAAGGGGATCGGACTGAAGGCCTGGTTGCACCAGCAGCCCGGCAATGAATCCAGCAAGGAGATCTCCCGAGCCGCCCTGCGCGAGAAGGGGATTTCCTGTCGAGTTGATGAACAACGGACCCGTTTCACGCCCCGTGATCGTCTGATGTCCTTTAAGCACCACCCAGCATCCCGAAAACTTTTTGGAAAGCTGCCGCACGGCTCCGGCGCGATCCGACTGAATATCATCCACGGAAACTCCGAGCAGGCGGGCGGCTTCACCGGGATGCGGTGTGATGACGCGCACGACATTCGGTGGACAAGATCCGGCCGGAATCCACGAAAGTGCACTGGCATCGACAACGAGGGGATTCGCCGAGCGCGTCCAAAGCGATCTGAGAATCTCAATCGCTTTGTCTGAAACATCCGATCCTGCCAGCCCGGGACCGAAGAGGAATGCATCGAATGTTTCGACAGACAGCTGTTCCGGCCAGGGTTGAACCATCACGGCCTGCAACTGTGAGGCGCAGGGCAGATATGCACTTTCGGATGGAAAAAGTGTGATCAGTCCTGGATGCGCGCGTTGTGCACCGCGTGCCGCCAGGACGGCCGCGCCATGATAGCCCCGGCTGCCGGCTACGATGGCGAGATGTCCGCAAGAGCCCTTGTGGGCGGTGACTTTTCTTCGCGGTGGGAAATCGACGAAGTCCTTCGAATCAGTCCAATTGAATTCGCTTTCAATAGGGCAGGGGACAAGGCCGATGTTATCGGCCACTTCAAGCCGGCCGACATAAGGCGCGGCTTCGTTCCGAACGAGTCCGGCTTTGGGCGCGCCGACCGTCAGCGTGACAGTCGCTTCGATGGCCGCGCCGAATGTGCGTCCAGTGTCCGCGTCGAGTCCGGACGGAACATCGATCGACAGCACGGAAAGTCTGGCTTCATTGATTCGCCGGATGAACCGGATCCAATGTTCGCCCAGCGGTCGGTTCACACCGATTCCAAACAATCCATCGATTACCAGTGCCGGACGAAGCGCAAGCAGCGTTTCGAGTTCGCTGAAGTCTTCGCTCGGATCACGCACCTGCAGCACATCGACACGGCGTTCCTCCAGTTGCTCAAGTGCGGCGCGGGCGTCGGCGCCATTGTTCCCCCGTCCCGCAAGAACAATGACAAGATCACCCGGCATGGTGAGGCGAAGCGCGAGCTCCGCGACGGTTCGTCCCACACGGCGAATCACTTCGGCTTCGGTCTGGCCTTTCTTCCAGGTTGCATTCTCCCATTCCCGCATTTGAGCGATGCTGATGACAGGCGTAGCCATGAGCGGGAGACTATACGGAGAGCATGGGTGGCGGAAGATGGAAAAGGTTTTCGCGAGTTACGCGGCGATCGGAAATTTCCTTTCCAACAGTCAGTCAGCCTCGAGTCTGATCCGGCGGAAAATGAAGCTTTCCCTCGCGATAATCCTCCTGCCGCCAGCGAAGAAACGGCGCACACTTTGACGGCGTTGCTTTATTCCGCAAAGGCCAGTAACGGGCGAAATCCTTTTCCAGTTTTCGAAGGGCGACGATTCCGGCAGTCGCCATTTGCCTGGCTTTCGCAACTTTTCCAGATGCGACCGCCTGTTGCCAAAGCATGTAACGGCACGATTCCAAAGCCATTCGCACGGCAAGTTCGATTTCCTGTCTCAGAACACGAGCGGAGACATCGCGCGGTTTAGATCGTTTGATTTCATCCAGCCCGCGTTGCATCTCGTGAATGGCGGCGCGAATTCGCGACGGCGTAGTGCGGGCGTAGTATTTCAATCCGTCACGACAGAACAGTTCGCGCGATTCCGGCAATGGCGCGGCAATGACTGTTCCCAGCGGTGTGAGATTGGGTTCAAAGAAACGAAGTTTGCGATGAACAAATCCGAGATCAAGCGCGGCTCGGGCCATTTTTTCCGAGGCGTCCTTGAAGACATCGCGATCCAGAACGCGCAGCAGAGCTCGTCGATCGAACGTTTCCGCACACCAGCTGAACGCGGCACCGGCAGCCAGCGGAATGTAGCTGACGGCCAGCGGTTGAGGATGCCCGCCGTCGCCCCAGTCAGTGATCAGATAACCCTCCGCTCCATGTTTGCGTCCCGCTTTCGCGGCTGCTGCAAGATTGGTGAGCGCGTTGTCATGCCGGCCGATCAGCGTCATCCAGGTCGATGTGCCAGGGCAGACATAAAATGGAATTCCAGCCTTGGCGAAACAGCCCGCCTCACGATCGAACGGATGGTTGGCTTCGTAGCCCCAATTCAGAACGATGACGTTTTTCGGGAGCTCGGAAATCAACTTCGGATGATGGAGAACGATGTCGCCCCAAAACATGGTCGTGCGGTTCCGTGCGCGAACTTCCGCGTGAATCTTTTTCAGGAAATTCAGATAAACGCGTCCCTTGCCAGTTCGTTCGCACAGCGATTTGCTTTGGCCCCGGCCGAGATCCCACGTTTCGTCGCAGCCGACATTGAAGCGGTCGCTGCTGAAGTTCGGAAGCAGTTCATCGTAAAGTCCACGAAGAAACGGAATGGTTTCCGGATGACTCGGCGCGAGTGTGGAAGGATAGCGAAGAAAACTGCCTGGACCGCTTTCATACGGCGTGGACACTTCAGCCAGCTTCTTCAAAGGCGCATGCGCGAGGAATTCACGGAGATGCCCGAACGAGTTCTGATTGGGAACCAGATCGATTCCAAGCTCGCGGCAACGCGCATCCAGCGTCTGAATCTCACGCGCAGTCAGCGCGCCCCAGGCCTTCCAGACAGCGCGATATTTTCGGTAGGCAAAGGTATGCTCCGTGTAGAGCTGAAGTTCGTTGATCTTGAAATCCGCAAGGTGATCGACCAGTTGAAGCAGCGTTTCCAGTTTCGGCACGCGGCCGCGCGAAATATCGAGCATGAAGCCGCGCCGCGGAAAATCAGGCCAGTCATCGATCCGAACTCGCGGAAGCTGTCGTCCATATTCCCGCAGCAGCTGTCTGAGTGTTGCGATGGCCGAGAAAAGTCCGCCTCTATCCCGTGCTTCCACCGAAATGCCTTCGCGACCGATTTGAAGCCGATAGCATCCGGGTTTGTCGGATGATTTTTCCGGGCGACGAAGAATTCGAATCTCAGCGGTTTCGGAATTCCGAACAGTTCGAACGTCGAAATCGGAAAGCCGCTTCGCGACAAAGGCGGCTTCTTTTTTCCATGCGGGTTCCAGCCAGAGCGTCGGAGTGCCGCTCAAAGAAAAAAACCCTGCCTCGCGCCGGATTACACGAGGGCAGGGGAGAAGGTTCATTCTCGAATTCTATTTCGAGATCATGCCGCTCTTGCGAGCGTAGTTGAACAGACCGCCGGCATCCACCACGGGACGGACGTCGCCCAGCGGCTTGAACTGGTAAACCTTGCCGGTTTCCTTGACGGTCACCGTCGCGGCATCCAGGTCCACCGTGACCACATCTCCGGTCTTGAGAACATCCACGAGGCGTTCGGTGAGTTCGCACGGATAAAGTTCTCCAGTAGAAACGCAATTGCGGAAAAAGATACGAGCGAAGCTTTCAGCGAGGATAATTTTGCTGCCGGCGGAACCGAGTGCGATCGGTGCATGTTCGCGCGAGCTGCCGCAACCGAAATTCTTTCCGGCGACGACAATGGGATACTCGGAATCGAGCTGTCCCTCCCGCACGAAACGGCTGGGATAAAGTGATTCGGGCAGGCCGCACAACGCGTAGGAACCCAGCTTGTCGTATTCGTCTGGAATCGTGGGCACCAGATTCAAGTACTGAGCGGGAATGATCTGGTCGGTGTCGATGTTGTCTCGCACCACATAAACCGGTCCTGTAAACACTGATTGCATCGCAAAAGATTGGAGTCTGGGAAGGGCGTTTTCAACCAGAAACCGGTGCGTCATCGGGACGTCTGAACCGAGGCCCTGGAGCAACCGGCACAAAAAAGCACTGCCGCATTTCTGTGGCAGTGCTGCGTCAATCGTTGAGTGTCGCGCGAGCGAAGCCCGTCAGGCTCCTTAGAAGTTCATCACAGGAGCACGTGAACGTTCCGCTGGATTCTGCACTCGGGGGTTTGAGTCAGATCGAGAGTCTCGTAGCTGTTGCCGTAGGTGCGCGTGCTGTCTAGAGGACAATGGATTTCGAGTGTGTCGCCGCCAAATCCGCGCCCGATGTAAGGCGCCAGTTCATCTTCGCGCGGTGTCTGGCTTGGGGCGCGCAATTCTTCGAGCGCCCACTGCTGCTTGGCGTTATCGATTTGTCTCAGGTTGTTTATGCAGGCGTTTCTTGAAGCCGTGTTGCGCGCCTCGAGAAAATTGGGAATGGCGATTTCAGCCAGCAACCCAATGATCCCGGTCACGATCATCACTTCTGTCAAAGTGAAGCCTGCCCTGCCGAAGGGCTTGATCTTCATATACTGTATTCGCGGCGTGAACATGGTGACCGGCGGATTATTAATTATGACAAGTTGTTCACGTATTGCCGATCACGCGACCGCTTGACCCCGATCAGCAGAGCAAATGCCATTTTGAATTTCGTTCTTTCACGACGAGAGGGTGTCCAGCAACAGGTCACTCGCCGCCCAGCTTCGAGACACTTCTGCGACACTGCAGCCTTGTCGTTCAGGGCTTCCCGCTTGCCCTGAAGGGGGTCACACCTATAATGCGCCGCGTGCTCGACATAAAACTCTTACGTGAAAAGCCGGACTTCGTACGTGAACGGCTGAAGGCTCGCGGAGCAGGGGAGGAAACCCTCGTGGACCGCATCCTTCAGGCAGACGAGCAACGGAGAAAACTTCTGGCGGAGCTGGAAACTTTAAAAGCGCAACGCAACCGGGTTTCGAAGGAAATCGGCGCTCTGATGGGGCAGAAAAAAATTGAGGAAGCCGAAGCCAAAAAGAAGGAGACGCGCGAACTCGGAGATCGCATCAGCGAACTGGATCAGAAGGTCGCCGCCGTCGATGCTGATCGCGATTCCGCCATGTTGCAGGTGCCGAATCTTCCGCATGAATCGGTGGCGATCGGCGCCAGCTCGGCGGACAATCCCGTCATCCGCACCTTTGGCGAAAAGAAGTCATTCAACTTCAAGGCGAAGACGCATGTGGAACTTTGCGAGCATCTCAAGCTGATTGATTTTGCGCGCGCCGCAAAGCTTTCCGGCAGCGGCTTCCTGCTTTACACCAACTGGGGTGCCAGACTGGAGCGAGCCCTCACACAATTCCTTCTGGATCTCCACACGCTTGAACACAATTACACTGAGGTTTCGCCGCCGTTCATGGTCGGACCTCACTGTCTTGAAGGCGTGGGACAGTTTCCAAAATTCAAGGATCAATACTACGGCGTCGCAGAGGGCGACAAGGCCGACGAACTTGGAAAACTTTATCTGATTCCCACCGCGGAAACGCCCGTCGCCAACATTCATCGCGAAGAGATTCTGAAGGAATCGCAACTGCCGATTTACTACTGCGCCTACACGCCTTGTTTCCGGGGAGAAGCCGGAGCTGCCGGTGTCGGGACGCGAGGCATGATCCGCGTCCATCAGTTCGACAAAGTTGAGCTGATCAAAATTGTGAAGCCCGAGGACGGCTACGCCGAGCACGAAAAAATGGTGGCCAATGCCGAACGCGTGCTTCAGTTGCTCGACCTGCATTATCATGTGGTCATGCTTTGCACTGGTGACATGGGATTTGCCAGCGCGAAGACGTTCGACATTGAAGTCTGGGCGCCAGGGCAGGGCAGCTACCTCGAGGTTTCCAGCGTGTCCAACTGCGAAGATTTCCAGGCGCGCCGGATGAATCTGCGATACAAAACCGAGACCGGCGAAAATCGTTTCCCGCACATTCTGAACGGGAGCGGCACAGCTTTGGCCCGGCTGTTTGTCGCACTCATCGAAACTCACCAGCAGGAAGACGGTTCGATTCTCATTCCGGAACCGCTTCGCCCTTATCTCAAAACAGACCGGATCACCGCCTGATCGATCGGATCATGAAATCCAGGTCTGGCGCACTTCGTTTCGACGACTAAGTTCAGGCATGAAGATTCTGCTGGCGAGCAGTGAAGTTCATCCGTTTTCCAAGACCGGCGGCCTGGCCGACATGGTTACGGCACTCGGCAAAAACCTGGCTCGCAAAGGACATCGCGTCGGACTCGTCACTCCGCTTTACGCCGGGGTGCGCGACCGTTTTCCTGAAATCAAAACACGCTCCCGTCCGTTCTCAGTTCAGCTCGGTGCACATCGGATAAATGGCAAACTGGCAACACTGGAGCCGGTTCCGGGGCTGACGATCTATTTCATCGATCATCCCGGATTTTTCGATCGGCCGGGACTCTATCAACACGACGGACGGGATTATCACGACAATGCCGAACGATTCCTGTTCTTTTCAAAAGCCGTGGTTCATCTTGCCGAGACGCTTTCCTGGCAGCCGGAAATTGTGCACGTCCATGACTGGCAGGTGGCGATGGTTCCGTTGATGATCCAGCATGAGGCGAAGACAAAAGGGTGGGGGAAGGCACCTCGAACCTGCACTACCATTCACAATCTCGCCTATCAAGGACTCTTCCCTGTTCATCAATTTCATCTGACCAATCTTCCGTGGGAATTTTTCAATTCTGAAGGCGTCGAGTTCTATGGTCAGTTTGGATGTCTCAAGGCTGGAATTGCTTTCTCGGATGCGATCACCACGGTGAGTCCGACTTACGCCCGTGAAATCACCACCGTGGAATACGGATGCGGCCTCGATGGTTTTCTGCGCAAACATCATTCGAAGTTGACGGGAATATTGAATGGCGTCGATTACGACGAGTGGAACACCACCAACAATCCTCACATTCGGTTCCCCTATTCGATTTCTGATCTCGACGGCAAGCAACGGAACAAGGCGGCGCTTCAAGCGGAACTTGGATTGCCCGTGAACGCAAGCGTGCCGCTGTTCGGAAGCATCAACCGTCTTGTGGAACAGAAAGGCGTCGATATCCAGCTCGGAGCGTTGGAGGAAATGTTGGAGAGCAACATTCAATTCGTCCTGCTCGGCAGCGGAAATCCGGCATTTGAAGCGGCGTATCAGGACCTGGCCAGACGGCATCCCGGTAAAGTTGCGGTGAGAATCGGATATAATCACGCGCTGTCGCACCGGATCGAAGCCGGCTCGGATTTTTTCCTTCTGCCATCGCGATTTGAGCCGTGCGGATTGAATCAAATGTACAGCCTCCGATACGGTTCCGTTCCGATCGTGCGAAGCACCGGCGGTTTGGATGATACCGTCGTGGACTTCCTTGAGGATCCGGATCGTGCCGACGGCGTGAAGTTCAAAGAGTATTCGAGCCCCGCACTGGCCAAGGCAATTCGGAAGGCAATTGCAATCTATTCCGAACCGGAGTTGCTGGCGCACTACAGACAGAATGGAATGTCCGCAGACTTTTCCTGGGAACGAACCGTAACCGAATATGAACAGCTGTTCGCCAGAATCCTTTAAGAGCCTAAGGAGCAGAAACAAGAACCAGCGAAATAAAAGCTAACAAATATTGTGCAACGTTAATTAGTTGCGCGAGACTGGACATCGGCGCATTTGGAAATTGCTTGTTAATCAACGGTTTAAGTTCCAGCCAAAGCGGTCTGATATCGGCCAATAAACGAAAAACGATCGGCCGATGACTCGTTCCTTCGCGAAGTCGCCCCATGCTCTTGAGTCCAGACTGTTCATGGTGTTGTCGCCCATTACAAAAAGATTGTTCGTGCCAACTGTGAATCTGGATCCATGTCGCAGATATCCCAACATGGCGTGTCCGTGATATTGGTTGGCTCGATACGGTATCGTCTGGGCATCCCGCGGAACATCGCGGAATGAATAAAGATTCTCGAAGCGTTCCGTGGCAGCCGACAAAGGCCGACCATTCACGACCAGATGACCGACTGGCGTTGGATCGGGCATGGTCCGCGGGCCGGCGATCACGTCGTAATCCCTGGCAAGTTCCAAGGTTTCGCCACCGAGCCCGACAAGTCGTTTGATGTAGAATGTGTCGCCTTGCTCCGGCATTGCAGCCACCAATTCCTCAATGCCGTGGGTTTCAAACACGATGATGTCGCCACGTTCGGGAGCTTTGAAGTTGTAGCTCAGGCGATCCACAAACAGATGATCGCCCGAATTCACGCGGAGCTTGATCATCGTCTCGCCTTTGCGGAAAAACTGGCCTTTCTGAACGTTCGATCGGATATGTGCGTATGGCGATACCGCCCGTCGGTAAGGCGGAGCCAGAAGTTCGCTTCCATAATCCGGCGGAAACCAGAGGATGCGGGGTTTTCCGGCGAAATAGTATTTCTGGTAGAGACCGAAAATCAGCAGCCGAACCGGCTCGTCAACGCCCTGAAACTCGCCATCTTCGGGAGCTTTCAGATGCACATATGACGCGCCTTGAAACCAATGTTTGATCCGTTCGAGCCCCGTCGGAATGTTGTAATCGTCGGACAGATTCTCGGACGTGACTCCATACAACGTTGGCTGCATCGAGCCGGTTGGAATCTTGAATGGTTGCAAAAAGAACGTCCGGACCGCCATGGCAACTGCCAGCGCGACCAGCAGGACCTCAAAGTTCTCGCGCAAGGAGGCATTCGGATACGGCTTCAGCCATTTGGCAGCGGTCTTGTCCAGATTCTCAAGGTCGGCCTGCAGCGCAACTTTTCCGACTTTTTTCGCGATGGCGTTCCGCACATTTTGCACGGCGCTTTCCACTTCGCGAATGGCGTTGGGCGCGAGAATGTCGCGCTGATGATTCAGAATCTTGATGACATGCTTGCAAACGCTTTTTGCATGCCGGACCGGCCCTGAGAATTGCCAGAACATTCCTGCCGGCGCGTCCGTCGAAGCGGCAGCCGTCCCGTTCGTTTGTTTCGATTCCTTCGACTGCGGCTTGTCAGGATTTGCCATGTTACGCCTTGAGCACTTCGATGAACGCTTCCTGCGGAATGTGAACGTTGCCGATCGATTTCATCCGCTTTTTGCCTTCCTTTTGTTTCTCCAGCAATTTGCGTTTTCGCGAGACGTCGCCGCCGTAGCATTTCGCGGTCACATCTTTTCGGAAGGCGCTCACGGTTTCTGAAGCAATGATCTTCCCGCCGATCGCAGCCTGAATCTTCACCGCGAACTGCTGCCGTGGAATGACTTCCTTGAGCTTCTCGGCCAGCGCGCGTCCCCTGCCCTCCGCCTTGCTGCGATGCACGATGCATGAAAATGCATCCATCGGTTCGCCGTTTACCAGCATGTCGAGCTTCACCATTTCGCTCTCCACATAATCGGCCGGTTCGTAATCCATCGAGCCGAATCCGCGCGTGATGCTCTTAATGCGGTCATGGAAATCGATCAGAATTTCGTTCAGCGGAATCGACGCCGTCAGCATGACGCGTTTTGCATCCAGGGTTTCGGTATGCTCCACGTTGCCGCGTTTTTCCGAGATCAACGCCATCATGTCGCCGATGTTCTCATTCGGGCAGATCACGAACGCCTTCACCATCGGCTCTTCAATCTTCTCGATGAACGTCACATCCGGCAGGAAAGCAGGATTATCGACTTCCTTCATCGTCCCGTCGGTCAGCGTCACCTTGTAAACCACGCTTGGATACGTGGCGATGATGTCCATGTTGTATTCGCGGCGGAGGCGTTCCTGGACAATTTCGAGATGCAACAATCCGAGGAATCCGCAACGGAAACCGAATCCAAGCGCCACCGAAGTTTCCGAGGAATACACAAACGCGGAATCGTTCAGCTTCAGTTTCGCCATCGAAACCTTCAGCTGTTCGTAGTCGGCGGTGTTGATCGGATAAATGCCGCTGAACACCATCGGATGAATTTCCTTGAAGCCCGGCAGCACTGACGATGGATTGCGCGCATCGGTGATCGTGTCGCCCATCTTCACGTCACTCGCGCTCTTGATGTTGGCGGTGATGTAACCGGTCTCGCCAGCCTCAAGTTTGTCGCGGGTGTATGGTTTCGGATTGAAACTTCCGACCTCCTTCACCTCGTAGGTTTTTCCGGAATGCAACAGCTTGATTGTCATTCCGGGTTTGATTTCGCCATTGAAGACGCGAATGTGCGTCACGACGCCCTTGTAGGTGTCGAAATAGGAATCGAACGCCAGCGCCTGAAGACTCGGTTCACCGGTCGGTTTCGGCGGAGGTACGCGCTCGACAATCGCCTCCAGAATTTCATCGATGCCGATTCCCATCTTGGCGCTGCACGGAATCGCCCACTCACTGGGAACCGCCAGAACGTCCTCCAATTGCTGCTTGGCCTGGGGAACGTTTGCGTGGCCGAGGTCGATCTTGTTGATGACCGGAATGATCGTCAGGTTTTGTTTCGCGGCGAGATGATAGTTTGCGACGGTCTGCGCTTCGACACCTTGAGCCGCGTCAATCACGAGCAACGCGCCTTCGCAGGCACTGAGGCTGCGCGACACTTCATACGCAAAATCCACGTGTCCGGGCGTGTCGATCAGGTTCAGCTCGTAGGTTTCGCCGTTCTTCGCCTTGTAAAGCATCGTCACGGGATGCGCCTTGATCGTGATCCCCCGCTCCTTTTCCAGGTCCATCGCATCGAGGAGCTGTTCCTCCATGTCACGTGTGGCGATCGTGCCGGTGCGATGCAATAGGCGATCGGACAACGTCGTCTTGCCGTGATCGATGTGGGCAATGATGCTGAAATTTCTGATGTGCGCTGCGTCCATCTTTAATCTGTTCTCTCGCGATCAACGAAACCGTCGGGCCGCTTTCAGCAGCCGTTGCATACGTCAACGGTTTACGAATTCGCGAGCGCAGCAAGATAATCGCACTGAACGGTAAGAAAAGGAAATTTGCGCCGTGCCGCGACATCCCTGAACGTTCTTTGCGTGAAGGTCAGCACACGCATTGAAGCTTTAGCCAGACTGGCCGACCGGGAGTTCCAGCCAGAACCTGCTTCCCTGACCAACGGTGGAGATCACTCCGCAGGAGCCGCCCATCCGCTGCATCGCCCTGGCAACGATCGCAAGGCCGATGCCTGTTCCTTCATATTTCTCCGGGGAGTTCAATCGCTCGAAGATCCCGAAAATCTTGTCATGCCATTCAGGCGCGATTCCAATCCCATTGTCTTCCACCCAGATTCTCACGCGTCGATCATCGGCTGGAGCCGGATGCGCGGAAATCGTCATGCCGACGACTGGATTGATCGACGGCGCGGCCTTGCCAGCGGGTGTGGCGTGTCCTTCCACAACTTCGCTGCGGATCACAATGTGGGGACGATTGTTCGGCTTCACGAACTTGACCGCATTGTCCAGCAGGTTCGAAAGGCAGTGTTGCAACAGCGTTCGATGCCCCAGCACTGAATGGAGCGGATGATGAATTGCGAGTGCCTCTTCATTGAGAACCGGCTGGAGCAATTGGATGTCCTGGATTACTTCGTGCAAATCGACCGTCGAAAGCTGGATGTCCTGGCGCGAAATGGTGCTGAACTGGAGGAGGTCACGGGTAATGGCATCCAGCCGGAACGCCGCGCGTTTGATGCGATTGAGATATTGCAGCCAGGTTTCTGGAAAATCCGGCGTGGTTTCTTCGAGCAGCAGCTGCGCGTAACTCTTCAGGGCGCGAATGGGAGCGCGAAGGTCGTGCGCAACTGTGTATGAAAAGCTTTCCAGCTGCACGATGGTGTCCTGCAATTTCGCGGTGCGCTCATGCACCTTGTTCTCCAGGTCACGCGCATGATCCGCCAGTTGAAGCTGCACCCGCCGTAATACCGTGTCGGTAATCGCACGATCCAGCGCCACGGCAACGTAATGGGAAATCGTCGCCATGATCTCAATTTCCTCCGCCGTAAACGCATCCCGGTGATGGCTTGCAAAGGTCAAAGTGCCGATCAGCCGATCACTCACCATCAGCGGATGACAGGCCGCGGCGCGAATACCGAGCACCCGGTGAATGGCGAACTGTGGCTCCCCGGTCGATTGCAGATGATTCACGATGATTGGCCGCTGCTCCGTCGCGGCTTTGCCACTGAGTGAAGTGTCGGTCAGCGGGACCATGCCCAGCTGCTGACGTTCCTCCTCGGAAATTCCCGCGGCTGCGTGAAGCCGCATGAATTTTCCATCCGGCTCGACGAGATAATTCAGGAACGTGTCGAGATTGAGATGTTCCGCCACTTTTGGAAACAGTTCCCGGATCAATCCTTCCGGATCGCGCGTCCGCAGCAGATGCACGAGGGACGAGGACAACAACTGATCGCGCTGATGTTGTCGCGCGAGCGCCGCGGCCTGGACCTGGCGCTGGGTCACATCTTCGATGATCGTGATGGTTCCGCGCACACGCCCGTGCAGAGACAGCGGAGCGATTCGCACCGTTTGCTGCATGTGTGTGACGCCCGGTTCGCGCACGGGACTTGGCAGTGGAAGCAGATAACTGTGAAACGTCGCTGAAAGCACAATGACTTCACCTGCGAGTGCGCGTCTGAAATGTTCGTCGAGCTTGCGTTCGCGGATATCGGGAAAGAGGTCGAGCAGTGCCCTCCCCTTCACCATCGGAGCCGCCAGGCCGCTGTAGGTCTCGAGCCATTCGTTCCAGGACTGGACTTTCAGTTCGTTGTCCGTCGTCAGGATTCCGTACGGCGCAATCTCCTGCATCCAGCTCAGCATGGCAGCCTGGTGCTCCTCGAGAACGGTTCGAGGCACCGCAGATGCGATATCCGGCTCGCGCGGTTCGTCAGTCATCTTATGCAAGCTGGCGTTCCTCCCATCGCTTCACTTCATAAAGCAGGCGATCCAGCGATGTGACACCGAGAATGATGACGAGATAACCACTCACGTCACTGGCGCGCACGTGGAACCGCGTGTGAATCATCAGCGCATACCGCAATTCCTGGTCGCGCACGGTGATGGAGTTGAGCACTCCTTCCACTGAATCGACCGTCATTCGCGGAACGGAGAACGACACCTGCACCTGCAGAATGTTTCCGAACACGCCGAGGCATGCATTCAGCAGGATGTTTCCCACCTCCGTGATCACTTCGCGAACGCTGCCGTCCAGTCCGCGTGAAACCGCGCGGTCATCGGTGAGAAGCTGGTTAAGCAGCAGCGCAGCCCGATGATCCAGCAGCAACAGCGCGTTTCCTGCGACCGGGCCCGAAAAGACCTGGTTCACACTGGCCACTTCACCCTGAACGACTCCACGCAGCAGGATCGTTATTTCGTCGAGCGGATGAATCGCCACCTTCGGCACATCAAGTGTGATGCGGTGGCCGGTCAGCTCGGACAATGCGCCTGCAGCCCGTGCGTATCCGATGTTGATCAGTTCCGTGAGGGCGTCATTCTGACTGGCTGTCAGTTCCATACAATTTCCCCCTGTAGGACGGCGGAGAGCACCTGCACGACCTGTTGACGATTGAGGGGCTTGTTCACTAGTGCGGCGGCCCCGGCGGACTGGACAAGGTCGCGCGTTGATTTCTGAATGTCCGCGGTGGCCACGATCACCCTGGCTTCGCGATCCAGTTCACGAATCTTTGCAAGGACGTCGAGCCCGTACATTCCCTCCATTACCATGTCGAGAAAGATCACGTCCGGACGGTTGATGAAATACCGTTCGAGCGCCTGGGCGCCATCGGAAGCTTCATCCACCGTGCAACCTTCCTGTTCGAGAATTTGCCTCAGCGTACGCCGGGCCAGACCTGAATCATCCACAATCAACACTCTTGCATTCATAAATTTTCCATAATTGCCTGGGCCATCCTGCCCAGTGGGATTGCCCCGTCACTCAAACCTGCCTCAACCACGGCGCGGGGCATGCCGTAGATGACGCAACTCTCCTCCGCCTCGGTCAATACAGCGCCTCCCTGCGATTTGATCCACGCCGAACCATTGCGCCCATCGCTTCCCATTCCGGTCATCACCACTCCCAGCACCCGCGAACCGAACACTTCCGCCGCACTCTGAAACAGGATATCCGCCGCCGGCCGATGAGGCAGATCGAGCGGCTGCATCGTCAGCTGTGTGATGATGTTCCCGCTCGCAGATCGTCTCACGGTCAGATGTCTCCCAGCCTGGGCGAGCAGCGCGGTGCCCGGTTCCAATGTCTCGCCATCTTTCGCCTCCCGAACGTTCAATTCGGAAATCTCGTCGAGTTTCTGAGCGTAAAGGTTCGTGTATCCCACCGGCATGTGCAGAACCATCGCGATCGGCACCGGAAAATCCGACGCAAACCGTGGAATCAAATCCCGCAACGCCTGCGGACCACCCGTCGAAATTCCAATCACGACGATGTCCACCTTCAGCGTACCGTTTCTCGATTTCACCGATTCCGATTCCGCTCCATTCGGCTTTTTTCGGACTCGCAGTGGCGCACGTGACGCCGCCTTCACCTTCTCAACCAATTCCTCGCGAATTGTCAGAAGATCATCCGTCGCAAGCGCACTCGGTTTCTGGACGAAATCCACCGCGCCCGCATCCATCGCCTCCAGCGCGCGCTCGCCGTCCTCGGGCGACGCCGTGAGAATCAAAATCGGCACCGGCGAACGCGACATCTGTTCCCGCACGTAGCCGACTCCATCGAGCTTCGGCATCATCAGGTCGCAGGTGACAACATGCGGTTTCAGCTGTTCGGCCATGTCCAGCGCCTCTTCGCCGTCGCGTGCCGCGCCGACCACTTCGATGTAAGGACTGCGCGAAAGCATCTCGCGCACAACCTTCCGCACGAAGGCCGAGTCATCGACGATCAATGTTCGGATCAGTTGGTTCATGGTTTTACCGACAGCAGTGGCCTGGGCTTTCGGATGTAAACGAACGCGTCGTTGATTTCCTCCAGCTCGAAATCGTTCGTCAATTTCAGCAGCGATTCTGAAGCGCCTACGAACAGATGTCCGCCCGAAGGCATGAGTTCGGCAAACGCCGCGAGCGTGCGGCGAATTGCGTCGGGTGAAAAATAAATGAACACGTTCCGGCAAAAGATCACAGGGGCGCTTACCAGTGGCGCAATCTCCTGTCGCGACACGATGTTGGCGCGATGAAACACCACACGTGAAACAATCTCCGGATTCAGCTGAAATCCGCCCTGGACCGGCGTGAAGTATTTCGCGCGCAGCTCGGGAGGCAGTGATCGAAACGAGCGTTCGCGAAATATGCCCTGCCGTGCACGGTTGAGCGCCGCTGAACTGGCATCGCTCGCCAGAATCTGCACCGGATGATTCCCCCACCCTGCTTCTTCCAGGGCGATGGCGATGGAATAAGGTTCTTCACCGGTCGCACAGGCCGCACTCCAGATTCGCAGCGGCATCCGGTGTTTTCGGAACCATTCGGGCGTGAGCACATCGACCAGACATTTGATCTGCGGCATTTCACGCCAGAAATAGGTTTCCTGCACCGAGAGCGCATCCATCACCCGCTCCCATTCGGCCTGCCCGGCCTCGTCGTATTTCAGCACGTAATAATAATCGAGAAGCGACTGGCAGTTTCTCGCGCGTGCCGGTTCGGCGAGCTTGTCCAGCATCATGTCGAAGCGCGTGGGATCGAAATAGATCCCGAGACGCTCATGAATGAGGTCGCGCAGCAGCAGTGGCACTCCTTCCGGAAGTGTCAGTGATATGTCTTGAGCAAACGGCATAATGTTAATGTCTGCCGTTTCCATTCACACGGATTGAGTTGTCCGGCCTTGTTCGGGCTCCCGTTCGCCGCGCAGATTTCACCCCCGACCTTCCGCCTCCAATCAGTTCTTCCGCATGATCCAGCAATCCAGCCGAGGCGGCCTGAACAGCGGCAGCATCCTCCGCATTGTGGGCAGCAACTTCGCGAATCTCTTTCATCGCGCGCAGGATTGCCTCCGATGCGATTGAATTTTCGCTGTTCGCCCGTGTGATCATCTTGGTCTGCTTCGCGATGTTCTGAGCCGCGGACGCCAACTCTTTCGCTGCCCGTGCCTGCTCGATCATTGCGCGCGCCGCCTGATCCGACTGCTGTCGCAAACTTTCCGTGGCGGCTTCGATCTGGGACGTGCCCGCGGACTGTTCGCTCATTGCCTTGTTGACGCCTTCAACCAGCTTCGACAACCGGGCTGATTCCTTGGACACCTGTTCGGTAGCAGTGGCCTGTTCGGCAATGGCTCTCGCCGTTGAAGCGCCACCTTTTCGCATCGCCTCAATTGCCTGCACCACCTGAGCGGCGGCACCGGTTTGTTCGGCCGTCGCCTTGCGCAACTGCACCGCAATGCTGTTCGTGCTCTGCGCCGCCTTGATGACTTCGCGCGCCGCACGTCCGTGTTCGCCCATGGCCTGCGCCACTTCTTTGGAAACCTTCCGCATCTGCGATGTGGCCTGGACGATGTTCCCAGCCCCCTTCGCCTGTTCCGCTGTGGCTGTCGCAATCTGGCGGGCCTGCGCAGTCGTGGTGGTAATCGCTTCCATCACGTGCCTGCCGGCAACAAGCTGTTCCTCGGTAGCGCGACTGATTTGGGAAACCACCGCGACCGATTCATTCACACCTGAAAGAATCTTTCGCAGACCTTCGAGGCCTTCTCCGGATTGCTTGTTGCTCTCTTCGGCGATGCGCACATTCTGGTTGGCCGTCTCCGTCGCCTCGCGTGTGCTGTCCTGAAGTCCGCGGACGATCTGTGCAATGTCCGCGGTCGCACGGGCGCAACGATCGGCCAGGTTCCGGATCTCTTCCGCCACAACCGCAAATCCCCGGCCCGCTTCGCCGGCTCGTGCCGCCTCGATCGAAGCGTTCAACGAAAGCAGGTTCGTCCGTTCGGCGATGACATTGATTGTATCGACGATGCCTGAAATCTCGCTGGTTCGGCGATTCAGGTCGCGCATCGCGGCGCTCGTCTGGCTCATCGCGCCAGTAACACGTCCGATACCTTCAATCGACCTCTGGACCGTCTGGCCGCCCACCTCGGCGTCTTTGGAAACGCGCCGCGAAATCTCTTCTGCGCGCTGTGCAAGATCGGCAACCGAACGGCTGGAACGATCCATCTCTGTCGCGCTGGTCGATGCATTCGCTGCGGCTTCACTGATGCGTTCGCTGTTCTGCGCGACGCCCTGGATCGAACGCGCCATTTCTTCGATCGATGCGGCCGTCTCTTCGACCGACGACGCCAGACCTTCGGACATGGCGCCGACTTCTTCGATCGATGCGGCCATTTCGTTCATCGCCGATGAAGTTTCCTCCGACGCAGCGGTCAGTGAATCGGTATTGATAGCGACGCCCTGGATCGAACGGCTCATCTGTTCGATCGAAGTTGCCGTCTGGTTCAGCGATGTGACGAGATCCTCGGTGTCGCGATTGACGTGTTTGATCGACGTGGCGACTTCAGTGATCGACGTCGTGAGTTCCTGCGCGGACGCCGCCATTTCCTGGGTGTTGGAAGTCACGCTGCGCGTGGAGCTGTTCACCTGCGTGATCGAGCCCGCGGTCTCCGCGATGGATGCGGCAATCTCATTTGTATTCGCAGTAACCTGTTCTATCGACGCGGCGATTTCGTTGATCGAAGAAACCACTTCCTCCGTGGATGTCGAAAGCGACGCGGCCTGGGTTGCAGTTTCCTTGAGCGAGGCGGTTACCTGTGTCGCCTGTGTCGCTGCGCTGTCGAGCGAACGGTTTTGTGAATCGACTCCTGAGGCAACGCGTGCGATCACCCGCACGATATCGCTGGTCGAATCGAACATTTCGCCGGCAATCTTCTCGACCTGTTGAAGCTTGCGGGGCGCCTGGCGGCGGCGTGTTGCGGTCTTTGGCATAAAATTAAACAGAGGCTGTGACGGGTTGGTCGGAGACGGACGGCGTTCGCGCCATCGCGGCGGATTCAGCGACGCGATTGGCTTCACCGAGGTTCAGCACGGCATCGACGTTCAGCAAAAGGATCAATCGATCTCCCAGCTGCGCGACACCGCACAGGTAATTGTTGTTGATACCGGCAATCGTTTCCTCAATCGGCCGAATGGCTGTCTCTGGAATCGGACGAAATTCCCGGGCGGCATCCACGATGAGCGCCACGGAGCGGCGATGAACCTGCACGACGATCAGCCGCGTTTTGAGCGTGTGCTCCTCCCGTGGAAATCCAAAACGAACGCGCAGGTTCATCGCGGGAATCACCTGGCCGCGTGAAAAGACCACGCCTTCCACGGACGGAATCGTGTTCGGCACGGGCGTGACGTGGTCCAGCATCTCAATGTGCTGCACCTCCCGGCTTGGCAGCCCGTATGTGGTGCCCGCCAGTTCAAAGAGAACAAAAGTTTCTGTCGGCATAAAAAATCAGATTGCGACTGCGAATGTGTTGCGTGCGCCGGGAGTTTCACCTGGATTTGGCCGAACCACGCCGCTTGTCAGCTCAGCGGCGTCGAGAATAAGAACCGGCCGGCCATCGCCCAGTTCTGTTGCACCAGCCACACCGGGAACCTGAATCAGGGGATCACGAATGGCGCGGACCACAACCTCGCGCTGTCCATGGATTCGGTCAACGGCCAATCCGATGCTTCCTCGTTCGGAACGGAGAACCAGCACCGTTTGCGAACTCGTGAGCGCAGCATCGATGCGAAACATGTCGCGAAGACGGAACAACGGCAGGATGCCATCCCGATACGGAATCACTTCCGTGCCACCGATGCGACGGATCGCATCGGGTTCCAGCGGCAACACTTCTTGAACGAAACTTTGTGGAACCGCGCAGATCAGTTCGTTCGCCGAAACGATGAAGACATCAGCAATTGCCAGAGTGAGCGGCAGACGAAGGCTGAATCGCGTTCCTTTGCCAGGGGTGGAATCCAAAGCCAGTGTTCCGCCAAGTTCACGGACGACTGATTGAACCACGGACATTCCGACGCCGCGGCCTGCTGCGCGATCCGTTTCGCTTCGCGTCGAAAAGCCCGGCTGGCAGATCAGGTTCAGAATTGCATTTGGGTTCAGTTCGGATGAAATCGGCAATCCCTGCTCCACCGCACGTCGAACCACAAATTCCGCATCAATACCTCGTCCGTCATCACCCATTTCGATCAACACAGAATCGCCCGTCGTCGATGCCCGCAGAAAAATGGTTGCCTGCAAATCCTTCCCGGCTGCGGTGCGTTCATCGGGAAGTTCGATTCCATGACTGATGCAGTTTCGGACGAGATGCAGCAGCGGATCCTTGAGACGTTCCACGATATACTTGTCGATTTCCGTCTGCTGGCCGGTGAGCGTCAGGCGGATTTGCTTGTTGCTGTCGCGAGCGAGATCGCGAACGACAAAAGGCATTCGGGAGAAAATTTCAGAAACGGGGACCAATCGGACCCGCATGATGCCTTCGCGCAGTTCACGGAGATCCCTTGCAAGGGCTGTGCTTATTTCTTGCAACGATCGTGGGTCGGTCTGGGCTCCAGGACGAAGGAGACGACTGATCTGATCATCCAGACGGGCGCGATGAATCACCATTTCACCTGTGATGCGCATCAGTTCATCGAGGCGGCTGAGATCGACTCTCACCACGTGCGAGGGGGCAACGAACGGACCTGCTGCGGTGTCGGAGGATGCGTCGGACTGCTCGGGACGCGGCTCGCGCGCGACAGACTCAAAAGGCTGAACGTGAATGCCATCCGCTTCCCACGCAGCGAGGTCGGCAGGCGTTTCGTTCAGCGCGGCAATGAACTCGAACACAATCGAACTGGCTGAATCGACGTGCGGCGTCGATTGAAGGATCTCTCCATACCGGGCAATGCGCTGTCGGACCGAATTTACATTCACTCCCCGCAGGTCGAGGTCGCGATGTGGACTGAATCGGAATTGCCAGAGCGTTTTGCCCTGGGCGCGTGCCACCTCGACTTTGCTTTCAAGCGTCGCCTGAACTGAATCTTCGGACGCGGGAACAGACTGCGTTGTTGCCGGAGGTGCATCCGTTCCACTGATTTCACGCAACGCATCGCAAAGCGCCGTAGCATTCGGCAGATTCTCCCCTGCCCGATGACTTGCCACCATTTGTTCAAGCCGCTGCGTCGCCGACATCAGAAGGTCGAGCCCCTTGGTCGAAACCATGGCGCCTCCGCGCGAAAGTTGCCGGAGGAAATCTTCAGCGGCATGCGCGAGTTCTTCCGCAGGACGGAGCCCCACGATTGCGGCATTGCCTTTGAACGAATGGAAATTGCGGAAGAGCTTCTCGACCACCGCGGCATCGGGCTCGGCCCTGCCCACGGAATGATCAAGACTCGTGAGCCCATGACGAATCGCAGTGAGATGCTCGTCGCACTCGGCGTAGAAATCGTCGAGGAAATCAGCGCCCAGATCCTGAGGCGGACCGGAACTCATTGGCACGGTTGGTTCACCAAACCGGCGGACTGATCCGTGCGGCTGGATAATGATCCCAGAAGACGCCGCTTCAATTCCTCCGCCGAGATCGGCTTTACCACGTAGTCCGTGACTCCGAGCTTCCGCGCAGTGCTGATGTCGGAAGGATGATCGGAACCACTGAGCACTGTGATCTTCAGAGGAGGTTGAAAGTTTTGAACCTGAACCCATTCGAGAATTTCGAACCCGGAATACTTGGGCAGCTTCAAATCGAGGAAGATGATGTCCGGCCTGGCGTTGGCGCTGGAATCTTTGAGGCTGGCAAAGAATTCAAGCGCCTCGCCACCGTCCACAAGGTGCTTCATCTGGCTTGGTACGCCGGCCTGCTTCAATGCGTGCTTGAACAGGAAGGCGTCGTCTTCCGTGTCTTCAAGCAAAAGTATCTTTGCGGTGTCTTGTGAGTGGTTCCACATGACCCAGTGTAGAAACGGCCCCCGGTCTTAACGTATAGGGTGAAAACCTACTTCCGCGTGTGGCGTCTCGTAAGACGCCCATGTCCAATCATGGTTCGCCACGGTAACGGTAGTATGTGGACACGTTCAGATTTGTCATGACGGCGCCGGTGAACTGATGGGCGTTCGTCAGGCTCGATGCGTCCCAGGTTACAACCAGGTCACCGTCTGGCTTCACTTGAACCCGACGCAACGGAACAGCGTAGGTGGAACCATCTCGACTGTCGCTGCGAAGGGCGGAGACGATAAGAAACACGGGGCTGTTCTCCTCCAGCGCGAGAAGCACATCGAGGACCTCACCAACCTTCTTCTGTTTTTCGTCCACCACCGCGCTGCCGACGAGGTCCGTTGCGAGAACGGGCCTGGACACGGTCGTGCCGCTGATTTTTTTTGGTCCCGTGGCGGAAAGGAGCTGTGCAGACTCCGCGGTTACACGGTCTGTGCTTTTGTTGATTCGGGAGTAGTGACGCTGAATCTCCAGAACGCGATCAGGCGTTCCGAGAGACGTGATTTCTGAATTCTTGAAAGCCGGCGCTTCTTCCCAGTCGCGTTCGGAAACGTGAAATGCGATTACATTGCGCTTTGCGGTCGCAGCCGACAGCAGTTCCGGTGGGGCCGCTCTCAACCGGTTGCGCGAAGCGATAATGCCGTCCGGAGCGAGCAGGAACAACTGCGCCCTCCCATGAGTTGCATCGATCAAAACGTTCCGGACCTTCCCAAGCTCGTGACCATCGCGACTTTCAACCGTCATGCGCAACAGCGAGCTGAAACGCAATGGCTTTGGCACATCGGAGTGGTCAGTCCCCGAATTCGAATCCGCGGCTGAGACGGAATTGGTCAGAAGAAAAAGAAAAAGCGCAAGGGCGACACGATGAAAGAACCTTTTGCTGGCTGACAGATACATCGCCCTCACTCTGCCCGGCTCTTGAATAATCAGCCATTGGGGCCTTTTCCTGCCTGATTTACCCGCGAGGAAAAATTCGGACGCGTTGGAGTGCGCTCAGCTGAAAAAGGAGAAAAACCGACGATGCTTCGCGACGAAGTGATAACACCATTCTGAAAACCGGGCGAAAGCGGTATTCCCACGATACCACCGCAGCAGCCATGAACATCGTTCAAGCGACGAGAGCGAAGCCAGCACCGCTTCGGCGCCGAACAAAACAGAGCCATCCGGCAGAATGAGATGAAACGCTTCGTCCAGCTGCGCTTGCGTCAATTCGGGAAAGTTGCTGCGGACATGATCCGTTTGTGAGGCGGCGAAATCGACACGGTCTCCTGTGACCCGTTTCCAGCGCGCAATCCAGCGCCGACAGAATCCACACTCACCATCGTAGATCATCAATGGCTTCGCAGGCGGCTGGTTGACACGGCGGACCGCATTCATTCCTCCTACTCTCACGCGGGAAATGAGGTGTCAGCAAACTGATTCGCCCGGAATTACCGCCCTGCCAAAAACGGTTCGTTAAAGGCCAGAGCACATCCGCCGAACTATGGCGCAGGAGAAACCTGAAGGTCGCGAGGGCAGCAGATTGCCGATGGCTTTGAAATTGGTCTCGAAGCCAGTCGGCGGCTTTCAATCCACTACATTTTAAACTCTTTACAGCCTGAAAGTGGATTCGCAGAGTAGGACGGTGCCTGCCAAGTCCGAACAAAACAGCACGAATGAATCATTGCCGCACACGGCGGCATCCCGTGCGCCCGCCGATTTCGAAGGCGCGATCCGCCGTTCACAGGATTATCTCCTCTCCATTCAAAAGCCCGAGGGTTATTGGGTCGGCGAGCTGATGGTCGATTCCACGCTCGTTTCGGACATGGTCGCTTACCACCATTGGGATGACAGCGTCGATCCCGAGTGGCAGCGAAAAGCGGTCAATCACCTGTTCTCAATGCAGCTCCCGGATGGCGGCTGGAACATTTATTACGGCGGACCAGCGGAGGTGAATGCGACGATCAAGGCCTACCTCGCGCTGAAGCTCGCCGGAGTGCCCGTCACCGATCCGCGCATGTTGCGGGCGCGTGAAGTGGCGCTGAATCTCGGTGGTGTTCCGCGCATGAACACCTTTTCGAAGTTGTATCTGGCGCTGCTCGGACTGTTTCCATGGGAATATGTTCCGACGATTCCGTGCGAAGTGCTGCTCATCGGCAAATGGTTCCACGTGAATTTCTGGGACATGAGCAACTGGTCACGCGCGATGCTGGTGCCGCTGGCGATCATCAATCATTTCAAGCCGACGCGACCGCCGCGAAACCAGGTGACGCTGGATGAACTTTATCCGCAGGGATTTCACGAGCGCGACCTTGCGCTTCCGCCTGATCCCGAACGTTTCTCGTTGCGAAACTTTTTCCTGTGGCTCGACCGGGTGCACAAGTTTGCGGAAGTGTTCGCGCAACACGGCATTCATCCGTTCCGCAAAAGCGCGCTGAAGAAGGCCGAGAAATGGATGCTCGAGCGTTTCGAAGGATCGGACGGGCTGGCTGCGATTTTCCCGGCGATGCTGAACTCCATCATCGCTCTCAAGGCACTCGGTTATGCAAATGACAATCCGATCCTGCAACGCGAATGGCGCGAGCTGAAACGGCTGCAGCATGAAACCGAGAACGATGTCCGGATCGAACCGTGTTTTTCACCGGTGTGGGATACCGCGATCGTTTCCATCTGCCTGCGGGAATCCGGAATACCGGCGGAGCATCCGCAACTCAAGAAGGCGGCCGACTGGTTGATGGGAAAAGAGATCCGTTTCCGGGGCGACTGGCAGTACAAGAATCCCGCCAAGGTCGAACCGAGTGGCTGGGTTTTCGAATACGAGAACAAATGGAACCCGGACGTCGATGACACCGCAATGGTTCTGCTTGCGCTGCGCTTGGTTCCCACTGACGACCCGAAGAAACGCGATGAATGTTTTCAGCGCGGTTTGAAGTGGATGATGACGTTCCAATGCCGCGATGGCGGCTGGGCGGCGTTCGACAAGGATTGCACGAAGAACATTCTCGAGAAGGTGCCGTTTGCCGATCACAACGCGATGCTCGATCCCGAGTGCGCCGACATCACCGCGCGCATTCTCGAACTGCTTGGATACGAGGGTTACGACCGCAATCATCCGCAGATCAAGACGGCACTTGAATACATTCGCCGCCGGCAGGAGGAGGACGGTTCGTGGTACGGGCGCTGGGGCGTGAATTACATTTACGGCACCTGGCAGGTGTTGCGTGGGTTGCGCGCGTTGAACATCGATATGAACCAGCCGTGGCTGTTGAAGGCGCGCAACTGGCTTGAGAGTGTTCAACGGCCGGACGGTGGCTGGGGCGAACGCTGCAACACTTACGACGATCCGGTGTTCAAGGGACAAGGTCCGAGTACCGCGTCTCAAACTGCGTGGGCGTTGATGGGGCTTTGTGCCTTTGATGATCCGCATCGCGAAAGCATCCGGCGCGGTATCGAATACCTGGTCCGAACCCAGAATGCCGACGGTTCGTGGACCGAGCATGAAACGACAGGAACAGGGTTTCCGAAAGTTTTCTATCTCAAGTACGACATGTACCGAAATGCCTGGCCGCTGCTCGCGCTGGCGACGTATCGCAGGATTTGCAACGGCGCCAAAGAACGGGCGAATTCGACGGTCACGACCAAACCCGTCCCACGTCCGGCGCTCACAGAAACCGCTACATCCTCGGGCGAGTGAACCTTGGCGCGGACTTTTGAATCTGCCTGTAACGGATTTTGATCCCCGTGTTCCTTTTTTGAATGCGCGACTGGAAGCAGCCTCAGCATTTTTGGCCTCGACTATCTATCTGAACTTCCGGAGTCAAACTTCCAGCCGAATGGGGTGAACGCCGGGTTGTTTTACCTCCCGCGCAACCTTTAGCCTTCGCTGGTAAACGTTATGGCTGCGAAAATTAATGTACCCGTTGAGGACCGGACGTTGACCCGAAAGACCATTCTGCTGGTTGAGGACAACCGGGATGACGAGGAACTCACGTTGCGCGCGCTTCGCAAGAGCAACATCAAGAATGAAGTCATCGTGGCCAGAGACGGCGAGGAGGCGCTGGATGTTCTTTTTGGTCAGGGATCCTTCAATTCCAGCGATGCCGACTTCCTGCCGGCGGTTGTTCTGCTCGACCTCAAGCTTCCGAAAGTGAGCGGCATCGAAGTCCTCCGCGAAATTCGCTCACACCCCCGAACACATCGGCTTCCAGTGGTGATTCTTACCAGCTCCAAGGAAGAACGCGATCTGGCTGCGGCATACGATCTCGGCGCCAACAGTTATCTCTACAAACCGGTCGATTTTGAAAAGTTCCTCGAAGCCGTCGGCCACGTGGGAATGTATTGGGTGCTGTTCAACGAGATTCCGGCAATGGCTCCGGTTTCGCAGGAAAGTTGAACGGCGAACATTGAGCCGTCGCTGTTTCAACCAACCTTGGCTGTCGCCTCGACAGTGTTCTCGTTGCCTGTTTCCGCTTCGGCAAGCCGCCGATGAACGATGTCTGTCAGTTGATAAGGATCGTAAGGCTTCGGCAGAAGGTTGACTCCCTCGACAAGATTATAATTCTGCGTCACCGCTTCGAGACTGTAGCCGGTGGTAAACACGACCTTGAGCCCCGGCTTCCGCTTCACAAGTTCTTGCGCGAGTGCCCATCCCGAAATTCCCTCTGGCATTACCATGTCGGTCAGCAAAAGGTCCACGGAATTGCTGTGCTGATCCCAGATCTGCAAAGCCTCCGCTCCGGACCGCGCATCCACCACTTCGTATCCGTAGCGGATCAGAATCTTCCGGGCCAGACTGCGCACGGAATCTTCGTCCTCCACGAGAAGAACGGTTCCCTTTCCGTTGCTTGCGGAAAGAGCGCGGTGCGCATTGCTCTGGGATGAAGCTGCCGCGGATTCACAGATTGGGAGAAACACGCGGAATGTGCTGCCCCGTCCGGGTGCCGTTTCCACATCGACCCAACCTTCATGCTGTTTCACCACACCGAACACCGTGGCCAGTCCGAGACCGGTCCCCTTCCCCGGATCTTTCGTTGTGAAGAACGGTTCGAAGAGACGCGGCAGGATCTCCGGCGCAATTCCGGAACCGGTGTCGGAAACACTCATGCACGCAAATCGTCCCACCCGGCCTCGCGGAAATTTCTCCAGCGTGCTTTCAGTCACTGTGACCTCTTCCGTGATGATTGAAAGCAATCCGCCGTTCGGCATCGCGTCACGCGCGTTGACCACGAGATTCATGATCACCTGCTCGATCATTGCGCGATCGGCATGAACCCCGATGCCGGACGGCGATGGAACGAATTGAGTCGCGATGTCCTCGCTCACGAGGCGGCGAAGCATTTTGCTGAGCTGACTGATCACCTCGTTGAGATTGAGATATTCGGGTTGAAGCCGTTTCTTCCGGCTGAACACCAGCATCTGCGACGTCAGGTTTGCGGCGCGTTCCGCCGCGCGATCGATCTGCGTCAGGGCTTCCAGCGCCATTGACGTCTGGCGGCCATCGGCGATGAGGCATTGTGCGTAACCGCGAATGACGGTGAGCAGATTGTTGAAATCGTGGGCCACACCTCCGGCCAGCCGGCCGAGCGCCTCCATCTTCTGAGCCTGTCGCAACGCCTCTTCCGCGGAAGCTCGCTCTGCCATTTCCTTCATGAGGCGGGCGTTGGTTTCCTGCAGCTCGGAAGTCCTCGCCTTCACCATCACTTCGAGTTCCTCCATCCGGCAATGAGCGGCCTTCCGGAGAACCCACTTTTCCGAAAGGGCATGCGCCAGCTGAAGAACTTCAATGCTGTCGAACGGCTTCTTCAAAATCAGCAGCCGGTCGCTGTGCCCCAGCCGATCCAATATTTCGCGCCACGAATGATCTGAAAATGCCGTGCAGATCACGATTTGGATCGAGTTATCCAAGGCGAGAATTCTCGAGGCGGTTTCAATTCCATCCCAGCCGACCGGCATCCGGACATCGACAAACGCGACGGCAAACGGCTGGTTGTTTTTCAGCCCGGATTCAATCAGCGCCAGTCCGTCCTGTCCCGTCTCGGCATGGGCCATTTCGAAGTGACTGAAGAACCTGACGGGCTCCCGATTGATTCCGAACAGCTCCGCCTCCACCTCGTTCATTTCCGCGGAGACGCCGTCGTCGGCCTGAAATATCTTCCGGAAATCATCATGAATGGCCGGGTTGTCGTCGATGACGAGCAAACGGTGATTGGTTGGATGGGAATCAGACATTGGATTTCGGAGGTTCAACAGGCAACTCAAGAGTAAAGGTGGCGCCCTTGCCCACACCTTCGCTGGACACACGCAGAACACCGCCCATCTCCTTCGCCACCAGGGCACCGCTGTGCAGTCCGAACCCATGCCCCTGTTTTCGAGTGGTAAATCCGTGACTGAATATCCGCGTCATGTTCTCAGGCGGAATTCCGATGCCGGTGTCGGAGACTGAAATGGCGACCATTTCTCCCGCTTTGAAAATTCGGACGGTGATCCTTTTGTTGGAGCTTCCGCCTTCGTCACACGCGTACTTCGCGTTGCGGATGAGGTTGACCAGAATCTGAAGAACTTTGTGCTTTTCGACCGTGATGCCTGGCACCGGTTGAAAATCGCGGACGAGCGTGATCTCGTGCCGTTCGAGCGCCCCGGCGTTCAACTGAAACGCGTCCTCGACCAGGTCAGAAACCAGCACGGTTTCCGTCACGCCGGACACCTTCGCGTAGTTCTGCTGCATGGCGACGATGTCCTTGATGTGCTCGATGTTCTTCCGGAGCAGATCGAGTTCCGCCATGTTCTTTTTCTGCTCGACAGCGAGCTGCTCAGAGAGCTGCTGCAGGTAACGCGGCACATGCTTGCCTCGGGGATCGTTCAGGATGAAATCGGCGGGGTCACCCCGTTCCTCCATCAACGTCACCACTCGTGAAAGCCCGGAGGATTTCGAATGCCGGATGCTGTCCGAGATGAGGGTTGCCGAAATATTGACGCTGTTGAGGACATTGCCCACGTTGTGCAGCACGCCAGTGGCAACCTCCGCCATGCCGGCCTGTCGCGAGGTTTCGATCAGCTGTTTGTTCAACGCAGCGATCTTTGCCTCGTCACGCTTGCGCTCGGTGACGTTGTTCATCACCCCATGCCAGAGCACGCTGCCGTTACCGTTGCGTTCCGGCATCGAATATCCTTCCACCCAGATTTCGCCCTGTTCCGGATGCAGCACCCGAAACTCACTCCGCCACGGGCTCATGGTGCGGGCCGATTCCAGAACGCCCGTACGCACGCGCTGCAGGTCGTCCGGATGAATCCGTTTGATGATCGGCCGGGCGTCGCGTTCCACTTCCTCCGGCTTGATGCCATACATCTCCTCAAGACGCGGACTTGCATACGGGAAGCAGATACGCTCCTCCGACTCAAAACGGAACGTATAAATCACTCCGGGCACTGTCGCGGTGATCCTGCTGAGCCGTTCCTGCAATCGCACGCGCTGGCGCAGTTCCTCTTCCGCCTGTTTCCGTTCGGTGATGTCGCGAAAACACCAGACGCGGCCGGCGTAAACACCTGCAACACGCTGCGGCTGGGAATGCCGTTCAAACACACGCCCGTCCATCAGGTCGAGCACATCTGCAGTCTGGATGTCCTCGTTGTTGTGCATCTGACGCAGATGCTCCAGGAAAACTTTGGCATTTCGCAATTGAGCGGCGACGAAATCGAAGATCGCCGAATCGCTGCGCTGCAAAACCGTTTCAGACGGAATGCGCCACATCTCCAGGAATTTCGAGTTGTAATGAGTGATGTGTCCGCTCTGGTCCACAACCAGAATGCCGTCGGCTGTCGATTCCAGTGTTGCGTTGAGGAGCGAGAGCGATCGGGCCAGTTCGGACGTGCGTTCCTCGACGCGCTGTTCGAGCTGATCGCGCGCGGCCTGAAGCGCCACATCGCGCTCCTGAATCTGCGAAAGCATTTCGTTGAAACCGTCCGTGAGCTGCCCCAGTTCATCCTCGGCAACCTTCCGAACGCGCACGGAGTAATCCTTGTTCACACCCGCCGCTCGGGCCGCCCGAGCAAGATTCTGGATCGGGATGGAGATGACGCGCTGAAGCCGGCTGGACAGCACGAAGGCAACGAGCATTGACGCCAGAAAGATGACCAGAACGATCCCGACAAACCGCCTCGCGCGCTGGATCGGTTCGTTGAGGTCGAACATGATGACGACGGTGCCGATGTTTTCGCCCTGCTGCGAAACCGGCCGCCAGACAAACAGCCGGTCACTGGTGAAGCGGTGTCCGAGTTCCCGTGTCGGCGCCACACTGAGGTCGGTCGTCGCATTGGGCGAACGGAGATATTTTGCGAGCTCCGATCCATCACGCCGGAAGACACCGGCTGCGATGATGTTCTTCTCTCCACGCAGGGCCGAGAGCGTTTCTTCGGCGGAATGCGTGTCGTTGAAATCAAGCGCCGCGGTGCAGTTGTTGCCGATCACCTCGGCAAAACTGGCGGCCTTCTCCACAAGCTGCTGCCTGTAGCTGGTGAAGTCGTAGAAAAGGAAGGAAGCGCACGCGAGCAGCAACGTGGTGCCGCTCGTCAGAAGAATGATGAGCGTCTGTTTGCGGCGGATCGATGCGCGGCTGAAGAAGTTCATTCGGCCTCTCCTTTTCCACGCACGGCGTCAGCCAGCGCCAGCAACTTCGAGCTGATCTTGAGTTTTTCAGCCCGGGCGGCGGCAAGATTCACTTCGAAGCGGACCTTGTTTTCCCGTTTGACAAACACGATCATTCCGCCGCCTTCGACGAACTCGCTTCCTTCCCCGACGGTGAGAACAGCATCCGAACGAACCGCGGCAATTGTCTCCCGCACGCGCGCCTTGTCCGAACCGCTGACGAACAGGATGTGGCAGCGTCCGACTTCTGCAACGCCTCCCGCGCCTGCCACCTCAATTGCGCGGCCATTGATGGTCTTTCCCTCCACGGCACGCTTGAGTTCATCATGGATTTTTGAATCGCCGATAACGCCGATCCGGATGGGCGAATTTGTCGCCGTAAAGGATGTCTCCGGCCAGGTGACATATTTGGCGAAGTTCAGAAGGCAGAGCGCCTTGACCTGCGGCTCCGTCACCACAACCTCCGCGGCATTCAACGTCGCGCCCGGCAGCCACGCCGAGAAAAACGCCAGAACGGCAACGATTCCGCCGAACCTGCGTCGTTTCTTGAAATGCTGTTTCGCGCGCGCTTCCATGCTGCCATCAATGAAAATGGGACCGGTCCAGGCGGAAGACTTTCTTCCGTCGCCGGGATGCTCCTGCGGCTATCGATGTTCGAACGCGAATGTTCATCCTGAGTTTTGAATCAGAACCGCAATGTCACCTTCCCGTAGAAGGTTCGTGGAATCTCGGCGACACGTGACGATTTGTAGCCGGAGAATTCGGGATGTCCGTTATCCAGAAGATTCTGTCCCCAGACCGAGAACTCGAGATTCTCCGTCGCCCGCCAGTTCAATCCCAGATCCAGTCGAACAACCGGATCGAATTTCATGGCTCCGAGAGTTCCCTGGGTGAGTGCTTCAACTCGATCGACGTAATAGACTGCGGCGTTAAATTCCCAGTTCCGTCCCAGCGAAAGGCTCGATCTCACGTTGAACTGCTGCTCCGGCGACGTGCGTTCGCGGTAATCATTCCCGGGAAACGATCCCTTCCAGAGGGTGTATCCGGCCGTGAGCCGCCACGGATTCGTCACCTGCCATTGCGCCATGACTTCCACGCCGCAGGTGTGTCCGCTGAAATCATTGAGCGATTCGTATCTCTGAACCGAGTGAGGAAATGGATCGAGTTCGAACATCACATCGGTGGGCAGATTGGCGAGCAGTTCGTAGGTGTTGTAGAACGCCGCGACGTCGAATGACACGTTATGAGCCGGTTCGATGCGATACCCGATCTCATACGCCAGCATCGTTTCCGAACCGGCGTTGGGATTTCCGAAATTTGAGATGAGCGCGGGACCCGGAACTGGCGTGGCGGCAATGTCGATCCGGGCGTCACGCTCAAGCCGTGTCGGCGTGCGCACGGCGCGTCCCACCGAAGCCCAAAGCGTCTGATGCTCGGTTGGCGTCCAGGCAAGCCGGCCTGACGGCTGGAATTCGAATCCGGTGTAATCGTTGTGCTCGAACTTTGATCCCACCGTGAGCGAAAGCTTGTCCTCGATGATCGCAAACTCATTCTGCACAAAGGCGCTGAACAGGTTGTCTCTGGCCCGTGCCTTGAACCAGGTTTGCGACGCATTCACAGCGTCGATGCGGTCCTCGGTGTGACGATATTCCACTCCCCAAACGATCTCGTTCCGCGAAAGAACGCGAAACCGATGCTGAAGATCCAGGTCCCACGTGTCGCGCCACTCGCGGATCTGGTTCTGATCTGGATCGAACTCATTTGGCGCCGCAACCAGGACACCGCCACCGAACGGATGCTCGCGCTTGTAACCGTCGTAGTACACCTGAACCTTCAGTTCCGAATCTTCGGAGAACCTGCTGGTCCAGCGGCCCACGATATTCCCCGCATGCGTGCCGGCATCCACGCCCATGTTTCGGAAATCGGGAACGGGTGTCAGCGCGATCTTGCCGACCTGTTCGCCGTAGGTTCCCGCCAGGTAATCGCCTGAAAGAGTGAATGTGTTGCGTTCACTGGGTTCCCAGTCGATCCGGGCGCCCCCACGGCCAATGTCCCAGTGATCGGACATGTTGTTCCCCTGCCCATCTTCAAAGCCGTCGCGGCGGAAATACTTTCCGTAAACACGGAAGAAAACATTGCTCGAGATTGTGCCGCCGTAGCGCGCTGTGACGGACGGCTGGTCTTCCGTGCCGCCCAGAACGGAAACCATGGTTCCCTGAGTTTCCCGCGCGCTCCTGGTCATGATGTTGATCACGCCATTCACCGCATTGGCACCCCAGAGCGTGCCGCCGGGACCACGAATGATTTCAATCCGGTCGAGGTCCTCGAGAACGACATCCTGCACATTCCAGTGCACTCCGCCGAACACCGGGCTATAGACGCTCCGGCCGTCGATCAGCACGAGGAGCTTGTTCGAATACTCGTCATTCAAGCCGCGAGCGGAAACCGCCCATCGATTCGCGTTGATGCGGGCGACGTGCATGCCGGGAACAGCGCGCAACGCTTCGGGAATGCTGGTGGCACCCATCCGCCGGATGTCTTCCGACGTCAAAACCGCGACCGCCGCGGGAGCGCGCAAGAGCACTCCCTCCTTTTTGCCGACGGAAGTCACCTCGATATTGATCAACTGTTCGAGGCTCAACTCGGTGATTGGTGCCGATCCCGTCGCACCCTGGACTGCCGATCCCAGCACGAGGCAAAGGGTGGAAAACGTAAGTAACTTCATGTCAGATGTTGCCTGGGGAAGGAACAGCATCCTCGGAAGGAACTGGTTTCAGTCCTTCCGTCATCTTCTGAATCGCTATGTAGCCGACGCTGCATCATTGGCTATATCGGCATTTGAAGCGACTTCTTCACCGTAAAACGGCACGAAAATGGGCGGAAAATACCGATATTCGGCAGCAAAAAATGGTTGGTGAATCCAGCTGCCCGCGAGGAAAAACGGCTCAAAGGGCGAAGCCACCCTCGAGAATCTGAAGTCGGAAGAACTGCTGCGATGCCAGCGTGTTTGTATGAAGAAACTGAAGATGCCCGCCGGTGCCATTCATGGTCACCAGATTGGTCCAGGAAAGGAGATCGTCGCTCGCCTGAATTCGATACCCCCATCCGATCTGAGACCGAAAAAACAGCAACACCTCTCCGGTATCGGGAAATGACCGAAAGTTCAGCGCAGGCCGGTGATCGAAGTATGCCCTGGCGTCCCATTCCAACACCGCCATTTCTGACGCTGTATTGGACGGCGGCGTATAACCGAGGCCCGCGCTTGGCTGATAAAGAAAACTGAGCAGTCCATCCACCTGCCATCGCGCCAGATCGATCACCGGTTCATAATTGCCGAGGTTGTCCAGCGTCAGATCGACGGTTGTCCAGATGTTGCGATCCGGATCAATCGCTCTGGGCAGGCTGTGAACGACGGTCAATCCATTGCTTCCCGCATTGTCCCGGTAGATCACCAGCACGCGATTGTCCTTGTCGCAAACGACCACCGGCCTGCCCAGTTCGCGGACGGCGGAATCCTGAGTCATCACTCCCGGCGGATCATTGGTGCGATTCGAAACCTGCCGCACCTGCCACGTCCCATCCTGTCCCGGAAACGCCACCATGTATTGCCGACGATGATTGTTCGTGCTCGCGCCGGGCGCCCACCACGTTGCGATTACGGGTTTGCCATCCGCATCGAGGCACATTCCCGCCTGATTGATCAATGTGTGATTCTGCGGAATCGCCAGAATGCGCTCTGCGACTGTGTTCGGATCCGGACTTCCGTTCGTGACACTTTCGCTGATCGGCAGTGTGTAAACGCTTCCATCGCTCCGCTGCCACGTCAGGCCGCTGTCCGGCGACATCGCAAAGGCAAAGTCATGATTCGACTGAAAGGCCGGCGTGTAGCGCCACGTCCAGACCAGAAACAACCGCCCGGTTTCATCAATGCACGGCATCTGTCCGTAGGCGTTGTAGTCGAGCGGCCAGCCTGTTCCCTTGATGAACGGAACCACCGTGCTGCCACTCATGTGAACGTTCGTCCACGTTTTGGTCGCGATCGAATAGCGGTTGATGTACGTGTCGCCCGCACCCGAGCTTCCTTTGCGATAGATGTAAAGCAGGTCGCCGCCCGGAACGCTGAGGAACTGCGGATACGTCGCCGCAAACTCCGCTCCCGTCATCGTCGTGTCCGGCCCGAACACGATCGGCTCGGAACCGATCACACTCGCCAGGCTGCGGGCATAATGAAACGCATCGCCGTGCATTCCCCACGACAAATGCATCACTCCATCGCCATCGATTCCAAAACAAACCACGTCATGACCGTCGGTGATCGCATTCGCTCGAAACATCGTTCGGAACACCTCCCAGATGTTCGAACCGACGGCCCTGCGCCCGATCCAGATTGTGTTGTTGAACGCGTAAGCAGGATCCGTCTGGTGTCTGCCGTAATACGCGATGAACTGTTGATTGCCAACAGTCATCAACGCCGAACAGATGAACGCCACGCTGTTGATCGACGATGATCCCGCATAACCAAATTCACTCGTGGATGGATCGCCATCTTCAACCGGAATGTAACGTGTCGAAGGACGGATCGGATCCGAGGTGATCGGAACAGAACTGGCGTCGTTTGGATTCGATCCAGCCAGATACTCCTGAAGATTCGAGAACGAGTCACCGTCCGGATCGTCGGCGCCGTTCATTGTAAGCGAACCGAAGTGCGTCATTTCCCAGGCATCGGGCAGACGGTCGGCGTCGGTATCATCCGGATTGGAATCGGAATTGTTCGGCTGGGTTCCGGCTTCAAGTTCCTGTTGGTTGGTGAAACCGTCGTTGTCCGGATCGTCTTCCGGAACAAATGCGAGCGTTCCAAACCAGGTCATTTCCCAGGCATCCGGCAACCCATCCGCGTCGGTGTCAAATGGAGTCGAAAGACTGTTCGTCGGATTCGATCCCGCCTGGAATTCCTGCAGGTTCGTGAATGTGTCGGAATCCGGATCGTCCGAACCGGTCCGTTCGAGCGAACCGAAATAATGCGTTTCCCAGGAATCATCCAGGCCGTCGCCGTCCGAATCATCGTTCCAGAAGAAACCGGAGTCCGAACGGGCGATGCTGCTGATGCGAACCTCATCGATCAGCCCGACGAAATTATCCGTCGATCCGCCGATTGCCCGTCCTTCATTTCCAATGCAGAAGTCCGGCGCGACACCTTGTGAAAGTCCGTTGAGCAACGTTGCGGTGCCGACCCGATTCGCGCGCGCGTTTGTCGGATTCAAGGCGGTCCAATAGAAGGCAAAATTGTCCGGCGCACCGGCATTGCCATCGAATGTCACTGCAACGTGAAACCATCCATTCGAAACAATCGCGTGCGGTCCGCTCATCGGAATCGGAAGCAACACGCTCTGAATTCCAGAGCCCTGGCGAAGGTTGATGAATTCCATTCGCGGCACTGAGGAATCGCCGCCGCCCACGCCGATTGGATTCAGCCGCCATTGAAACAGCCGGTTCGCCGTCAGCTCCGTGTCCTCAGCATCTCCGCTCAAAATCTGCATGGGTGAACCGCGGGCCGAAAAATTTGCCGCGGGATTGAAGTCGATTCGCACAATCGCCTCGAACGTGAACGCTCCGGTGACCGGATCGCAGAAGTTCATCGCCACGTTATCCGCGTCTCCGTCAACCAGCGGAAGAGCCGAGAGCACCGCGTTTTTCGAACTGGCGGTTGTTCCGGATTGTCCGCCATCGACCGTGTTCAACACCGATCCGAATCCCGCGAAGGAAGCAGTGCCGAGCGTCGCTCCTCCTGAAAGACTCGTGAGATTCGTGCCGCCGGAAGCGAAATCCACAACCGGCACGTCCGTCTCATCCAGATGCCAGAGATGAAGTGTGTAGGAATCGGGCGAATACGGTTGAAGCGTCGCGCACGTGGAAGCTTCCACACCGACGACGACCGAAAGCAAAATGAGCATTCGCATGGCACCGAGGAAGCGAGGCCACGTGCAGGTGCTGTTGAAGGACAATGTTTTCAAATCAAACTATCAATGGTCCGACGGACCGGATGCCATCCGCGCAGACGCGGAACTTTCACGTTTCATCAACTGGACAGGACCATACAGGCCGGAGGGCATGAGACTGGACTGCGCGGTGATTTTGCGGATGTTCGTTCGCGTCAACCGTTTTTCACGCGGAAGCGAAGCATCGCCGATGATCCTGTTCGGCCAGAAATTCACCACTTCGATCTCAAGCCGGTTCGTGCCCGGCTGGATGGCATCGCCGATTTTCACGCGGAACGGCGGCGCCCAGGCGATGCCGCACGATTTCCCGTTCAACTTCACTTCAGCGAGTTCCCGGACGTTTCCGAGATCGAGATAGAGAGATTTCCTTTCGTCGTCCGAAATTGCGTCGATCTGGAATTCCTTTCGATACACCGCCGTGCCGGAGTAAAAGCGGATTCCCGGTTCCGTGCGTTCAGTCCAGTCGATCAATGTTTCAAATTTCACCGACTCCGGTCCTCCCCACTTCGGATCGAATGCCACTTCCCATTCACCGCCGATTTCTTTGAAGGAAACGAATGCGTCCGCGTTCTTGCGTCCGGTCGGAGCGAACTTTGACGCCGGCTCGCGAAAAACAACGAACAACGATCCGCACGGTGGAATTTCCAGCGTCACTTCAGTCCGGCCATTCAACTGCTTGTAGTCGGTGACAACGCGACGCTCTCCGGTAACTGCATCCCAGAGTTCCGGCGCGCGGTCGCCCACACGAAATGTTGCTGAAATGTTCGCCGCTGATTTTGCCCGGTTGGCCACGAAATAGATTTCCGCTTTTCCGTCGCGGCGATGGATGTAGTTGATCTCCGCTTCGGCAGGTGCGCCGCTCGCTTCAAAGTCTGGGTGAATGCCGTCGGCAAGGAGAACTTCCCGCCCGGTTCTTCCAGTCACCACGCGGCCTTTTCCAAACTTTCTGGTGATGACACTGCTTTCCGGACCGGTTCCGAACAACTCCGTGGCAATCTCCCGCACGCGGGCATCGGCCGCTGCATGATTCGCCAGTCCGCTCGCTTTCTCAGGCCGGGTCATCAGAACCGTTGCACCGCCTTTCACGAGTTCACGCACCTTCTCCAACACCGGCAGCGAAATCGTCTTCCGATCCGGCAGGACCATCAGCCGGTAACTCATTCCGTCCGGAAGCACGAGCATTCCATCACGAACACTCAGGCGCGTCAGAATTGCGTCCTCGGTGATCACGTCGTAATCGTATCCAGCTCCCAGCTTTGCCGGATCCGAACTGCGCAGCTGGGCGAAGTTGGGAACGTGATCGCCGTAGTAATAAAGCGCGTCGGCCACGAAAAGTCCCTGCTGAAGCATGAACTGCACGCGATTCATGTATCCAATGAACGGTCCCGACTTCTCCCACCAGGTTGTGTTCGGGTTGAAATGAGTTCCGGCGAAGTATTGCTGGCCCGGAATTCCCGCCGACTCCGGTGAACAGACAAATGCATGCCAGACGAGCCGGTTCATGCCTTCGGTGCACGCGTGATCGAACGACGGCCGGAGATTGTCCCAGATGGTTTCCTGCCAGTGCGGTCCGATCGTCGTGAAACCCTCCGCTGCGACGAGCCTTCGTCCATAGGTGTGCGCTGCGGAGGCAGGTTGCTTGAGAAAGAAACGGTTTTTGTCACCGACCCGATGCCGCCATGACCACGCCCAGAATTCCGACATCGGAATGTCGTTCACCCCAAGCGAACGCTGGGCATCAATCGGCACCGCGTGAGGCCCGCCGGATTCCGGATGAATCTGCAGCCCGCGACGTGCCGCCCATTGTGAGAACGGAACGTAGTGTTCATCCACCGCGAGGTCGCCGAGTGTCTTGCGGAAATCATGCAGAAAGCGATCGCTCTCCTCGCGATTGTTGATGATGCGTCCCGCCAGCACCGGAAGCCACGGCGTCATGTCGTAGCCGCGATACTTGCGAAACTTCTCCCGGAACGCGGGAGTCCAGTTCAACGGCTCGACTTCCCAGCTGTCGGTGTGCAGATATTTCAACGTCCTGCCCGCCAGAGGCCCTGCGTCGTCAACCAACGGTTCCACCACCGAATCCCAATAACGTTTGAACGCATCCCGATCGAGCACGTCGATCGCGTAACCTTTCCAAGTGTCGCTCGACGTCGAAACGTAGGAACGATCGCCGATCGTATAAACAAATCGAAGGACCTGCCATTTCCCGGCAGGGACGTTCCAGGTCAGAACTCCGTTGGTGTCCAACCGAGAACTCAGATCAAGGATGTCACCGGTGAGTGCGTCGTGTTCGTTGGGAACCGACGGCAACTCCTCGTGCAGCAACGTCGTTTCAGGCGCGGAAAAATGCAGTTCCCGATGAACGGCCTTTTCCATCCAGTGCTGCAGCGGCGGACGGTCCTTGGGAAGATCGTCGCGAATCCTGAAAGCGAGCACCGCCACTTCGCGGGAGTAGTTGTCCCGAATTTTTGGCATCGGCAACACTGCGGAAAAATTCGTTGGACCGATGACAATCGTTTCAGACCAGACAATCTTCTTCGCCGCATCGTCCGCCTTCACATTCGGACCACCGAGGTTCCATCCGCTCTGAATGTTGAGGCTGATCTCCAATCCCAGCCGATCGGCTTCGCGCAGCGTGTGGCGGTAGAGTTCCCGCCATTCAGAGCTGAAAAACGCCGGACCTGCTGGAACGCGATCGTTGCCGTCCTGCTCGGCGCCGCCGGCATCGCACAGCAACGCCCCGCCCCACCCTTTCGCCTTCATTTCCTCGAGGTCACGGCTGATCGCCTTCTTGTCCACGTTTCCATTCAACCACCACCAGTAGGCGCGCGTTCGCGCTTCAGGCGGCGGGGTCGTGAAACCGGAGACCAAGGCATCGCTCGCCATTAGTGACACCGAATATCCGATCAGCAATGTCGCAATCAGATATGTGAGGACACAACGGATCATTCCCGCCGGTAGAAGCAATATTTTGGGATGCAACAATCGCATCAAACTCTGCGTGGCGGGAAGGTCACGAATGCCTTTGTGAAGCTGCCCGCTATTGCGGTCCTTTTGGAACGGACGCCAGGTTGAGGTTTGGCGGAAGGTCTTCCTGGAAGAAGTAGAATTTCCGATTCGTGAAGGGCGTGTAGAAGTTGTACATGTCGCGCGCCTTGACCCAGCGCACCGAGCCGTCCGCGAACACTTCGTTCCCGCCGGAAGGTTTTCCACCGTTACCCTTGTGCGCAGGCAACTGCGTCCATCCACTGCTTTCTGCCACGGTCGGTTCGCTCCAGCTCGTGCCGAAATTGATCACCAGATCCGCGGCAAGCATCTGCGTGCTCTTGCTTGTTGAAGTCTTGATCGGACTCCGTCCCTCGGTTTCCACGCCGTTCGGATACCATTTGGTTATGCCGCCGTAATATTGATACCCGAGCGCCCAGGAACTCGAGTAGTTGGGAAGCGCAGGACGGTTCGGGCAGGTCCAGACATTCGGTCCGGATGCAACACCGCTTGCGGTGGCATTTGTCTTGAATCCAATGTCCGAAGCCATCGCGATGATGTCCGCGTTCAGATAAATGGGATTGGGCCGTCCCCAGCCCGAATCGATGCTGGCCGCCGGATAACGGTCGTTGTTGTCCAGGGCGAACATGGTGGCGGCGATACCGACCTGCTTCAGGTTGCTCATGCATTGTGCCTGCTTTGCCTTTTCCTTGGCGCGCGCCAGCGCAGGCAGCAGCATCGCGGCAAGAATCGCGATAATGGCAATAACGACGAGGAGTTCAATCAGGGTGAACCCGTTTCCAATCCGACATTTTCTATCATTCAGTTTCATCTGCAGCATTCAGACTAAAAAGGGAGCTGGATTTCGGTCCAACTCCCCTTTGCGTTATGACCACCAAAAATTGTTCAATGCGTTCAACAACCACGATTGAAGCGGCGCATCATCAGGAATCCAGCACCGCCGAGAATCAGGAAGCTCATCGAGCCCGGCTCCGGAATCGCGCTCAGCGTCAGGTTGTCCATGGCGCCGCGAATGCCTGCTTCGCGAATGTCCGCATAGAATCCGATCGAACTGCCGATCGAACTGTTGTCCATCGTCCGCGTGGTAAGCACGGTTCGGGTCGATCCCACATAGTATCCGAGTTCAAAGTCATTCAGGCCTGTGCGGGCAATGAACAATGCAGTGACATCCGAAACCGTGCCGCCGCCGGAAAGACTCAACTCCGTGGCGCCATTGAATCCGCGTGAATAAATCTGATCGTTGTTACGAACGTAGATGCTCACATAATCGGCCCGGACATCTGTGGTCGGCGTCCCGGCCCCCACGTAAAGGCCGATATCCTGTTGATTTAGGCCATCCTTGATGTATGAAGCTGTTAGTTCATATCCCACACTGAGTGAGAAATCGGTGCGGGTCAGCGCGAACTGCTCGATTCCGACATAGCTTGAGGTGTTGATCCGAAGCGCGCCTCCGCTGATCTCCCAGGCGTATGTATTGCCTGGGCTGTGATTGTCGTTGTTGAGAATACGCGTCGCCGTGTAGGCCGAAAGGTTGCCGCTGAAGTCGTCGATCAGCTGCGCCTGGGCGATCGCCCCGGCGAAACACAGGGTGGTGATTAGTGTGAGTCTTTTCATGCAGTGGTTTCAGTTTTTGGGTTTGTTTCTGTTGGTTTTGATCACGGATGACGGAGGCGATAGAAAACAGCCGGGTTCGATGGATTGGCCGGAATGACCGCCTGCGTGACTGAAGCCGATCCAGGCACATCCACCCAGTTGTCACTCAATCCGGTGCTCAGCGAGTTCGTCTGCGCCTGAAGAATCCAGCCGAGATGGCTCGCCGGCCACGAGATCGTCACGTTTCCACCGCTCACGCTGACAGCGATGTTGGTCGGATAACTCGCAACAGCAGGCGTCACCTCCAGACTGCCAGCACCCGTGATGAACGCCGGGCTGGTGGTGCTGTTGTAAACACCGAGCGGCTGGCTCACACCGTTGAGGACGAGACCCGCAATTTTGTTGGTCGTGGAGAAGTCCAGTTGCAGCATGGCGCCGTTGGCGATCCGCACCGTGGACGCCGCGGCTAGAGTTGGCTCGGCAATCTGCAACAGGCCGCCGTTGACGGTCGTGTCGCCGGTGTAGGCATTCGTTCCAAGAAGCCACAGCGAGCCAAATCCGTTCTGAACCAGTGCGATCTTGCCCGCAATCGTTCCGGTGAACGTGCTGCCGCCAGCAAGATTCAGCGTGAGCGTGCTGGCCGTTGCCGAACTGTTCGTGATCGTTTCGCTCAACGCCGCGCCGTCGCTCAGCCCCGTCAGTTCCTGATTGAATCCGTTCAGATCAAAGATCGCCGGTCCGGATGCGGCCATCCGCAACGATGCACTCGTCGAAACGCCATTGTGCGCCCCCAGCGAAACCACGCCTTCACGAATGTCCAACACCGTGTAATCACCGCCACCGGAGAACCGGACGTTGCCAATGCGAGAGCTGATCTCACCGGTGAAACTGTTCGTCAGTTTCCCTGTGATGTTCAGATAACCTGAGGAAATCGGACCGACGAAAACACCTCCGTTGGCCGCTGACGCATTTACAGTGATTGGGCCGCTGATCGTCGTGACGGTGCCGTTCGTGTTGTCGTTGACCATGAACAGTCCGTTCAGAACACCGGGTGAAACGACGTCCGCAACGAACGCATTACCAACATTCACGCCGTCGCCGAGAACGATTCTTCCAGCACCACTGATCGTGACCGGTCCGGAGCCAAGCGCAGCATTCGCATTCACGTTGAGAATGCCGCCGGACAAAATCGTGCCGCCGCTGTAAGTGTTCGCGGTGGCCAGAGCCAGCGTGCCGTTTCCGGTCTTGGTCAGGATGGCGTTCCCCGACACTGTGTTGCTGAGCGTCAAAGTGGCGTCGCCGTCCACTCCGATCGTGGAATCAGATGCGAGGCTCACACTGCCGCGGTAGGTCGTGGCGCCGGCGCCGCCTTTGCGAAGCGCGCCGTTTCCGTCAGTTCCGCTTCCATTGATCGTGAGTGCCTCGGTGCCGATGTCCACGTTGGCCGTGATGTAGAGGCTGGCGAAGGGCTGGACGGTTGTTCCTGCAGCGGCGGAACCCAGGGCGTTGGAACTCTGCACCAGCAGCGTGCCTGCATTAACCAGTGTGGTTCCCGAATAGGAGTTGTTCCCGCTCAGTGCGGCGCTTCCACTGCCGTTCTGTTGAACCGAACCTGTTCCAGAAATGGAGTTCGGAACGGAAAGCGTGTCGGCGCGATTGAAAGCGAGGGTCGCGTTGTTGGTGATCGCTCCCGTGCCGGTCGTTCCTGAAAATCCGCCATTGCCAATCTGCAATGTTCCACCCGAGATCAGCACGCCGCCGGACAGATTGTTGGTCACGTCGAGGATAAACGTTCCAGTGTTCTGTTTCACGATGCGCCCCTGCCCCGTCAGCGAACCATTCGCGCCGAACGACGTCAGATTGTAATCGAAGTTGGCATTTGCAGTGATCTGATCCGGATTGACCGTTTCGGAAAGGTTGATCGTCGTGGCGTTGATGCCGCGGGCGTCGAAGAGCGCATGGGCGAACGGTGTGTAAACGGTCAGTGCGCCGCCCGCATCATTGCTCCAGTTCAAGGACGACGTGTTCCAGTCAATCCCCTCGGCCCCAATCCACGCCAGCGTCGGAGGTGTGAACACCGAAAGCGTCGCCGGCGCGCTCGCGTCCGAATAAGTCGTGGCACCGATGACGTTGGTGGCAAAAGCCTGGATCGTGGCACCATTGTCGAGAGCGACCGCGGAAATAGTCAGAGTCGTATTTGTCGCGCCAGGAACGGCGACTCCGTTTTTGTACCACTGATAACGGATCGGCAGGTAACCGGTCGCCGCGGCCGTGAATGTCGCCGTCTGTCCGACCGGCACATTGACGTTCACAGGATCGATGACGAAATCCACCGGACCGTCGCTTAGCACGATGTTCGGTCCCTGCTCGTGATTCTGCTGAATCGTGATCGGCGACAGAGCGCCGTTGTAGATGCGGAATTCGTCGATGCTGGCGTTGAGATACGGATCGACCGCGTAAAGCGATTTGCCGATGTAGGCGAGCACACTGTTGAGCGAAGACATCGGAACGGTGTAGTTCGTGTTCGCGATTTCCAGCACGCCATTGGTGTAAATCGAAAGCCGTTTGTTCGGCGGATCAACGATGCAGGTCACATGCACCGTCCTGCCATCGAACAGGCCGGTTCCAGTCACGCTTTGCTCGAAACCACCGTCGCCCGGCGTGGCGGTGAGTCGATGATTGCCGCCGGAGTTGGGAGAGAAGAACAGGTAGTTGAAGCCGGCAAGGTTCCCGGTGAAGTTCGTGATGCTGTTGCCGAAATCGAACACACGGGAGTTGCCCGCCGTTGTCCCAAACATCGCCCAGAAATCGACGGTGACCGAATTCAGCCCGGAGAGCAGGCCGCCCGGCAGTTGAACGTAAGTTTCCTCCGATCCATCCAGCACCAGCGATCCATCCGAAAACGTAACATTGCCGAAGTTGGTTCCGTGCGCCGTGCCAATGCTGTCATTGGCATCCCCATTGAAGCTGTAGCGATGCGCCAGGAAGTTCGCCGCGCCGACAACCAGTGACGCAGGGGCGCTGGTGGATGCGAAGCCGGAGCTGTTCGTCACGACGACGTCGTAGATTCCGGCGTCATTCGCGCTCACAGCCGCGATCGAGAAACTCGTGTTCGTCGCATCTGTGATCGGCGAACCGTTGAAGCGCCATTGATAGAACATCGGCGTCGGACTCGCAGCCACAACGTCGAAGGTCACCGGCTCGTTGTAATCGATGTTCTGACTGAGCGGATTCGCGACGATCGTGACGGAAGGCGAGAAGAACTGCATTTCGCCCGGACCCCGCGCCACTTTGCTGATACGAATTTCATCGATGCGGCCGTTGAACAATTCGCCCGATGCACCGCGATTGTCATTTCCAATGACAAGCGGCGCGACCACCGCGCCGTGGCCGTTGGAAATCACTCCTGAGATCGCAGCGATCTGATTCGCCGCGGTGACGTCTGGATTCAGGCGCGTCCAGTAAACCTTCACATCGGAGCCGTCATAGGTCGCGGCGGCGTGATACCATTCGCCCGCCACAAACGCGTGCGGTCCGGATGCCGGAATCGTCGCACCGTAGGCCGTAAACGTTCCGCCATCGAGCATCTGCAATTGAAGAACGCTTCCATTGAGGCGGAACTGAAAACCGCGATTCCCGCCCACATAACTGTCGGTGCAGATGATTTCCTGATTTCCGGAGAGAGTTGTCGGAGCAACTAGCGCTTCCAGTGTGAATGACGATTTGCCGTTGAATCCGATGTTCAGGTTCGTCATTGCCAGCCGGTCCGGACTGGCCTGCCCGGCCTGGACGTCGGCTTCAAAGGCACCTGAATTGTCGAAATCGTAACCGATCAAAATACCCGGCGAATGAAAGTTCGCGCTGTTCCCGAAATTGACGGGACCGCTCGCATATCCAGCCGCGCCAAGCACGGTCGTCACCACGGGCGGGTTCGGATTTCCATTCCCGGCGGAATCGTTTTGAACGGTGTAGGCGTTGCCTCCCTTGATGCCCACGTTGACCGTGGACGAATTCCCTGCGGGTTCATCGAAATGAAACAGGAACAGCGTGTCGGCGTCGGGCGTGTATGGCCCCACAAGATCTGCTTTCGTCGAAAAAGCAGTCAGAACCATCACGCCTGTCAGCAGGCACGCGCGCGTCTTTCGGAACGGATTTCTCATGGTTGGGTTGGGATGATCGAGTTTTCGACTATTCGAGCCTTCCGACACTAAGTCCCGTCGGCCAGGCCGAACATCCCCCAACCGGGTATCAAAGCATCCCCCGATTGGGGGATGCTTCCGCCGCAGATTCGGGCAATTCGCGGTTGGCGCAGATTTTTCCTGGTGCTAGCCTCGTGCCGTGTCTATGCGCCCGCTGCTTCTCTGCATTCCGATCATCTGGCGCTCCTGGAATTTTCTGCTGGTCTTCGCTCTGACGGCTGTTCTTGGATCGGCGACTTTTTTCCCCGACACATTACAGGCGGCCGAGTTGCGCGAAATCGTCGATCCGCCGGTGATCAAAATCACCCCGGAGGGAATTCGCGCGGCTGAACAGCATGGCGTTGGATTCTGGATCTGGAGCACGAACAAGTTCACCGCAAAGCAGACCTGCCGGGTCTGGCGCGCAATTACGCTTCCGGAAACCAATCGTGTGAAATCGGCGCTGCTTCGAATCACCGCGGACAACGTTTACCGGCTCTACGTCGATGGCCAGGAAGTCGGCGAAGGCGGGAACTGGAGGGTGCTGACCGAATACGATCTGACATTTCTCCTGACACCGGGCCGTCATGTCCTGGCGATCGATGCGTTCAATGACAGTCTGGAAGGCGGCATTCTTCTCGGGATGAACATCGAGTTCGCCGACGGGAAGGAAATGAAAATTCTCTCAGATGAATCATGGTTTGTGGTTCCCGACGGTGTTTCCCGCTGGCAAAACCGGAAGCGGCCCGCTCCCGACTGGCCGCATGCACGCATCGTGGGTCAGGTCGGCAGTTTCCCCTGGTGGCTGAATCCCATCGATGTCATTCGCACACCTCCGCTGCGTCCGGCGGAACTTCGTTTCTGGCAGAGCGCCTGGTTTCTCGGTGTGGTGATTTCCGTCCTGCTCGCCGCGCTGGCGATCTCCATCCAGCTCGCCACAAAGCTCGCCGTTCAAACCCGCGCGCAGACGCTTTTGAACCAGGAACGCGCGCGAATTGCCCGCGATATTCACGACGATCTTGGCTCCGCGCTCACGCAGCTGGTCCTGCAAACCGAGGTTGCTCAAACCGAGTTTCCCGCGGAATCCACGGCGCGAGCCCGGTTCGGTGAACTTTGCGACAAAGCCCGCGCCGCGTCGCACGCTCTGGATGAAGTGGTCTGGGCGGTGAACTCCAAACGCGACACCTTGCGCGATTTCTGTTCGCACCTCTGCAAGCACGCGCAGGCTTTTCTCGGCGACAGCCACATTCGCTGCCGATTCGACGTTCAACCAAACCTTCCACCTGCCCTCTTCGATCTTTCGGTCCGGCGCGGACTGTTCCTTGCGGTAAAGGAAGCCTTGAACAACGTCGCCAAACATTCCGGCGCCACCGAGGTGTTTCTCCGCATTTTCAAGAAGGCTGACGAAGTCGTGGTCGTCGTCGAGGACAACGGGCGCGGCTTTGATCCAGCGCTCCTCGAAGGCGACCGCAACGGCGTCATCAACATGCAGCAGCGACTGGAGGAACTCGGCGGCAGTTGCGTGATCACCAGCCAGCCGAACTCCGGCACGACGGTTCAATTTCAGGTGCCCCTCTCGCATCCTGCCTCTCGCGCCGGATTTTCCTGGCTCCATCCTTTTGCACGGCGAGCCCGACGTGCCTCGGCTCCATCCGGCGAATCCGCCTCTGCTCATCCTTACACGTCATCATGAACACCGTCCGCTCCGACGAATCCAAACCATTGACCCACTCACCCGAGTCTCCACTGAAGATCGCCCTTGTCGAAGACAAGCGGGACGTCCGCGAAAGCTGGGTGCGATTGATCGAATCCTTTCCCGACTTCAAATGCATCTGCCAGTGCGTCTCCGCAGAGGAAGCGCTTCGGCTGATTCCCACGGCGAAACCGGACGTTGTGTTGATGGACATCTTTCTTCCGAGAATGTCCGGCATCGAATGCACCGCCCGCTTGAAGACCTCTTTTCCCAAAACGCCGATCATCATGCTGACGGCATCCGACGATGACGAAATGGTGTTCATGGCGCTCGAAGCCGGGGCTGATGGCTATCTGCTCAAGCGAACGAAGCCGGCCGATCTTCGTGCGGCGCTGCTGGACGTCCTCACTGGTGGCGCGCCCATGACGAGCGAGATTGCGCGTCGTGTGGTGGAATTCTTCCGGCAGAAAGCACGCAGCCGGGACGAAAGCTGCAATCTCACCGCGCGTGAGGAGGAAACGCTCATCCTTCTTTCCAAGGGTTATTCCAACAAGGAAATCGCCGACAAGCTGAACCTGAGCGTCGAGACAGTTCGCAGCCATCTCAAGCACATCTACGAAAAGATGCACGTGCGCTCCCGCGCCGAAGCGGTCGCGCGCTACATATCGGGACGAAACGGATAAAAACGTCGCCGACGCTGCAGCCACAGGATCGGCTATCGTTGTCCGGCAGCCCATTGCTCCGGAGCTACTGCCTCGGCCAGAACGGTTCGGAAGCCGAAGGATCCCACACGGCCTCTGGTTGCGACGAGCCTGACTGTTACGACTCTTTTCCCGCGGGTCAGCTCGGTTGGAATCGTGTAGGCCGCGTCAAAGAAGACTCCGCGACGCGGTTCGTTCGGACGCGCAACGGCGATGGTCTTTCCATCGATCTGCAATTCAAACTCGCGCCCGCGATCATCGCTCCAGTAGGTGGAAAGCAGCGCCATCGGCTTTTCCGGATCGACCGCCATTTCGTAGGAGAACCAGCCGCCCGGCATCACGTCGCGCCATTTGCGATCGCGAAAATCTCCCACCTCGGAACGATCCGAAGCGAACTTGTGTTCAACTTCCGACTGCTGGAAGCCGACCTGGACGACGTCCAACGTTGCAGCGTCGAGCTTCCTCTGACGCGCTTCCGCCGCCCGAATTTCTGCTTCGCGCGTGACCCATTCGGCCTTTGTCAGCAACGGGAAGTAAACCGCGTAGTGCTCCTCGTAAACGCGATGAATGGGAATCAGCTGCAGGTCGGCGGGCTTGATGAGTCCATCGCTCTTGAACGTCGCGAACTTTTTCCGATCGGCCTTGATGCGGCTCAGCAGTTTTACGTTGTTGTCCGCAACCAGCACAGGCGGTGCTTCGTCCGTTTTGCCGCGGGCGCGGAGATGATCCGCGAAACGTTGTTTGGCAGGATCGGGAACGCCGGGCTTCGGCGGAACAACCGCGGCCAGCTGCATCGGGCCATACATGAGTGCCACAATCTTTCCGTCCGAATGCGGCAGTGGCTCGGTGCGCAGTGACATCGGAAGCTGCACCTCGATTTTGTCACCGGATTTCCACGTGCGATCGATGGTGATGTAGGCCGAAGGCTGTGATTCCACTTTCACGCGCCTGCCGTTGACTGAAATCACCGGCTTTGCGCACCAGTAAGGATGACGCAAATGAAGCGTGAACTTCCCGGATTTCGCCGATTTGATTTCAAAGCGAACGGAATCACCTTCCGGGAATTGAGTGACCTGATGAATTTGAACGCCGCGTTCCTTCCAGTCCAGTTCGCTCGCCATGTAAAGGTTGACCCACAGGGCATCGTCGTTGCGGAAGTAAATCTGCTGGCCGTAAAGCGAGGGATTTTCCATTCCGGTTCCAACGCAGCACCACCAGCCGTCCGCAGGTTTGGAAAAAACTTTGTGAGCCACCGATTCCATTCCAAAGAAATAACCGAACTCACCCGGCTGGTGTCCGATATTGGCAAACACGTGGTTGATCAGTGTCCGCTCGACGAAATCCATCTCATCCGCCCGGGGCTCCCATGAAAACATGAGTCCTGTGAGCTTGATCATGTTGTAGGAGTTGCAGGTCTCGGCGTTTTGTGGAGAAAGCTTGGAGGGAAACTGCTCGGGTGCGAAGAAATGTTCGCTTTCACCATGGCCGCCGTTTGCGAACGAACGTTTCTGCACCACGCTGTTCCAGAATGTGTTCACACCCGTCAGCGCGTCGGTGTCGCCCGTGAGCTGATATTCTCTGGCAAGACCGACCACCTTCGGAATCTGCGTGTTGCCATGTTTGCCGGTCAGTTCATCGCGGCCACGTTCGAGAGGGTTGAGGACGGCGTTGTGATGGAAAATCGTTCTCGCAAATTCCAGATAACGGGGATCACCGGTATCGACACTGAGATCCGCGAAGACTTCATTCATTCCCCCGTGTTCGGACCGGAGAATCTCCTGCGCCTGCTGCGGCGTAAGATTTTTGTAAAGCCCGGCAAGGTAACCCGCGAGGGCACGTTCGACTTCCAACGCCTTTTTGTTTCCAGCCCAACGATAGGCATCACGCAAACCGGCGAAAACCTTGTGCAGCGTGTAGTTCGGAACCCATTCGTCGTTCAGCGAGAAACCGGCGGCCTTGATTTTTCCCTGTCGCAAATCCTCGTAAACGCGCTTGTTCACCGGCAGCACGTAGCCGTCGCCATTCGCCTTCTGACATTCGGCGAGTTCTTCGACGACGTAATTGACGCGTTCGAGAGCGCGTTTGTCGCCAGTCGTCGCATACAGCGCCGACACAGCGGAAAGATAATGTCCGAGGCTGTGGCCATTGATCCCACGGGCCTCCCAGCCGGAATAACGTTTCGCTTTTTCGGGCAGGCCGGCCTGGGCGCGAAAACCCGCCAGGAGACGGTCCACCTCCACCACTTCAAGAAGGAACTTTGCGTTGGTATCCTGGCGTTCCTTGAAAGGTCCATCCAGCAGGCGCACGCTCGAGAGCGGAAACGGTTCCGCGCGGAGAGGCACAGGTTGTTCGGCTGCGTTCAGGACAACTGTCGAGGCGACGATCGTTATGCTCAGGGAAATCAGATTTTTCATCACACGTTCAAACACAGAAGCGCGAAATGGGGCTTCAGACCGACAAAGCATTGGCAAGTTTCGATCGAATCGCCACAACAATTGCTGCTGAACCGCGCACCAGTTCCATCGCATCCAATCGTTCATGCTGGGGAAGACGATCGATTTCCGACGGGGGTTGCGTGCGCGGATTTTTTGTCAGCTTTTCGCTGACAAAATCTTCAGAAGAACGCTGACTCGTCGCCCTGGGGGAATGCCACTATGGTGGGAACATTCGGACAGCGAACGTTTCTTCAGCGGGGTTCCCCACCCCCACCTCCTTGGCGTCGCTGTCCGGATTTTGTTTTCAGGGAAGTTCATCAACGGTTCGATACACGTTTACGCGATTTGATACATCGCGAGTTCGTATTCGAACTTCAATCGACGTTAGCGACATGGACCATAAACAAAAAGAGCAGGCGACGCCGCTTGGAGGGTTGCCCGACTCCAAGGCCTTTCCTGATGTCGCCTGCTCAAACACAAACTCCCGCACAAACACGGCTCAGCGCCGCACGGAAGTTTGATGCTGCTTGGGGGATGATTCGCTTGAGAATCTTCGCAACGGAACGGTGAACTCCATTCCACCGCTCAGTTCATAAATCAGTTCGGCACCGTGAAGAGATTGTCCGCTCAGCTCATTGAAAAGCTCATTCTCGGATGCAAACCTGTGAGCCAGCTTTCGATTCGGCGTCCATGTTCCCGAATGCACGTAAAACCAACCTGATGCCGTTTCTCTAAGAAGGATTGTCATTATCTGTTTCGCCGCAACAAATGCGTCCGTTCATTGATGGGGCGATACCAGCTATACGGAGGTTGAAGTGCACTTCTTTCAAAAATCTTCAACTTTCCGTTTTCACATCAGGGAAGCGTCAGCAACATCCGCACAACCTTCCACAGGGGAGAAGACACATGCGTCGTGCCAGCGTGAAGAAAACCGAGTTCAGGATTTCGCCGGTTGAGCCGAGACAACGGAGGCGGGCTCGACCTTTTCTCCGTTCGATGAAAACCAGCTGCGCCAGCCTTCGAACAATTCCAGCTTGAGCCAGCCGAACAATGCCTGGACCACCGGAAACGAGCTGCGTCCGGAGAACGTAAAGCCCGGAATCAAAAATCGTCTGCCCGCATTGTTGCGTCCCCAAATGCCGCGCTTCCGGCGCGAGCGGGCAATTGCCGCCAGGCGACGATTGTAAGTGCGCATCAGATGATACGCGGGAACGGACGGCGGCGTGGAAAATGGCGGCTCCATCAACGCCTCAGTGCCGCGCTTGAATGGCTGCGACGCTACGCCGAGATAATACAAACCGAGGTCGAGCTGGAATCCGATCCGCATCAGATCGAAGTCGCCCATGTATTCATACTTGTTTTTGTAAACAGCCTGAAACCAGCGGTCATACGCACGACGGAAGGTGGCGTCGTGCTTTTCGATTTTTTCAGCAATCGATTCACCGCGTTGCTGCGCGAGAATGAGGCGCGACGACGACCAGCATGTGAACGAGACCCAGTCCATGCCCGGACTGTAAAACGGATCGATGAACGCGCCTGCATCTCCCACCAATGCGAAACCATCGCCCGCAAACGTCGTGCTGGAATACGGAAGATTCTTCCGCCAGAGAACATCGCCCTCCTTCCAATGCGCGCGTTCCAGCAGCTCCGCGCCCACGGGATGTTCCTTCAGGAAATCTTTCAGACGTTGTCCGAGCGAACCGCCTTCCGGCCATTGAACGAACCGCTGATCGAACACAACGCCGATGCTGACATCGCCACCTTTCAACGGAATGCACCAGGCCCACCAGCCATGTCCAAGGAGATGATTGGTTGCAGTGGACCGGATCCCAAAACACGGCATTGCCCACTTCGGAAATTTCGTGGCGAGTTCGATTCCGTCCCAGTCCTTCACCCCCGTCCAGCGCGACCAGACTGCAGTCGTTGGATGTTCCGTGTTCTGACGAAACCACCCCTGCTGGCGGGCAAGAAGTGCAGAAACACCCGAGGCGTCCACAACCCATCGCGCCGACACAGATCGCATCTCGTCACCGACTTTGATTTCAAGACGCTGCTGGCCGCCGGAATGGAGTTCGATTTTGGAGGCTGATGCCGGACGCCACAATTCCGCGCCGAGGGAAGTGGCGCGTTGCAGGACTTCTTCATCCAAAGTGGAGCGATCGACCTGAAACGCAGGAACGCGGGCCAGATATTTTCCGCCAATTTCACTGCAATTGGAAAGATCGCTGGCGTCGCGATTGGAAAACCAGAATCGCATTCCCTGCTTCACGAGATGCGATTCGTTCAGATACTGCGTGAGCCCCAAAACGCGGCAAAGGAAATAACCGCTGATCTCAACCGTTGCCTCACCCACCCGCCTGCCGAACGCCGTCGATTTCTCAACGATCAACACGCGAAGCTTCGGCTGTTCGCGCAGCAGCAGGATGGCGGTCGCGGCGCCGGACAAGGCTCCGCCGACAATCACCACATCGTATTGAAGGCTGTTGTCGGTTGGAGCGTTCACAAAAGAATGAGATGAGGATCAGTCCACGCGATTGATGTGAAGATCGCTTTCAATCACAGTGCCGTCCTCAGCATTGATCTTCACTTCGCCGATGTCGGCATCCTTGCGGGAATCGCGCAACTTTTCCGCCCAGAGACGCACGCGCCAGACGGGCGTGGCGTCCTTGCGATCGAGCACCAGCTGCGTCGCTCTGATTTTCAATTTGTCGAGCAGCGGTTCCGCCGTGGCGATCTTGATGGCTTTGTCGGAATCGACGCTGATTTTCTTCAGGTCGAGCACGTTCTTGTAATTGATATAGGCGAACGGCTGGCGCATCGGACGTTTTACCTCGAGCTTTTTGCCGGCGCCGAGTTTCACTTCGGCCGTCTTGAACGTGGCGTCCTTGTCGTAATAAACCACGAACCAGATGTTCGGCGTCAGGGTTCCGATGGACTTCTCGGATCGCAATTGAACAACCTTGTCCTTTACATCGTCGCCGACATAACGATTCGCTTCCTTGATCAGTTCCAGCGCGGTTGGTTCACCGGCGGCGACGCGGCACAATCCAAGCGCCAGCAGCGCGGCAAAAGCAAATGAACGTTTCAAAACGGACGTGAATTTCATGCTGCCGACTATAGAGACTTCGCGGGAGGGGTGACAATGGCGAAAACCGGAATGATCCGGCACAGGCACAGGCATGGGCACCAGTCGATTCGCGAAGCACTTGATACTTGGCAATCAGCTATTGGCAATCAGCTATCGGCTATTGGCGATTGGCTATTCCCTTCTGGCACAAGCTCGCAGCCAGTCATTGGCAAAACCAGATTCATTAAATCGCCACACCACGACCATGCCCCGTCCTTCAGTTCACCTTTTCGGCGACCCTGCCTCGTCGCCGCACTGAACACGGCGTTGACAACTTCAACGACTCAGCTACTGTTTCGCGCTCTAAACTAAAAAAATTTATGCCGAATACAAAGTCTGCCGAACGCCGCATGCGCAGCAGCGCCCGCAAGAAGGCGCGCAATCATAGCGTCAAATCCCGCCTGCACAGCCTGGAGAGGAAGTTTCTCGCGCTCGTGACCGCCGGAAAGAAGGAAGACGCTGCCAAGGCGCTCAAGGCGGTTTCCTCCGCCTTCGACAAAGCCGCCAAGACCGGCGTCGTCCACAAGGGAACTGCCAGCCGCAAGAAATCGCGCCTGAGCGTTCGCCTCAACGCCGTCAAGTAAACTGGCGATTCAAACTTTCGGCGGCGGTTCCCTGAACCGCCGCTTCTGTTTTCCAGCGGCCCTTTGACCTGAATCAAACGCCTGCTGCCCAGCGCGGATTGCCCGCTTGCAACGGAATTTGCGTTAACCTATTTTGCCCGCCGTGAGCAAACAACCATGCACCGTCACATCCGAGCCATGTGCCAGCCCGATTGTTTGCCCGCTGAATCGTGTGAAAGCCGGTTCGATTGTCTGCATTCGCGAACTCGCCGGCTCAACCGAACTTCAAACGCGGCTCCGGGAAATGGGCCTCGCTGAAGATCAGAAAATCCGGCTCCTGAGCAGCCAGTCGAACATCATCTGCCAGGTCTGCAACGCGCGGCTTGGCATCAGCAGTCAGCTCGCCCAGGCCATTCTCGTGGAAGTCCAGCCGGGTCAAATGGAGGCGGCCTGATCCATGTCCGCCCCCCAACCGCTCACCTCCTGCGCCATCGGAACTTCAGCCACCGTCGCTGAAATCAGAGTTCCCGCAGCCGGACGCGCCCGCCTCATGGAAATGGGATTGCTCGTCGGCACACGCGTTCAACTCATTCGTTTTGCGCCGCTGGGTGACCCGGTGGAAATCAAGGTGCGCGGATACAATCTCACTTTGCGGAAGCACGAGGCCGAACAGATTCTCGTGCAGCCGAATCCTCCGGCATAATCGCGATGAATCCCGCGCCGGCCAGACCCGACAAATCCCGCACCGTCCCCACGCAGCCCACCTACGTGGTGCTCACCGGAAATCCGAACTGCGGCAAGACCACTGTTTTTAATGCGCTTACCGGCCTCCGCGCCAAGGTCGGCAACTACGCCGGCGTCACCGTCGAACGCAAGGAAGGAAGATTGCTCGACGCCCCGGCCCAGACGGACATCCGCATTCTGGATCTGCCCGGAACCTACAGCCTCAGCCCACAGTCGCTCGACGAACAGGTTTCCCGCGACGTCCTGCTGAACTGCCTTCCAGAACTTCCCGAACCGGAAGCGATCGTGGTGGTGGTCGATGCCTCAAATCTTCAGCGCAATCTCTACTACGCCACGCAGGTCATCGAACTGGGACACCCTACGATCATCGCATTGAACATGATCGATGTGGCTGAAAGCAACGGCCACAGCATCAACGCCGAACTGCTTTCCGATGCGTTGGGAACGCCCGTGATTCCTGTTGTCGCAAGTTCCGGCCGGGGAATTCCCGAACTGAAGAAGGCGATCCTTTCAACGCTCGCCACTGGCGCTGCGCGAAAAGACTCCCCGGCATCCGACGTCCGATTCTGCGAACTTCCGAAACCATTCGCGGACGAAGTCGCGGAGCTGTCGAAACTGCTGGCCTCGACATTCAAGGAACGCAGGGCGCAGGCGAATGCCGAGGCGCTGCTGATTCTCAGCAACGAAAAGGCGCTGGCTTCGAGTCTCAAACATTATCCGGATTCGATCCAGCAGGCTGTTGAAGCTGCGCGCAAGCGACTGGAGGCGGCGAACGTCGATTGGCGCGGCGCGGCGATTGAAGGACGTTACGCGAGCGTTTCGGAAATCCAGCAGGCGGTCACCACCGAACTGGCACCGCCCGGAGAAACGTTCAGCGACAAGCTCGATCGCATCCTGACGCACAAGGTCTGGGGCACGGTGGTTTTCGTGGCGATCATGGCGCTGATGTTCCAAAGCATCTTCAGCTTCGCCGAGTATCCCATGGATAAAATGCAGTCCGTGGTGGACTGGCTTGGTGCGCAGGTGGGAGGAATGATTCCCGAAGGCGACCTGAACAGCCTTTTGGTGGACGGTGTGATCGCCGGTGTCGGTGCGGTGGTTGTGTTTCTGCCACAGATTCTCCTTTTGTTCCTGTTCATCGGTTTTCTGGAAGACACCGGTTACATGGCGCGCGCGGCGTTCCTGATGGATCGGCTCATGAGCAAGGTGGGCCTGCATGGAAAAAGTTTCATTCCGATGCTCAGTTCGTTTGCCTGCGCCATTCCCGGCATCATGGCAACCCGCACGATCGAATCGCCCAAGGATCGTCTGGTGACGATTCTCGTCGCGCCGTTGATGAGCTGTTCGGCGCGCCTGCCGGTTTACACGCTGTTGATCGGAGCCTGCGTTCCCGACCGCGTGGTTGCCAACCTGCGCTATGACGTGAATCTCGGATTCATCAAGTTCAACCTGTTCGGCTTTCTCGGTCTGCAGGGGCTCACCATGCTGGCCATGTATCTTCTCGGAATCGTCGTGGCGCTCCTGATGGCCTGGCTGTTCAAGAAGACGTTGCTCAAGGGCGAAACGCCGATGTTGATCATGGAATTGCCGCCGTATAAACGGCCGCTCGTTCGCGTGGTCTCACGCCACATGTGGGATCGCGCCAAAATCTTCCTGCAACGCGCCGGGACGGTGATCCTGGGCATCAACATCATTCTCTGGTTCCTCGCCACGTATCCAAAAAGTGGAGAGATTCCCGAACAGTACGCCGCAAAAATTGCAGAGGTGGAAAACTCTTCAGCCACGGACGAAGACAAGGCTGCGGCAATCGATCATCTCGAGAAGGAGGAAGCCGGCGCCAAATTGCGCAACAGCTTCGCCGGGCGTATGGGCCGCGCGATCGAACCGTTGATCGCCCCCCTTGGCTTCGACTGGAAAATCGGCATTGGCATCGTCTCATCCTTCGCCGCGCGCGAAGTGTTCGTGAGCACGATGTCCACGGTTTACAATGTCGGCTCGGACGATGACGGCGGAGGCACGCAGCTGGTTGAAACGCTGCGCGAACAGAAGCGTCCTGATGGAACCCCGGTTTACACCACGCTGACCGCTGTCACGCTCATGGTCTTTTATGTCTTCGCGCTTCAATGCGTCAGCACCGTGGCGGTGGTCCGGCGGGAAACGAATTCCTGGAAGTGGCCGCTCTTCCAATGGGTTTACATGGGACTCCTCGCCTGGGGCTTCGCATTCGCCACGTGGCACCTGGGACGGCTGTTCGACTGGAGCTAAATCAACTCCAGCCTCTCAGGCGAATGAACTCAGTTGTTCAGCGCTGAACGCTGTATAGCAACACAGCGCCAGTCACCCGACAAAACCGTAGTCATACGGTTTCCGCATTTCGCGGGCGAGTTGTTGATTGGCTTCGCTGGCGTTGTCACCCACGAAAACCTCTTTGGCGGCATCCCAGTTCAGTTTCCTCCCCTGCCCCAGCGCAATCACGATCAGATGGCCGATGATGGCGGAACGATGTCCCTCCTCCACCGATGCGATCGGGTCCTTCCGAGACCGCACGCATTGAAAGAAGTTCGCCATGTGATCCTGGCTGCGTTCCAGCCGGATGGCATCCTCGGGAAGCGGCGTGCGGATAAGGTCGAGATCACTTGCGGAAATTTCATCGCGATTCACCCAGAGCCAGCCATCGGAGCCTTCGAACTTGATGCCATTCCTCTGGCCGTCCGGTTTCAACACGGCGCCATAAGGACTGTCGTCGGGTGTGGTGCGCACAATCTGCTTCACGCCATTGGACCACATGAGCGTGGCTTCGAAATCGCTCGGTGCGGTGTAACCATTTGCAACGGTTTCCGCCAGCGGCCGGGCTTCCACACTTACCGGTCCATTGATTCCCAACGCCCACCTCACAATGTCGTTGTGATGCGCGCCCCAGTCGGTGACCGGCCCGCCGGAGTACTCAAACCACCACCGAAAATTCGCATGGCAGCGATTCGGCGTGTAATCGACCTTCGGTGCCTGGCCAAGCCAGAAATCCCAGTTCAATTTTGCCGGAATCGGCGCCGGCTGGAACGGTCCGCCCTTCAATCCCGAAGGAACGAACACGCTCACCTGTTTCAGCGTGCCGATCCTGCCATTCCGAATCAGTTCGCATGCGAGACGAAAGCGCGAGCTGCTGCGTTGCTGCGTGCCGGTCTGAAGGACCACCTTCTTCTCCCGAACCACGCGGATGAGGTGTTTGCCTTCATCGATCGTGAGCGTCAGCGGTTTTTCGGCATAGACATCTTTTCCAGCCTGCGCAGCCGCGAGATTCACCAGTGTGTGCCAGTGATCCGGCGTGGCTTGAACGAGAATGTCGATGCGATCCTTTTCGAAAAGTTTTCGGAAGTCTTCGAATACTTCGGGTGACTTTCCATCACGCGCCAGTTCTCTGGCTGCAATCTCGGCATGATTGCGATCGACGTCACACACGGCGACAATATCTCCGAATCGAGACGCATTTTTACCATCCCCCCGCCCCATTCCGCCGCAACCGACCAGCGCGATGCGCGGACGATCGTTTGCAGACCTCGGGGTGACTGCGTCCTGCGCGAAAAGTTTTTCAGCTTTCAGGAACCAAAGCGGAACACCTGTGGCAGCGGCAGAAGCAATTGAACGTGAGAGAAACTTTCGGCGGGAGATAGGTCGGAACGATTTCATAACATTTAACCCTCCCAACAAAATGCCTCCGCGCAAAAAAAGCGAGTCGTAAAAAGTATGGACGAAAATTGCGCGTCCTCTCCTGATCTCGAACGCTCAAGAGCCGTTTTAGAAAAACTGTTGCGCTGACGTGAAAAAGCGGACGCTTTCGCCACAGTCAATTTCGTCACCTCAGCGGCTGCGAAACTCGAAACGCTCTATCTCTCGGGCTGAAAGGAAATCTCCACAATGAGGTCTGCGGCAATCCGCTCCAACGTCTGTCGCAGCACCGCGACATCGCAGGATGCCGGAATGCTCAACCGGGCGCGCGCCTTGAACAGAGTCTCTCCGGACATCGCGGCACTTTCGCATTCGGTTTCCAATTCCTCCACATTCACATTGAAGCTTGCGAGCGCCTGAGAAATCTGGCGGACGATTCCCGGCCGATCCTGGCCGACAATTTCCAGCCGGCTGACTGAACCGGATTCAGCAGCGACGGGCCGATCGGCTGTGACCAAAACATTCAATCCCCGCCCGGACAATCCATTGAGCGCCTGAACGAGCTGGCTCTCGCGTTCAGCCGGAACTTCCACCTGCACGATTCCGGCGAACTTGCCACCGAGCCGCGCCATCCGGCTTTCAAGCCAGTTGCCTCCATGTTCTGCGACCAGGCTCGCGACGGATTCCACCAGGCCGGGACGATCTTCGCCGATGACAGTCATCACAAGAGAACGTTGCATGGCATCGTCGTACGCGTTGACCGCCGCCGTTGCAAGCCAATCGTCCGGCAAACGAAGTTGAATGGCGCAATTGAATACACCCACGATCCCTCGCCCCGCATGCGAAGCGCGGGGAAAGATTTCCCCCTCTCCTCCGGCTTTTGCTCTGAAAGAGGGAGATGCTGCATTATTGTTCGGTTGCACCCGAAGCCACCGACCACGGGAAAACATGCGGGGAAACCAGCATTGCAACGCCCAATTTGCGTCACTACTCTCCCCACCGGAACCTGAATCCAACGTATGAATCCTGAAGCTCGCGCTTCAGCCGGCTTCATCGGAATATGCCCTCGGGTCCCAAAGACTGGTGTCACAGTGGGACGGAATGGATGCCGCTCGATTCCATCGATGCGACAGGTTCCGATGCGTGAGAAGAATTCGGTCTAAGGAAATGCCGTTATGAATCAATTGGATCAGCTCAAGCAGTTCACAAAGGTCGTGGCCGACACGGGCGATTTCGCAACGCTCGAACAATACAAGCCTCAGGATGCCACCACGAATCCATCGCTCATCCTCAAGGCTGCCCAGATGCCCGCCTACAAGGCGCTGTTGGAAAAAGCGGTTGCCGACGGCAAACAGACCGGACAGTCCGGAGAGAAACTCGTTTCAGAAGTCGCGGATCGCCTGCTCATTCTGTTCGGCATCGAGATTCTCAAAATTGTGCCCGGCCGGGTTTCAACCGAAACCGACGCGAACCTCTCGTTCGACACCGAAGCTCTGATCGCAAAGGCGCATCGCTTCATCACGCTCTACAAAGAGAACGGCATTCCACAGGAACGCGTGCTGATCAAGATCGCCACGACGTGGGAAGGCGTTCGCGCCGCAGAGGTGCTGCAGAAGGAGGGCATCAATTGCAACATGACCCTGCTCTTTTCGCTGCCCCAGGCGATCGCGTGCGCTGAGGCCGGAGCGAAACTGATCTCGCCGTTCGTGGGACGCATCCTCGATTGGTACAAGGCGAAAACCGGAAAGGACTTTTCCGCTGCGGAAGATCCAGGCGTCGTATCGGTGAAGGACATTTACGCGTATTACAAAAAGTTCGGTTACACCACCGAAGTGATGGGGGCGAGCTTCCGGAACAAGGGCGAAATCCTCGAACTCGCCGGATGCGATCTGCTCACGATCAGTCCGCAACTGCTCGGCGAGCTCAAGGCCAGCAACGATCCCGTTCAGAGAAAACTTTCACCCGAAACCTCCCGCCAGGCCGAACTGCACCAGATCCGGCTCGACGAGAAAATGTTCCGCTGGATGTTCAACGAGAATGCCATGGCCGTCGAAAAAACCGCCGAAGGCATCCGGCAGTTCCATGCGGACGCCCAGAAGCTCAACCAGTTCATCGCCAGTCAGCTCTAATTCCTGTGATCATGGATGCCGATGAAAAAGATGTCTGCGCGTTCCTGAAATCGTTTCCGGGCGAATTTGTCGGGCTGAAGGAAATCTGCCGGCGCGCGGGCGGGAAATGGCGTTATCGCGAGAAGGATGACTGGGCTGTTCCCGTGCTGCGACGGCTGGTGGAAAAAGGCTTTGTTGAAGAAGACTCAGCCGGACATTTCCGCCTCGTCGCAGTTGAAAAAAAGCAGGCGTCAAAAAAGAAACCGGCGAAATGGGTCGCTCCTCACATTCGTGAAATTCTCGAACGCAGCGGAAAGACGTTCGACATCAATGACGAAGCCGAAAATCCTTAACGGATAATTCGGCGCTTTCATTCCAATCGATCAAGGATGCGCCATGGCGCGATTTTCCTGAACCCGGCGAACCCGCCTTTCATGCGCCGCATGATTCAACAACCGCCGGACCTCCTCATCTGTCGTTGCCAGAAAATTGGCGTACCAGGTTCCCACCGCAAAGAACGGCTCGGGATTGTCACCACAGATCAATTCATCCACTTCGGATCGAAACTGATCGCACGTGTCCTTGGATCCAATCGGCACGGCGGCCGCCAGGTAAGCCGGCTTCTTCCGACGCAAAGCGCGAACGGCAACTCGCATCGTCGCCCCTGTCGCCAGTCCGTCATCCACCAGAATCACCGTGCGACCGGCGACATCGATCGGTTCACGTCCTCCGCGAAACGCAAACTCACAGCGCAATAATTCCTGTTCTTCCTCACGTGTCACCGCTTCCACAGCGGACGTTGGAATGTTCAGCCGTTGGATGACCTCCTCGTTCAGAATCCGCACGCCACCGGATGCGATTGCTCCCATGGCCAGTTCTTCATAGCCCGGCACGCCGAGTTTGCGCACCACGAAAACATCGAGCGGCGCGTTCAGTTCCTGCACGATTTCAAACGCCACCGGAACACCGCCACGCGGCAGCGCCAGAACGACGAGCGATGGATCGTTGACGTGGTGAAGAAGCTTTTTCGCCAGAAGTTTTCCGGCGTCAGATCGATCCTGAAAAATCGGGCTCATGGTTCAAGCACGTTGAGTCATCGGATGCAGATGGTTCGAAAACCATTCCGACGCAATGTCCGCGACGAGTTCAAGTTTCCCCTCCTCTTCAAACAGATGCGACGCTCCGGGAATCAGACGCAAGGCCTTCTCACAGTTCAAAAGCCGCGTGTAGGCGTCTTCATTTAATGGAATCACCGGCGCGTCCTCCTTTCCAACAATCAACAGCGTCGGCGCAACGACCTGATGCAACACATCCGCCGCGAGATCGGGACGTCCGCCGCGTGACACGACCGCTCCGATCTGATCTTTCAGTTGAGCTGCGGCAGTAAGAGCCGCCGCAGCTCCAGTACTGGACCCAAAATAGCCCACGTTGATGTCCCGGGTCGTCGCCCTGTCCAAAGCCCATCGCGTCACCGCCACCAACCGGTCAGTGAGAAACGGAATGTTGAAACGCAGATGTCGGGTATAGGCTTCGGCCTGTTCCTCCTCAGCCGTCAGCAGATCGAAGAGCAGTGTGCCCAGATTTGCTTTTTGCAACCGGCGCGCCACAGCCTGGTTTCTCGGACTGTGCCGACTGCTGCCGCTTCCATGCGCGAAGATCACCAAACCAGATGCTTCGTCGGGCAACACCAGCTCCCCAGCCAGCTTCGCCCCCCTATGTGTCACTGAAACTTCCTGCACGCTGTTCTCACTTTCTGCTGAACTTGCCCGAATTAAGCCCAACCTGCGTGCAGCTTCAAACCCCTTGAAAACCCCATTTATTCAGTAGTTCCCGCTACAGATGAAACACAGACAGAGTCTGACACCTCTCACCTCTCCGGCAGGCGGACCCGCCTGTTTAAGTCGATAGAGCAAAGCTGCCGCTCCTCACTATTCCCATTCGCTTTAGCGGAATGAAAAACGTCACGCATTCATCCGCGAATCGAAACACGACCGGCAAAAACGTCGCTGCACTTGTTTTTGTTGAAGTATGGGCGAACGGCAGGTTCGCCCCCCTATCTTGATCGGTAGGGCAAAGCTGCCGCTTTGCCGATTATTCCATTCAATCCCAATGACCAATGCGAATGTTCATAAGGCATGGGGCATGCGGCATGCGGCGACGCAATGGTGAATTCAAACTCTTCTGACGATGAACCTTGTCGAAATATTGCGTCGTGACGTGAAGGAAGCAGGAGCATCAGCCGTCATTCTCTG
>CALBZA010000013.1 GCA_937890005.1 uncultured Verrucomicrobia subdivision 3 bacterium | reverse complement strand
GCGCTTGCCTTCGAGCGATTCGATCAGGCCGGTTTCCTCGCCGCAGATGTAGGCGCCGGCGCCGCGGTGGACGTGAATTTCCAGATCGTAACCGCTGCCGAGAATGTTCTTCCCGAGAAAGTTTTTCGCGCGCGCTTCCTTGAGCGCCTGGTTGAGAAGCTTCGCGCCCTGGGGCATCTCGCCGCGAATGTAGATGTAGGCGAGATTCACGCCATTCGCGTAGCAGGAGATGATCATTCCCTCGATCAGCTGATGCGGATCCTTGTGAATGATCTGGCGATCCTTGAACGTGCCCGGCTCCGATTCGTCGGCGTTGCAAATCAGGTAAATCGGCTTGCCGCTCCTGCGATCGACGAAGCTCCACTTCAGGCCGCAGGAGAAACCGGCGCCGCCACGACCGCGCAGGCCGGAGGCTTTCACCTCTTCACGAATCTGCTCCGGACCGGTGAGCTTTTTTCCGTCCGGCAGATCTTTCGGCTGGATTGCGAGCGCTTTCTTGAGCGTCTCGTAGCCGCCGTGCTTCAAATAGCAATCGATGTCCGGCGTATAACCGGGTTCATCGGCGTGCTTTAAAATGAGTCTGAATTCCTGCGGCATCGTTAGTTTCCTGAAAAAAGAACTGCGGTCTGCTCACAGCAGAGATGCAGAGGCGCAGAGGAAGGCGAAGACAAGGAGCTTCTGTTTCTGCTCCGCGTCTCTGTGTCTCTGCGGTTGAAGGATAATTCAATTTCTCGAACGAACCTTGACTCACTGCGAAAAGTCTCTAGCTTACAACGCGCTCCGGCCTGCCCGATGGTGTAACGGTAGCACAGCAGACTCTGGATCTGTTTGTCATGGTTCAAATCCATGTCGGGCAGCCAACTTCCATTTCCAAATTCACCACAGAGGCACAGAGGCGCAGAGAAAAGCAAAGACGAGGAATTTTTATTTCCTCTCTGCGTCCCCGCGTCTCTCCGGTTCACCTGATTCGCTCTCATTGGCATTTGCTGACAATCTCGTCCGCCTTCACGTGGGTGACGCCTTCATGGAAATCGTCATTGACCATCATCACCGGTGCAGTGCCGCAACTGGCGAGGCATTCGACGAACTCGACCGTGAACTTTCCGTCCTTCGTCGTCTGCGGCCCGTGCGCGTGAGCGTCCAGGCCCAGCTTCTGGCAGAAATGCTTGTGCAACTCGTAGGAACCACCCAACGCGCAGCTCAACGTGCGGCAAATCTTGATCTGGTATTTGCCCATCGGCTGCGGCCGGAACATCGGATAGAACGTGACCAGCTCCAGGATGTTGATCGGCTGCAATCCGAGCTTCCTCGCCGTCCACTCCACCGCTTCCTGTGAAATCCAGCCGAAATGTTCCTGAATCGCATGCAACAACATCAGCGACGCGCTGCGCTTCACCGGATAATGCGTGATCAACTCGTCGATCTCGGCTTCAAGCGCAGGTGGCACCGCAAAGCCGGGCTGGCTGCGGAGCGGATTCGGAATCGGTTCTGTAACTGTGGAATTCATTTCGATCCAGATAAACCGCAGAGGCGCAGAGACGCAGAGAAAGCGTGAACACAGAGTTTCTCAAAACTCTGCGTCTCTGCGTCTCTGCGGTGAACGAAAGTCATCATCGATCACATTCTCCCATCACGAAGTCGAACGATCCAAGGATCGCGACGGTGTCGCTCATCATGTGCCCGGGCAACAGGTGCGGCAGAATGCTCAGATTCACAAAGCTTGGACTGCGAATCTTCAGCCGGTTCGGTGTTCCGCCGCCTTTGCTGTTGATGTAAAAACCAAGTTCGCCCTTCGGATTCTCGTGTCCGAAATAAACCTCGCCCGGAGGTGCATTCACGCCCTGCGTAACGTTGAGGAAGTGATGGATCAACTCTTCCATGCTGGTCATCACCTTGCTCTTCGGAGGCAAAACCACTTTCCCATCCGCCACGTTCACCGGCTCCTTCGACGCGTTGTCGAAACCGCCCGGAATCTTGTCGAGGCACTGATGAATGAGCTTCACGCTCTGGCGCATCTCTTCCATCCGGACGAGATATCGATCGTAGCAATCACCCACCGAACCGACCGGGACGTCGAACTTCAGGTCGCTGTAAATCAGATACGGCTGATCTTTCCGCAGATCGTATTCAACGCCGCTGCCGCGCAGATTCGGACCCGACAGGCCATAGTCGATCGCGTCTTCCTTTGAAATCACGCCGACATCGCGGGTGCGATCCACCCAGATGCGATTTCGGGTCAGGAGCGTTTCGGTCTCGTCAATGTTGACGACCACTTCGTTGATGAATTTCCGAACCGCTTCACACCAGCCGGGCGGTGTGTCTCGTGAAACGCCGCCAATGCGCGTGTAGGAGGTGGTGAACCGGGCGCCGGTCAACGCTTCGCACAGATTGTAAATCTTTTCGCGTTCCGTGAACGTGTGCAGAAAAACGGTCATCGCACCGACATCCATCGCGAAGCAGCCAATGCCCAGCAGATGCGACGAAATGCGCGCCAGCTCACAGCAGATCGTGCGGATGTATTGGCAACGTGGCGGAAGGGTTTTGTCGATGCCGAGAAGTTTTTCAACCGCAAGCGCGTAAGCCACGTTGTTGGCGAGCGGCGCGAGATAATCCAGTCGATCCGTGTAAGGGATGAACTGGGTGTAAGTCATGTTCTCGGCGATTTTTTCGTCACCGCGATGCAAATAACCGACGTCCGGCATCGCCTTGGTGATCGTCTCGCCTTCAAGTTCGAGCACAATGCGAAGCACGCCATGCGTGGACGGATGCGACGGCCCCATGTTGAGGACCATCTTCTCACCGCCCATGTCCGGCAGCTCATCGACAAGGCCGGGCCCGCCGGTGGCATTTTCCGCAGCCAGCGCAGCCTTTGCAGCCGTGTCCTGAATTTCTATGTCTCGAACGTCAGCCATTATTTGTTCGTTTCTTTGGGACCTGGCCCAAACGATTCGCCATGCGCCTTGCGAATGTCATCCCGGCGCTCAATCCGATTGTTGAGTTCAACCGAGTCGGTTTCGGGAATGCGCACGCGTGGTTCGCGGGAGATGGCGTCTTTGCCGCCCGCAACCGTGACAAAGGGACCGCCTTCCAGCGGGGCCGGTTTGGTGAAAGCCACATCGGGCAGCTCGCTCGGTTTGCCGGCGAGCGGAAAGTCTTTGCGAAGCGGAAAGTAGGGATAGCCGTCCCACATCAGAATCCGCCGCAAATCCGGATGGCCGCTGAAGCGGATGCCCATCATGTCGTAAATTTCGCGCTCGTGCCAATCCGCCGTGCGCCAGACCTTCGTCACCGTGGGCAACTCGCTTTTCTCTTCGCTGACATCGGTCTTCAAACGCAGGTAGCAGCGATGTTTGATCCCATACAGGTGATAAACAACCGTGAACCGGGGATCATCGCCGTAATTGTCCAGGCTGCTGACATCGACCAGGTAATCGAAACCCAGTTCCTTTTTTGCAAAGGCGCAAACTTCAGCGATGCGCTCGCAATTCAGCAGCGTAAGCGCGATTTCACCGCGAAATTCGCCCGGTTCGGAAATGATTTCGCCGAACTGAGCCTTTAATTTTTGGGCAAGTTCAAGCGAAGTCATAGATGGAGGAAAAGTGCCGAAACCCAATCCCCGGAACCCAAAGAGCTTCCCTCGGAAAACTGCAATCAGCGGCTTGCATAACTGCAGCCGGACTGTTGCGAGTTCCGTGGAACCTGGAACCTGAAACTTGGAACTTCATCTGGTTAAGCCGCCACTTTCTTCTGTGTGGCAATGACTGGCGTTTTCGCCACTTTGTTCTGAAGACGAATCAGCGCGTCGAGAAGCGCCTCGGGACGAGGAGGACAACCCGCGACGTAAATGTCCACAGGCAGTATCCGGTCCACCCCCTGCAATACGGCGTAGCTTCGATACATTCCCCCGGTCGAAGCGCAGGCTCCCATGGCGATCACCCATTTCGGTTCCGCCATCTGGTCGTAAATGCGGCGAACCGCAAGCGCCATCTTGTAGGTCACCGTTCCAGCCACGATCATTACATCCGACTGACGCGGCGAAAAACGCATGACCTCAGCGCCAAAGCGGGAAATATCGAACCGACTGGCCCCCGTGGCCATCAGTTCGATGGCACAGCAGGCAAGCCCCATTGGCATGGGCCACAAGGAGTTCTTACGAAACCAGTTCAGGGCAGCATCGACCCGGGTGACAATGACGTCCCCTTCGATTTTCGAGTTGTAGCCGATTTCGGTCTGAGTCTGCATAACAGAGGCCCTGCCTGAACCATGGTGACCATTAGTTGGGCTCCCGGAACCTAATTGGGGTCAAAAATGCAGGCAAGTTGAATTTGTGATTTTTTTCACAAGGTCGGATTAGCCTCCAAAAATCCGGTGGAAATCCATCCAGTCGAAATTCGCCCTTGCATCCGCCGGTCCGGGGCCTATCTTCCCCGCTGCCCGAACGCCGCGTGTGCGGATCCTTCCTCCGAAGCAATTTGGAAGAGGCCATTTTCGCCAGCGATTGCTGCGAATCTGGACGTTCATTGAGGCTGAGAAAAAACAGTAAACGAACAACCTAACCTTCAACCTCCGTTGCCCTGCAACGTCGGTCCGTTAGGCATCGGAGCTCGGCAAGCCCCACTCGCTTTCCCTGCCCCTGTTCCCGTCAGTCGTAGTTAAAGCAATTATGCTCACAATGGAAGAAGCCCTGAAGCAAAGCAATTTGCGCTTTGCCGCAGGCGAAATCGTCAAAGGCACCATCATCGAAGTCCGCCCCAAGGAAGTCCTCGTGGACATCGGTTACAAAAGCGAAGGCGTCATCAACGGTGGCGAATTCGACGACATCAAGGCCGTCAAGGTCGGTGACGAAATCGACGTCCTGATCGAAAAGCTCGAAGACAAGGAAGGCATGGTCGTTCTCTCGCGTGAGAAGGCCGAATTCAAGAAGAACTGGGAACGCATCCTCCAGATCTGCAATGAAGGCGGCATCATCGCCGGCAAGGTCAAAGCCATCGTCAAAGGCGGCCTGCTCGTCAACATCGGCGTCGAAGCCTTCCTGCCCGCTTCCCAGATCGACATCACCACGCCCAAGAATCTCCAGCAGTACGTCGGCAACACGTACGACTTCAAGGTCGTCAAGATCAACCAGGAACGACAGAACATCGTCCTGTCACGCCGCGAACTGATCGAACAGGAACGCATGGAACGCCGCCAGAAGCTCCTGGCCGAAATGACCCCTGGCGACATCCGCAAGGGCACTGTCAAGAACATTACCGACTTCGGCGCGTTCATCGACCTCAACGGCATCGACGGCCTGCTCCACATCACCGACATGAGCTGGGGCCGCATCGGTCATCCTTCCGAAGTCCTCAAGGTCGGCCAAGACATCGACGTCGTCGTCCTCGACATCAACCGCGAGAAAGAGCGCGTCAGCCTCGGTCTCAAGCAGAAGATGGCCAATCCGTGGGACAACATCGAATCCAAGTATCCCATCGGCGCGAAGGTCAAAGGCAAGGTGGTCAACCTGGTTCCCTACGGCGCGTTTGTCGAACTCGAACCCGGTGTCGAAGGCCTCGTGCACGTCACCGAACTCTCCTGGACCAAGCGCATCGCCAAGCCTTCCGACGTCCTCAAGCAGGACCAGGAACTCGAAGCTGTCGTGCTCGGCATCAACCGCGAAGAACAGAAGATCTCGTTGGGCATCCGCCAGCTTGAGAGCAATCCTTGGGATCAGGCCCAGACCAAGTATCCGCCCGGAACCAAGGTCAAGGGCAAGATCCGCAACCTCACCAGCTACGGCGCTTTCATCGAGCTGGAAGAAGGCCTGGACGGCATGATCCACGTCTCGGACATCTCCTGGACGCGCAAGATCAATCATCCTTCCGAAGTCCTGAAGAAGGGCGACGAAGTCGAAGCAGTCGTGCTCGAAGTGGACAAGGCCAACCAGCGCATCGCTGTCGGCATGAAGCAGCTCGCGGTCGATCCGTGGGACAAGATCGATGAACTCTACAAGGTCGGCGATCTCGTCACCGGCCAGGTCACCAAGCTCGCCAGCTTCGGTGCGTTCGTCGGACTGCAGCATGACATCGACGGTCTCGTGCACATCTCGCAGATCAGCGAAGAGCGCGTGGACAAGATCAAGAACGTGCTCAAGGTCGGTCAGGAAGTGACCGCGCGCGTGATCAAGATCGACAAGAGCGATCGCCGCATCGGTCTGTCGATCAAGGCCGCGAACTACTCGCCTGAGCAGCTCAAGGCCGAGCAGGCTGTGCTCGATGCGTTGAAGCCAGGCGAAGACCTCGTCGCGCTCCAGCACGCGTTCGACGCTGCGGACGAAGCACTCAAGAACGAAGACAAGGAATAACGTCTCGTTTCGAATTCACAAACAGGCGGATCGGAAACGGTCCGCCTGTTTTGCGTACATATCCTCACGCCATTTCGAACCTCCTTTTCAAAACCGCAGAGACGCCGAGCCAAAGTAACAAGAACGAGTTTTCTCCGCGTCTCGCGCCTCCGCGGTGAAATAACTGCCTCAACCCATGACTGCCGCGAACCGAAGCCCGCGCGTGCTCACGCGCAGAACAGAAAAACCGAACTGTTCCATCACGGCTTGATAAATCAAAACTCCCGTCAAAATTACATCCGCGCGCTTGGGTGGCAATCCCACGATGGTCTGACGTTCCGCCAGCGGCAGTCGCCACAACCGATCGACATGCCAGCGCAATCGTTCCAGCGTGAGTTGCGTTGCCTCAATTTTCTCCCGATCGAAGTCCTCCAGTTGCGCCTCCATTCGCGCAAGAATGCTTGTCGTTCCACCCGTTCCAACCAGCTGGATTGCACCGGCCCTTTTCATTTCCCGCTCCATCACTGGCCCAAGCTTCGGCCGAATCGTCCGCGAAATACGCTCGTCGAGCCACTCGCGGCAGGCCCGGAGTTCTTCCGCTTTCGGTGGGTCACCTGGCGGAACCGCTTCCATCAGGCGAACCGTTCCCAGCGGAAAACTTTCCTGAAAATGTTTTTGATGTCCCTCGCCGAGAATGAACTCGGTGCTGCCGCCTCCAACATCAAGGATCAGCAAAGGCTCGTGCGTCAAAGCCGGATCAGTCATCACACCTTGAAACGCCCACTCCGCTTCCTGGCGCCCGGAGATGATCTCCACCTTCCAACTCGAAACCGTCTCGATCGCTGAAACCAGTTCGTCCGCATTCACCGCGTCACGTGCGGCGCTCGTCGCGATGATCCGCACCGACGTCGCGCCGTTCTCGGTCGCGAGCGAAGCGAACTTCGCGACAGCTCGGGCCGTTTTTGCGATCGGCTCCGCCTGCAACCGGTGCGTTTCGTAGAATCCACTTCCCAGCCGCGTTTGTTTGCTGTCTTCGACCACCGGCCGGACCATCTGCCCGATGACGTCAGCCACCAACAGCTTTACTGAGTTGGTTCCCACATCGATCACCGCACGCCGAACAGATGACATGCCACGATTAGACCAAAGCCGCCAAAGCCTGCACAACATCGTTCTCTACCGCCGCTTTCCTCATCCACAAAACTCGATAAAAGACAGGATCACAAAAATGCCGAAAGGCCCCATGTCGAATCCGTCACGGATTTGTAACTTTCCGCCCGTCACTGGCTCCGCCAAGCTGCGCGAGTTACCTTGCACCTGTGAACGCGCCAACATCAAACCCTCGACATTTTCTGAATCGCGAGCTGAGCTGGCTTGAGTTCAACCAGCGCGTTCTCGACGAAGCCCGCGATGAGTCGAATCCATTGCTGGAACGCCTGAAGTTCTTCTGCATCGTCAGCTCCAACCTGGACGAGTTCTTCGAGGTCCGCGTCGCTGGCATCAAGCAGCAGATGGAAAGCGATGTCGTCGAACGCAGCTTCGATGGTCTCACTGCAACGGAAACCTTCAACGTTGTCGTGAAACGGGTCCGAAGAATGGTTTCAGACATGTATGCCTGCTGGCGGAAAGAACTGAAGCCGGCGCTCGCAAAAAACTGCATCCGGATCCTGGACATTTCCGAACTCAACGAGCCGGACCTCAAATGGCTGGAGAACTATTATCGCACGCAGGTTCGTCCGGTTCTCACACCGCTCGCGATCGATCCGGCACATCCGTTCCCGCAACTGCTGAACAAGTCGCTGAACCTCATTGTTCGTCTGGAAATGGCGAAGGGGCAGGAAGTGCATCGTCACATGGCGGTCGTGCAGATTCCCCGGATTCTCCCGCGTCTGATCGAACTGCCGCGCAACAACGGCTGTCGCGACTACGTCTATCTCGGACGTGCGATTGGACATCATCTTGCCGATCTTTTTCCGGGGACAAAAATTCTCGGCTACTGGGCGTTCCGCGTGACGCGAAACAGCGAGCTTTACATCGACGAAGAGGAAATTGCCAACCTGCTCAAAGCCGTCGAAAACGAACTCCACAACCGCCGCAAAGGAGCTGCTGTGCGTCTTGAAGTCGAGCACGATTGCCCCGAACCGATCCGCGCCGCGCTCCTCAAAACGCTTCAGCTCACTGAACAGGACCTTTACCTCATCGACGGCCCGCTGAACCCCAATCGACTGATGGCGCTTTATCAAGGCGACCATTCGCCCGAATTGCGCGACCCGCCGTTTGTGCCGCCCACCGCTGCGTCACTGCGGGACAAACCCGATCTCTTTGCCGCGATTCGAAAGCGCGACATTCTGCTGCATCATCCTTACGAAAGTTTCAGCAGCGTTGTGGAACTGATGGAACAGGCGGCGAACGATCCCGACGTCCTTGCAATCAAACAGACGCTTTATCGCACCGGCGGCGATCCACGCATCATCGGCGTGCTTGAACGCGCTGTTCAAAATGGAAAGCAGGTGACTGCCGTTGTCGAATTGCGCGCCCGCTTCGACGAGGCGAACAACATTCAATGGGCGCGCCGTCTCGAAGAGAGTGGTGTTCACGTGGTTTATGGTCTCGTCGGCTACAAAATCCATGCGAAGAGCTGCCTGATCGTCCGGCGCGAGGGACATCACATCCGGCGTTACGTTCATCTCGGCACCGGCAATTACAATCCCACCACCGCCAAGCTCTACACCGATCTCGGCCTGCTCACGTGCCGTCCGGAATTTGGCGAGGACGCCACCAACTTCTTCAACCTGCTCACCGGCATCTGCCAGTTTCAGGGAATGAAGAAGCTGCTGCTCGCGCCATTCGAACTGCAGGAACGAATGCTCGGGCTGATTGCACGCGAAACGGAGAACGCCCGGCGCGGTTTGCCGGCGCGGATCATCGCAAAAATCAATTCACTTGCGGAACCCCAGATCATCGACGCGCTGTACGAAGCTTCCCGTGCGGGAGTAAAAATCGATCTGATCGTTCGCGGCATCTGCTGCCTGCGGCCCGGCATCAAAGGCCTGAGCGAAAACATCACTGTGCGAAGCATCGTAGGCCGGTTTCTTGAACATAGTCGGATCTTTTACTTCGAGAATGCCTGCCAGCCCCAGGTGTTCCTCGGCAGCGCCGACTGGCTGCCGCGAAATTTCCTTCGTCGGATCGAAATGGTGTTCCCAATCGAAGACGGAGTGCTTCGGGACCGGATCATTCGTGAAATATTGGAAGCGTCGCTGGCCGACAACACCAAGGCCCGCGTCCTGGAGAGTTCAGGAACCTATCGGCGTGTCAGACCGGTGAACGGCGAAAAACGCCGCCACAGCCAGCAGGAGTTCATTGATCTCGCCGCTGCCGCGAATCCCAGAATTCGAGCGGGAAGACGTCGAAAGTATCCCGAAGTAAAACTCGCAAAGCGCCCGTTCTGATCTGAGCCGCCATGAAACTTTACATCCTGAGACATGGCGAAGCGGCCGAACACGGCGATCCCCGTTACAAAGAAACGGATCGTCCGTTGGTGGAAAAAGGTGTTCAACGAACGCAGCAACTGGCGCGATTTCTCCGGGAGAAAGACATCACGTTTGACCGCATCTTTTCCAGTCCGCTCACCCGCGCTTGGCAAACAGCTGAAATTGTCGGCGAGAAAATGAGAAAAGCCGTCGAACGCACGGACGCACTCGCGCCAGACGGAAACATGCGATCCCTGGTCGAAAGCATCGATGCCATCCGCCCGGTGCCGGATGCCATTCTCCTCGTGGGACACGAACCTTATCTCAGCGGCCTGATTTCGCTCCTTTGCATCGGCGGACCCGATCTGCCGATCCGTTTGAAAAAAGGATCGCTGGTGCGATTGGAGACGAAGCAACTGATCTGTGGTCGTTGCGCCACGCTGGAATGGCTTCTGACACCGAGACTGACCGCATGATGTTTCGGAGGCGCAGCAGCGTCGCCTTACCTGGATTCATATCCAGGCGGCCTCACGATGTGCGCGTCACTCGAACTTCATTCAAATCCAGGATCACCGCCGGGCGACACCGGCGAGGGAGCTTGATTCCGTATCGTCGGAATGCTTCGGAGATAAGCGAAAATCGCCTTCAGATCGTCGTCGGTCAGAGCAGCCAGACCGCGCCAGGGCATCGGCGGCAGAATATCGCGTCCTTCGCCCATGTGCTTTCCGGTTCGCATGGCTTTGATGAACATTTCCTCGGTCCAGATTCCGATACCGGTTTCGTTGTCAGGAGTGAGATTGGGCGCGTAACTGATTCCCCACGGCCCGGCCCAGGCAGTCATGCCCGCAGTGGCGGCGAACCAGGGACCTTCCTTCAACTCCGGCGGCGGAAGCTTCACGTCAGCCGGATGGCCGGAAAGCATCCGCGACATGTCGGGCACCGGCCCCTTGTCCGTCATCTTGAGCGGCGTATGGCAATCGTTGCACCCGCCGTAGGTCACGAGGTATTGGCCGCGGGCAATCTGTTCCTTGGAATTATTCTTCTGCGAACTCGCGGCGAGGACGAGTCCTGCAAGCGGCAACGCAATCAGTGAAACCAGCCACAATCGTTTCGTTTTCATGTCGATCGCTCTCCAACGTTGTTTCAATCCCCGCACGGAATTTCACGGCAGCATCAGACTGCCTTAAGCGGAGGGTTCGACGACAGAATAAGGAAACAGCACGGCAAAGCAATGGACCAAAAGGACCACTGAAAAATCCGGAGGAGTCGGACGAGTCGAAAAGATTACTGAGCTTCTTCGGCCGCCTGTTCAGCCGCCCGCTCGGCGGCTTCCTGCGCCGCGGCTTCGATCATCGCGTAATGGACGCCGAGATTGTGCTGCGCGGTTTTGTCGCCCTGACGTGCAGCGCGAATGAACCATTTCACCGCTTCCTGCTGGTTCTTCTCAACGCCCCGGCCCGTCTGGTAACAAAGCCCGAGATTGCATTGTGCGGGAGCAACCTCCTGTTCAGCAGCCGCACGATACCACTTCACGGCCTCTTCATGGTTTTGAGGCACCACGTGGCCCTGTTCGTAGAAAACACCAAGATTGAACTGAGCCTGCGGTTCACCGCGTTCGGCAGCGGCATGATACCACTTGAGCGCTTCCGCGTAATTCTGAGGCACACCTTGGCCGGTTTCGTAAAGCACTCCCAGATTGAACTGTGCGGCCGGATCGCCCTGTTCGGCGGCCTCACGAAACCACTTCGCAGCCTGCCCAAATTCCTGGGGAACCCCGAGTCCGCTCTGATAGCAGACCCCGAGATAACATTGCGCCACCGGGTCATTTTGATCGGCTGCTTTGCGGTACCAGCGCACGGCTTCGGCATGGTCGGGGGCGACTCCCTGTCCGGTGTGATAACAGACGCCGAGGTAACATTGCGCCTGCGGATCCCCCTCTTCGGCCGCTTTCCGCATTTCGTCAATGGACTGCCATGATCGGCGATTCATCAGTATTCCTCGGTTGACCTACCAGTTGATTGTGCTCACAAGAATAATTTCGTTGAACTCAATTTCAAGCCGGGGTTTGGGAGGAAATCGGAACCTCGATTCGATTCTTGAGAAAATTTTTAAGGCAAATGGCTGGCGTTATTCAATCACCGTCCGTCTTTGCCGTTGCTTCGATACAACATCTTCGCGGGATGAAAATGGTGGGCGCTGAGGGATTCGAACCCCCGGCCTACTCGGTGTAAACGAGGTGCTCTACCACTGAGCTAAGCGCCCGAGATGCTCGAAATAAAGGAGGATTCTACCTGATTGGAGAAAGCCCCGTAACGTTGATACCCCCGATTGTCACCCCCTACGATTTTTTTATGGGAGATGACGTGAAGACACCCCGCCTGAGCACCAGACAATTGCTCGGCAAGATTCCAAACGTTCCGGGTTTGTATCGGCATACGATTAACGGCACCTACTATGGAATTAAAAAAATCTCAGGCAAGCGCAAAGAACACTCGCTCGACACCACTGACAGAAAGTAGCTGAGAAGCGCTTAAAGGATTGGCTTGCGAGCCTGACCAAGATTGACCCTGAAGTCGAAAAAACAACCCTAACGGAATTGCTGACTCGATTTGAAAAGACCCGCGAGGGAATGAAGAAGAAGACCCGCGATGTTGAGACATGGCTGGCAAACAAGTTGAGAAGGAATTGGGCGCACGGCCTCGACATTCAGGTTTCCCGCGTCAGGCCATCGATGCTGGATGAATTCCTCGCCAAGGTTGAACCAGACCTCAAGAACACGTCGTATAACCGGGTTGGTCTTTTCCTGAAGCAGCTATTCGACTTGGCCGTTGCCGATAGGATCATTGCCGAATCGCCAGTCGAGCGGATTCAAAAGGGATGGAAGAAGCCGCAGAAGCCAAAGCGTTATGTCCCGACGGATGAACAGTTCAAGGCTCTTGTGCAGGACATCCGGGCGCAACAGTTCAATGCTGATGCAGCCGACAGCGCGGACTTCGTTAAATTCCTGGGATTGGCCGGGCTAGGGGAAGCAGAGGCGAACGCTATTGAGTGGGATGATGTCGATTGGCAACAAGAACGGCTTTCAGTTAGGCGACGAAAGACCCGGGAGCTTTTCTTTCCACCGATCTTTCCGCCGGACTTAAAGCCTTTCCTGAAACGGCTCCGGGACAAACTTCCCGAAAAGCTGGAGCCTCATGCGCGCATCTTCAAAATGCGCAGCGCACGGAAGGCAATCAGGAATGCGTGCAAACGCCTGAACCTCCCGAATTTCACCCCCCGAAGCATTCGCGCCTACCTCATCCGGCGGCTCTGGCAATCGAAAGTGGACATCAAATTGATCGCCCAATGGCAGGGGCACACGGACGGCGGAAAGCTGATCCTCAACACCTATACGGAAGTCTTCGGGACGAACGATTCTGCTTATGTCCAGGGCGAGCTCGAGAAAATCGGGCATACCCAACCGGAAGAAAAGAAAGTCACTCTGACTGATAGTGAACACAAAAAACTCTTGGACGAGCTGCAAACGCTTCGCCAGCAGTTGGCGAATTCAATGACCAAATCGGATAGCGATGGACCCGAACTCGCAGTCGTGAACGGCTAAGGGCATCAGACTGTAAATCTTCCCACTCCTTCTGAACTAACCCGACTTCCGCTATTCGAGGTGGGGTGAGGATATAAGTGGCTGGTAATCA
>CALBZA010000012.1 GCA_937890005.1 uncultured Verrucomicrobia subdivision 3 bacterium | reverse complement strand
CAAACTTTCAGCTATGTTCCTCAACAACTTCCGCCCTCTGGGAAAAAGACCCTGCATTTTTCCGTTCCCGGCGGTGTTTTACCGTTGAAAATTTATGGTCTTTTTGATTTCGTGACAGCGCTTTGGGCTGGGCGGAGCACTTCCTCGTCCTCCAAACATCAGAACAACCACTCAAAAGGAACCAGTGAAACTGTCACAGCGGGCCGTCGTCCCCTTTCTCCTCACGTTGTCGTTTTATTTCTTGGGTCTGTTGCCCTTGGCGGCGCAGACAAATCCAGCGCCAGTTCGCGTGCGGATCGTTGAGATGCAGGGAACGGTGGAAGTCTTCAAAGTGGGCGCATCCGGCTGGTCCCCCGCCCTGACCAATCAGGTGCTTGTCACCGGCGACCGCGTTCGAACCTTGGCCAACAGCCGCGTCGCACTGCGCTGGTCCGAGCAGAGTGTCATTCCGTTCGGAGCGGTGACCGAGCTGGAGATCCTGCCGCCACGCGAACCGCAATCCGATGCCAACGTCGGCCTCATTCGCGGTGTGCTCTCCTTCTTCCATCGCGAAAAGCCCGGGCGCATTCATATTGTGACACGCGGTACTTCGGCAGGCGTTGAGGGAACGGAGTTCGTCGTTGCCGTGAACGATTCGGACCGGACCACGATCTCTGTCGTGGACGGCAAGGTCCGCTTCGGCAACGAACAGGCCACGCTCGTGCTGACGAATGGACAGCAAGCCATTGCCGATCCCGGCCAGGCGCCGGTGCAGACCGCCGGGTTCATCGCGAACAATGTTCTCCAATGGTGCTTCTATTACCCGGCTGTGCTCGATCTCGCAGACCTGAACCTGAGCGCCGATGAGCAAAACGCGCTGGCCGATTCCATCGCAGCATATCGATCCGGCGACCTGTTGAATGCGCTCGCGCGTTATCCGGAGAATCGCCAGCCCGGTTCCGATGCCGAACGCGTCTATCGCGCCGCACTGCTGCTGTCCGTCGGGCAGGTGGAACAGACCGAGGCGATCCTCGGCAACATCCGCTCCGAATCCCCGCAACCACTCGCCGCCGCGATCCGCACGCTGATTGCGGCGGTGAAACGCAGTCCGCAATCCGCGATCGCCAACCCGCAATCCGCCACCGAACTGGTGGCGCAAAGTTATCACGAACAATCCCGGGCCAATCGCAGTGAATCCTTGGAGAAAGCCCGCGAGCTGGCGCGTGAAGCAACCGTGAAGTCTCCGCAGTTCGGCTTTGCCTGGACACGTCTGGCTGAGCTGGAGTTCAGCTTTGGAGAGATTAATCAGGCCAGTGAAGCGCTGGAACGCGGACTGCAACTGTCACCGCGCAACGCCCAGGCGCTTGCGCTCAATGGCTTCCTGCTGGCGGCCGAAAACAAAATCACCGAAGCGATCGCATCGTTCGATAGCGCGTTGCAGATCGACTCGGCTCTCGCCAATGCATGGCTTGGACGCGGCCTCTGCCGCATTCGCCGCGGCGACCGTGCCGGCGGTCGTGAAGACCTGTTGATTGCCGCCGCATTGGAACCGCAACGCGCCGAACTGCGCAGCTACCTCGGCAAGGCGCATCAAACCGCCGGCGACTTCGACCACGCCGAAAAAGAACTGAAACTCGCCTCCCGGCTCGATCCCAACGATCCGACGCCTTACCTCTACTCGGCGCTCGTGCATCAGCGGAACAACCGTGTGAACGACGCGATCCGTGACCTGGAGAAATCGCAGTCGCTGAACGACAACCGCAGCGTCTATCGTTCGCAGCTGCTGTTGAATCAGGACCACGCGGTGCGCAGCGCGAACCTGGCGCAGATTTATGCCGATGCCGGCATGACGGATGTGGGCCATCGCGAAGCCACCCGCGCCGTCACCTACGACTACGCCAATTACTCCGCGCACATGTTCCTGGCCTACAGCTACGAGGCAATGCGCGACCGAAACAACGTCAATCTGCGCTACCAAACGCCAACCTATCAGGAATACTGGCTGGCCAATCTGCTGGCTCCGGTGGAAGCAGGACCGATTTCACCCGCTGTGTCACAGGGTGAATATGCGCGTCTCTTCACACAGAATCACTTCGGCTTCGTTACCCGCACCGAATACCTGAGCCGTGGCGCATGGAGCCAGTCGTTTGTCCAATACGGCACGTTCGACTCCTTCAATTATAGTTTGGAGGGAACGTATCTCACCGATCCGGGGCAGTATTTAAACAACGACTACGAACTGAAGCAGCTCGTCTTCTCTTTGAAGCAACGGATTACTTCGCAAGATCATGTATTTCTCAGAGTGGAGGGGGCAAAGCAGAAAACTGGCGATGTCGCGCAGCGATATGATCCCAATGGAGTGGTTCCCAGTTTCGAAACCGAGGAGGAGCAAATTCCCAATGTAGTGCTTGGATATCACCGTGAATGGAGTCCGGGAATTCACACGTTGCTGTTACTCGGACGCTTGCACACAGACGGAGATATAAGCGCGCAGAATGTCAGCGGGCTGGCAACCCTCTTTTCAGAAGGGGCTATATCTGGTGTTCGACTGCCTTTTCTTAATTTATGGCAAATTTCTTCGAAGCGGGAGACCTACTCGGCGGAACTCCAGCAAGTTTTCGAAACCGATCGTCATACCGCTGTAATAGGCGCTCGTGTGCAACATGCGAGTTACAAGGACAAGCATTATGCCAGGAGTATTGACGATTTCTTCTTTACAGATCCTGTTGCTGCAGACCAGAACATCAATTCTCACTTCGGTCAGTTCAGCGTTTATGCGTACGAATCCTGGCAAATACACGAGTCGCTTCGTTTGGTGGGAGGCTTGAGTTACGACTGGATTGAATATCCTCGATTCATGTTTTCGACCCCAATTTGGGGTCGACAGGATGAAAGGAATCAACTTTCTCCCAAAGCGGGGTTGATATGGAATGCAACCGATCAGACAACGCTCCGTTTTGCCTATACCCGCTCTCTCGGAGGAGCGAGTCTGGATCAGGATTTGCGGATCGAACCTACTCAGGTGGCTGGAATCAATCAGTCCTTCCGAACTCTTATTCCGGAAAGTTTGCTCGGCTCAATTCCGGGAGCGAGGTTTGAAACCTATGGATTGATGCTGGAGCAAAAGTTTGAAACCGGCACCTATCTTTCCCTATCAGCCGAAATGTTGAATTCGAAATTTGATCGATGGCAAAGTGCTTATTTTCTCGATACGGACCCAGAATTTTTCCAGGCCGTTCCAAACGGATTCGGAATGAAGCACCGACTGGATTATAGCGAACGTTCGATCGTCTTCACTGCCGACCAGTTGATCGGATCAGAGTGGGTTGTAGGAGCGCGCTACCGGGTCACTGACGTCGATTTTAAACAGGCGTATCCCGAAATGTTTTCTCTGACAGTCGATGATTACGACATAGCTCCCCGGCAACATCTGGCGAGCCTTCTCCACCAGTTGAATCTGCACGTGAACTTCAATCATTCGTCAGGATTTTTCTCGAGCTTCGAAGCGGTTTGGTACCGTCAGGAGCATATGGAAAATCTGTCAAGCCTGCCGGGAGATGATTTCTGGCACTTCAATCTGGTCGGCGGCTACCGTTTTTGGAATCGTCGGGCCCGCGCTGAAGTTGGTGTGCTCAACCTGACCGATCAGGATTACCGTCTGCATCCGCTGGTCTGGCACAACGAACTCCCTCGCGAACGCACCTTCGTCGCGAGGTTCCAGCTCAGCTTTTGATTCCAGGTAGGGCGGACCTGCCGTTCCGCCCAAACTTCAACAAAAACAAGCGAGCGAAGTTTTTGTCCCTGACGTTTCAAATCCCACGAACGGGTGTGATAAAGTCCTTCGTTCATTCCCGCTCATTGCGAGAATGGAATATGGGGCAAAGCGGCAGCT
>CALBZA010000011.1 GCA_937890005.1 uncultured Verrucomicrobia subdivision 3 bacterium | reverse complement strand
CACGCTCGGCCGCCTTCCCGAACCCGAATCAACCCACAGATTCTGCTGACGAGGCTTTCTTTCTTGCCGTCATCGAGAGACGCGACCACCAAGCCCGCTGACGGCGGGTAACTCTTTCCATTGGGCAAAGAATCGGCAATAAGTCATTCAGAAGATGGACCAAGCCACTCACAACAAAATCGTCTCCTTCATCTGGGGCATTGCGGACGATGTGCTCCGGGATTTGTTCGTTCGCGGAAAATATCGCGATGTAATCCTTCCCATGTGCGTCATTCGCCGCTTGGATGCCGTGCTTGAACCAACGAAAAAGGCGGTTCTCGAAACCAAAGCCAAGCTCGACAAGCTAAAAATCACCGAGCAGCAGGCGGCGCTATGCGATGCCGCCGGGCAATCGTTCTACAACACGTCCAGGTTCACGCTGCGCGACCTCAAATCGCGCGGCAACCAGCAGCAGCTTCAACAGGATTTCCTGGATTACCTCGACGGCTTTTCGTCGAACGTGCAGGACATCCTCACCAATTTCGAGTTTCGCGACCGTATCCCGCGCCTGTCCAAAGCCGACGCCCTCGGCACACTCATCAGCTAGTTTCTCGATCCGGACATAGATCTGAGCCCTAACGGCATTGACAACCACGCCATGGGCACGGTGTTCGAGGAACTCGTCCGAAAGTTCAACGAGGAAAACAACGAGGAAGCCGGCGAACACTGGACACCGCGCGATGCCGTGAAGCTCATGGCCAATCTCATCTTTCTGCCGGTGGCGGATCGCATCAAACCCGGGGGTTACCTGCTGTACGATGGGGCGTGCGGCACGGGCGGTATGTTGACGGTGGCCGAGGAAACCCTGCGCGAACATTCCGACGGCCACAAAAAGCAGATCGTCACCCACCTTTACGGCCAGGAAATCAGTCCTGAAACCTACGCCATCTGCAAAGCCGACATGCTCCTGAAGGGCGAGGGTGAAAACGCCGATCACATCGTCGGCGGCGCGGAATGGTCCACGCTGTCACACGACGCCTTTCCCGCCATGGAGTTCGACTTCATGCTCTCCAATCCGCCCTACGGCAAAAGCTGGAAGAAGGATTTGGAAGCGATGGGCGGCAAGGACGGGATGCGCGACCCGCGTTTCAAGGTGATGCACGAGGGCGAGGAACTTTCCCTCGTCACACGCTCCAGCGACGGCCAATTGCTCTTCCTCGCCAACCTGGTGTCGAAGATGAACCACAAGACACCGCTTGGCAGCCGCATCGCCGAAGTCCACAACGGCTCGTCGCTGTTCACCGGTGACGCCGGCCAGGGCGAAAGCAACATCCGGCGCTGGCTCATCGAGAACGACTGGCTCGAAGCGATCGTCGCTCTGCCGTTGAACCTGTTCTACAATACCGGTATTGCCACCTACGTCTGGGTGGTTTCCAACCGGAAGAAGGGCACGAAGCGGGAAGGCAAGGTGCAGCTCATTGACGCCACGCAATGGTCCAAACCGCTTCGCAAAAATCTGGGCAAGAAAAACTGCGAACTTGCCCCGGACGACATCCAGCGCATCTGCGACACCTACCTTGCGTTCAAGGAAACCGAGCAATCGAAGATTTTCCCGAACAAAGCCTTTGGCTATTGGAAGGTGACCGTCGAGCGTCCGTTGCGCTTGCACAGCCAGCTCACGGTGAAAGCCATCGAAGCGCTGCGCTTCGCATCCGGCGACGAAGACATCCGTTCCGCGCTCTACAACGAACTGGGCGACGCCGTGTTTGAGACGTTCACCAAGGTGGAAGCCAAACTCGAAAAGCTCGTCAACGAATGGGGAGAGAGCGACGAAGACGACGAGGGCGAAGCCAGTGGCCGTGCGCAAGCACTCTCGGAGAAGAAAAAGAAGAAGCTGCTTGATCCCCGCACCTGGGAACGGGATGGGCGATTGGTGGAAACCGCCACTGTTCTGCGCAAGGAACTCGGCGGCGACCTGTTTGAAGATCACAACATTTTCCGCGAGCGCGTGAACGAGGCGCTGGAAAAATTGAAAATCAAACTCTCCGCCAGCGACCTGAAATTGATTCTGCGCGCCGTAAGCTGGCGGGTGGAAACCGCCCCGCCCGTCATCGCCAAGATTCACAAGCCCGGCAAAGGTGGCAAATCAGTTAAAGCCGACCCGTTGCACGGTCTTTATTCCGTCTCCCTCTCCGCCATTGGGGGAGAGGGCCGGGGTGAGGTGGTAGTCGAATACGAGCCCGACCCAGACTTGCGCGATACCGAGCAAGTGCCGCTACTCGAACCGGGTGGCATCGAGGCCTTCATTCGCCGCGAAGTACTGCCCTACACACCGGATGCGTGGATTGACGAATCCGCCACGAAGATTGGCTACGAAATCTCTTTCACGCGTCATTTCTACAAACCGCAACCACTTCGCAGCCTTGAGGAAATCCGTGCCGACATTCTGGCACTGGAAAAAGAAACCGAAGGGTTGCTGGATGAGATTGTGAAAGGCGGCAAGCGATGAAGTTTTGAGGCTCTTTTTTGTATTAACTGGAGCAGCCACAAACAAATTTGTTTTAACTAAAAGCCGTTTTGCTTTATACAAAAACGGTCGTCGCAAATGGACTTAACACAAAGCGTGTCGTCATGAAGCCGTTTGAACCGCAGAATCTTCCGCCGAGAGACCTGGACTTGCTGGGGCTCATGCCTCGGATTGGTAAGGCCAACCGGGCAATCGCGACGCTTGAGGGCTTGTTCTATGGCATCCCCAATCCCGATGTCCTCCTTTCCCCGATCACAACCCAGGAAGCCGTGCTTTCCTCCAAAATCGAAGGCACCCAGGCAGACTTCGAGGATGTTTTGAAATTTGAAGCGGGCGAATTCCCTGCCGATTCCTCCCGGCGTGCAGATATTTACGAGATCATAAATTACCGACGGGCCTTGCGCGTTTCGGAAAATCTCCTCAAGGATCGTCCGTTTTGTCTTAATACGCTGCTTAAATTGCATGAGGTTCTCATGGACAGCGTGCGCGGACACAGCAAAGGTCGAGGCCGCTTTCGCACGACGCAAAACTGGATTGGCAAAGAGAGCACGCCGATCGAGCAGGCCGTTTTTGTCCCGCCCGCCCCTCTGCATCTGCAGGAGCATTTGAACCACTGGGAAGCGTACTGGCATTCGGACGCCCCGGATGCGCTGGTTCAGCTCGCGCTGGTTCATGCGCAATTCGAAATCCTTCACCCTTTCCTCGACGGCAACGGTCGCATTGGCCGTATGATCATTCCGCTGTTCTTGTTCGAGAAAAAGATTCTGAGCCGTCCCTGCTTTTATCTCTCGGCCTTTTTTGAATCGCGGCGCGACGATTACATCACCGGGCTCCGCGAACTGGGACAGCCCGGCAGTTGGACGCGTTGGTGCGCATTTTTCCTTGAAGGAGTGGCGACGCAGGCGGAAGCCAACACCAACAAGGCTCGCGCTATTCAGGACCTTTACGAGCGGCTGAAAAAGCAGGTGCTCGATCTCACCCGCTCGCAATTCGCCGTGCCGCTGCTGGATTACATGTTCGAGCGTCCCATCTTCCGCAGCAGCGATGTGACCCGGCTGGAACACATGCCCAGCGCACCGATGGTGGCCAATCTCCTCGGCAATTTGAGGCAAAACGGCATTCTTCACACCGTGCGGGAAGGCGCGGGCCGACGCCCCCACGTGCTGGCCCTGGCTGAACTCATCAATCTCTGCGAAGGGAGGAAGGTCCTGTGACCCGCCACCTCTACCAACCGCCCCGCCCCCGCACGCTTCAGAAAATCCGCACCGAAATTCCGGCGCTGGTGAAGGAAACCAATGGGCTGCTTGATGAGATCGTCAAGGGAGGCGAAAAGTGAAAGAGCGCTTTTCATTCTGTAAAAGCCGAGGCCGGCCATACCGCGCCTCAACGCCAACGGCGTTGCATCATTCAGCCCAGGGTTGCGAGGCACGAGCTACCCTGGGTCAACCGGTTGATTATTTTTTCCTACCCCAACGGGGTTGTGTCATCCGCCGGTTCGGGAAGGGATGCAACCCCGTCGGGGTTGATTCCATTTTGAACGCGTTTCCCAGGGTAGCTCCTTGCCGGTCCGGCTCGGACCAACCCTGGGCTGAACGATGGAATCCCGTTGGGATTCTCCAGCAAGGCTGCGCGGGAAACGGAGGCGCGAAATGATGGATGGATTAGAGATCGTCGACGCTGCGCCTGAATTCGCGATCAGACGCGAATGGCCTGTAAAGAAGCTTTGGCACGTGGCGAAAATTCGCTCAGAGAAAAAACGGCCAGACCTACCGCTGCTCTCTGTGTTTTTAGGACGTGGAGTCATCGCGTATGGCGAAGGCGGAGGACAGGTTCACAAACCGGGAAGAGACCTGTCGATTTACCAAGTCGTTCACGAAGGCGATTTTGTTCTGAATAATCAGCAAGCGTGGCGCGGCTCGGTTGGCGTATCGCGGCATCATGGAATCATCAGCCCTGCCTACGTTGTGTTGAAATTGGATGCCTCGCTAAATCCTCGATTTGCCGACTACCTGTTTCAATCACACCCGATGGTGGCACAGAACGTCACTGCCTCGAAAGGTGTAGGCGACATTCAGCGCGACATCCACATCCCGTGGTTGAAAAACAACAAAGTTCCAATCCCACCCCCCGACGAGCAAGCGGCGATTGTGCGGTTTCTGGATCACGCGAACGGGCGGATTGAGCGGGCCATCCGGGCCAAGCGGAAGCTGATCGCGCTGCTGAACGAGCAGAAGCAGGCCATCATCCACCGCGCCGTCACCCGTGGTTTGAATCCAAACGTCCCCCTCAAACCCTCCGGCATCCCCTGGCTCGGCGAAATTCCGCAGCATTGGCAAACACGCCCACTCAAACAGCTTCTTGTGCGAATGGATTATGGCACATCCGAAAACGCACGAGGTGAAGGAAAAGTTCGCGTCTTGGGAATGGGACACATTCGCGAAGGGAAAATTTTTATTCCCAAAAATGGCAGCTTAGATCGAGTGCCGCTCGGTCTTTTGCTCGAAAGAAATGATCTTCTTTTCAACCGTACAAACAGCCCGGAGTTAGTTGGCAAAGTTGGTTTGTTTGAAGGTGACGCAGCCGATGAAATTACATTTGCATCTTACCTCGTCCGGCTTCGAGTTCGAGAAAGCAACAGTCCGCATTGGTTAAATTATTTGCTCAACAGCACACGCTTTTGGAGTTTTGCTAAAAGTCAGGCTTTGGTCAGTCTGCATCAGGCCAATCTCAATTCGTCGCGTTACGCTCGGATGGTTCTTCCAGTTCCGCCAACGCGCACCGAGCAAGATAAGATCGTTCAAGAAATTCAATCACAGACAAGCGTGGTTGAAAAAACTCTCGCCCGCGCCGACCGCGAAATCGAATTGCTGCGCGAATACCGGACGCGACTGACGGCGGACGTGGTCACCGGCAAGCTGGACGTGCGCGCCGCCGCCGCCAAACTGCCGGAAGAGATTGAACCCATCGCTCTCGCTGCCGCGGTCTCGCCGAATGATACCGAACTGGAAACTGTTGAAACCGAGTGACCCCGATCTATCACATCACGCACATTGCTAATCTGCCTGCCATCCTGCGGGAAGACGGCTTGTTGTGTGACGCAGAAGCGGAGCGTCGCGGGCTCTGCGCCCAGTCCATCGCCTACGACACCATCAAGGAGCGGCGCAAGCGCCGTCGCGTCCAGACATTGCGCGGTGAATCTGTAGCGGCCGGCGGGGTGGTGGCGGATTACGTGCCGTTTTATTTCTGCAACCGCTCGCCAATGCTGGGGGCGATCCACAAGGGCGGTGTTCCCGCCTATCAGGGCGGCCAGCGGGACGTGGTTTATCTGGTCGCGCACGCCGAGCAAGTTGCGGCGCAACTTTCAAACTGGTGTTTCACTGACGGCCATGCAGTCGAGGCAGTCACGGAGTTTTTCTCCGACCTGAAGGATTTGGAACGTGTGGATTGGAACGCGGTGCAAACGTGGCGCTGGGGTGGTCGCTGGTTGTTGGCTGATCCCGACATTAAGCGTCGGAAGCAGGCCGAATTTCTGGTGCATGGGCGTTTTCCGTGGCCGCAGGTTCATTCGATTGGCGTGCTGGATGCAGCCATGGCAACCTGTGTTCGCGCGGCGCTCGCGAACTCGGTCCATAAACCGCGAGTGACAATCGAACCCAACTGGTATTACAATTTATGAGCAACCGAACCATGCTCGAACTGATCGAAGGCAACTTGCTTGAGGCTGAAGCCGACGCGCTGGTGAACACGGTGAACACCGAAGGCGTGATGGGCAAAGGCGTGGCATTGCAATTCGCCAAGAAATTCCCGGAAATGCTGGCTGCTTACAAACAGGCGTGCAAGGCTGGCGAGGTGCGACCGGGGCGGATGCACATTTTCGAGCGTGGTGAAATGTTTCAGCCACGCTACATCATCAACTTTCCGACCAAGCGACACTGGCGTTCGCCATCGCGAATTGAAGACATCGAGGCCGGTTTGCAATCGCTCGTGAAAGAAATTGAACGGTTGCACATTCGCAGCATTGCTCTGCCGCCACTTGGTTGTGGAAACGGCGGGCTGGATTGGAGCGAGGGTTTCCCGCGAATCAAGAAAACGCTCGCGCCATTAGAGAACGTGCGAGTGCTGGTGTTTCCTCCCAAGGGTGCGCCGACCGCCTCAGCCATCGTCCATGCCACGCCGCGTCCGACCATGAATCCGAGCCGCGCCATTGTGCTGAAAATCTGGCAGCAGTATTTTGCGCTGGGCTATCAGTTGACGCTGCTGGAAATTCACAAGCTGCTCTATTTCCTTCAAGAAGCGGGCGAGCCGCTGCGCCTTCGTTTTGCGAAAGACACCTATGGTCCGTACGCCGACAATCTGCGGCATTTGCTGCACCGATTTGAGGGACATTTCACGCTCGGCTTCGCTGATGGACGGAACAAGCCGGATACGGAAATCATGTTGCAGCCCGGCGCGGTGCAGGAGGCAGAGGCATTTCTGGAGTCTCATGTAGATTCGAGCGTGCCGAGCCTGGATAGGTTGAACCGTGTAGCAAAACTGGTCGAAGGATTTGAATCACCCTACGGCATGGAATTGCTCGCAACGGTCCACTGGGTAGCCACTTATGACGGAGCGGAGGACTTGGATGAAGTAGTTTCTGGCGTTCACCATTGGAACGCCCGGAAGAAAAAGCTGATGACGCGCGAGCATATCGAACTTGCCCACGAGCGATTGGAAGGACATGGCTGGATTTGAAGCGCCATGCCGACGACCGACACCAGCGAAAAAGGTCTCGAAACGCTGATCATGCGGCACATGACCGGCGTGGACGGTTTGGTGTTCGCCAGTGATGGAGCGTTCGCGGAAACGCCGGACTCGCTGGCAGCGCAAAAAGCCGCCGGGAGCGGTTGGCTCGCTGGGAATCCCAAGGACTTCGACCGCGCCTACGCACTGGATGTGCCGCAGCTTTTCCAGTTCCTGCAAGCCACGCAGCCGGAGGCGTTCAAGAAGATCGGCATGGCCGATTACAAGGAGGCCAAAGACATCGCGCGGCTGAAGTTTCTCTCTCGTCTAAGCAATGAGATCGGCAAGCGTGGTGTGATCGACGTGTTGCGCAAAGGCATTGAGCATGGCCCGCTGCATTTTGATTTGTTCTTCGGCACGCCCTCACCCGGAAACGCGAAGGCAGCCGCGTTGTTTGCCAAAAACCGGTTCAGCATCACACGCCAGTTGCGTTACAGCCTGGATGAACAACGGCGCGCGCTGGACTTGTGTCTGTTCATCAACGGCCTGCCCATCGCCACGTTTGAGTTGAAGAACAGCCTGACAAAACAGACGGTCGAGGACGCGGTGGAGCAGTATCGGCGCGACCGTGATCCGCGTGAGAAGCTGTTCGAGTTCGGGCGCTGCGTGGTGCATTTCGCGGTGGACGATGCCGAGGTGAAGATGTGCACAGAACTGCGCGGCAAAGGCTCGTGGTTTCTGCCGTTCAACAAGGGCTGGAATGATGGTGCTGGGAATCCACCAAATCCGCACGGATTGAAGACGGATTACCTGTGGAAGGAAGTGCTCACGCCCGGCGGTCTCACGAACATCCTCGAATGTTACGCGCAGATCGTGGAGGAAAAGAATCCCCGGACCGGAAAGAAAAAGCGCAAACAAGTCTTCCCGCGTTACCATCAGCTCGATGTGGTGAGGAAACTGTTGGCTGATGTGGCGGCCAAAGGTTCGGGCCACCGGTATCTCATCCAACACTCGGCCGGCAGCGGTAAATCCAATTCCATCGCGTGGCTGGCGCATCAACTCGTCGGCGTGAAGCGGGACGAAAAGGAGGTATTTGATTCGGTCATCGTAGTGACGGACCGGAGGATTCTGGACGATCAGATTCAGCGGACGGTCAAGCAATTCATGCAGGTGGGCGCGACGGTCGGACATGCGGAACATTCCGGCGATTTGCGAAAGTTCATCGAGAGCGGGAAGAAGATCATCATCAGCACGGTACAGAAATTTCCGTTTATTCTCGATGAGATTGCCAAGGAAGAGAAATCCCGGAAGTTTGCCATCATCATCGACGAAGCGCACAGCAGCCAGGGCGGGAAGGCTTCGGCCGCCATGAGCACGGCGTTGGCTGATCCGGAGGACACCGTCAATGATGCATTGGACAAACGTGCGGCTGCCCGAAAGATGCTGACCAACGCCAGTTACTTCGCCTTCACGGCCACACCAAAGCCGAAGACCTTGCAGATGTTCGGCAAGGCGTTGCCGCCGGACGCCGAGGGCAAGGTGAAGCACGACCCGTTTCACAGCTACACGATGAAGCAGGCGATTCAGGAGCGCTTTATTCTCGATGTGCTCAAGAGTTACACGCCGGTGGACAGCTATTACAAGCTGGTGAAGAAGATCGAGGGCGACCCGGAGTTCGATGTAAAGAAGGCGCAGAAGAAATTGCGGAAATACGTCGAGAGCCATGACCACGCCATTCGCTTGAAGGCGGAAATCATGGTGGACCATTTCCACAACCAGGTGATGGCCGTGAACAAGATTGGCGGCAAGGCGCGGGCGATGATTGTGTGCAATGGCATCGAGCGCGCGATCCAGTATTTCCACGCGTTCAAAGCATATCTGGAAGAACGCAAAAGCCCCTATCTGCCGATTGTCGCCTTTTCCGGGGAACACGAGTTCAAGGGCGTGAAGTCAACGGAGTTGTCGTTGAACAGCTTTCCCAGCGGTGACATCGCGGAGAAGATTCAGGAAGACCCGTATCGCTTCCTGATTTGCGCGGACAAGTTCCAGACGGGGTACGACGAACCGTTGTTGCACACGATGTATGTGGACAAGCCGTTGGCGGGAATAAAAGCCGTGCAGACGCTTTCGCGTTTGAACCGCGCGCATCCGGAGAAGCATGACGTCTTCGTACTGGATTTTCAGAATAACTCCGACACGATCACGTTCGCCTTCTCAGATTATTACCGCACCACGGTGTTGAGCGAAGAAACCGACCCGAACAAATTGCACGACTTGAAGGCGGCACTGGACAACGCGCAGGTTTATTCGCCGGAACAGGTGCAAGCGCTGGTGGATTTGTTCCTCAGCGGCGCAGAACGAGACAAGCTCGATCCGATTCTCGATGCTTGCGTGGCGGTTTACAAAGAGCAGCTCGACGAGGACGAGCAAGTGGATTTCAAGGGCAAGGCCAAGGCATTCGCGCGCACATATGATTTTCTCGCATCCGTCATGCCCTACCCAATGCGCGAATGGGAGAAGCTGTCCATTGTCCTGAACCTGCTCATTCCCAAGTTGCCGGCACCGAAAGAAGAGGATTTGTCCAAGGGAATTCTTGAGGCCATCGACATGGACAGCTACCGGGTGGAGACGAAGGCGGTGATGAAAATCGCGGTGGCTGATGAGAATGCCGAGATTGCGCCCGTGTCTGTGGAGGCCGGCGGGCACAGGCGCGAGCCGGAAATGGATCGGTTAAGTAACATTCTCAAAACGTTCAACGAGCATTTTGGGACGCTATTCAATGACAGTGACCGCATAGTGAAGCGCATTAAAGATGACATTGCACCCAAAGTTGCGTCCAATACGGCGTACCGAAACGCCAAACAAAACACGCCACACACAGCGCGCCTCGCTCACGACAGAGCGCTGGAGAAGGTCATGCAGGTGTTTCTCAAGGATGACACGGAAGTTTACAAACAATTCGTCGAGAACGAATCGTTCAGGCGCTTTGTGACTGACATGGTGTATTCGCTCACCCAGGAGTGACTCTCTATTTGGGATGGACATACGGCAACGTTTATTCGGACGAACTTGTTCCGCTTTGTGGGTCTGGAACATCTCAGCTGCCCGAGAAACATTTGGTCAGACTGACGGCTCACTACTTGCCATAGTCAGAAGTCAGAACACGCGCACTCCACCCGCCCCCCGTCGGGGAGACCTGTACGAAAATGCGCTGACTGATTACGGCCCGCCCGTTTTAACTACGATACTCAGGTGTCGGTTATCCTGAAACAGTTTGGAATGCCCCGAATCTTCCGCGAGGCGGGGTGCGCTCCCCTTTCAACCCACCGATTTGCGTGCACAAACATTGGATTTGTCCCGGGTTCGAGCCCCGCCACTCCCGCCACTTTTTCCCGCAAGTCCTTCCAGGAAAGGTCAACGCAGGTTCCACAAATCTGAATTTCCCGGCCGAAATCTGTGAACAGATGTTGCTGCATTCCGTCGAACCTATGCTATCGTCCTGACGACCTTTTAAGAAAATGATCTACCAAACGCTTTTTCGCGGGAGACATCTGCCACTGCTGTTGATCTGCTCGCTTCTGAATGCCCCGGCGCTTCTGTCCGCCGCTGTTTCCACAAATGCGAGCGGAACAAACACGAACAGCTGGAAAATGCCCCAACCGGCCGCCGACTCGGGACAGATAGCCTTCTGGACCGCCTACCTTCTGGGTGGCTATCACTATTCCAAGCGGCCGTTCGATGACGCGATCTCGAGCCAGTTCCTCGACCGCTACCTCGAATCACTCGATCCCCAGCATCTCCATTTCCTTCAGAGCGATCTCACCGAGTTCGAACGCTATCGCACCAGCCTGGACAATCTCACGGTGACCCGTTCTAGGAACGCCGACACCTCGCCCGCCTTCCACATTTTTGCCCGTTACATGGAGCGTTTGCAGCAGCGGGTGAACTTCGCGGATGAACTTCTGGAGAAGGAGAATTTCCGGTTCGACACGGACGAGCGCATCGCCATCGATCGGCGTGAGTCGCCTTATCCGGCTGATCTCGCCGAGGCAAAAAACCTCTGGCGTCAGCGTCTCCGCTTCGAATACCTGCAGGAAAAACTCAGCAAAATCACGAAGTCGAACAAAGCCGCTTCAACTGCATCGAAGGACACCTCCACCAACGCCCCGCTTTCGGAGAAGGCAATGCACGAAGAGATCGTGGACACGCTGAGCCATCGTTATCACCGGACGTTGCGAATGTACAGCGACTGGGATCAGAACGATGTGCTTGGAATTTATCTCACTGCGCTCAGCCATGTCTATGACCCGCACTCGGACTTCTTCAATCGCGATCAGCTCGATCAGTTCAAGATCAGCATGAATCTTCAGTTGTTCGGCATCGGCGCCGAACTGCGATCTGAAGACGGCTATTGCAAGATCGCCCGCCTCCTCCCCGGCGGACCGGCAATGAAGAGCAAGAAGCTCAACGCCGAAGACCTGATTGTCGGTGTCGCCCAAAGCAACCAGCCGCCCGTGGATGTCGTGGACATGAACCTCACGAAGATCGTCCAGATGATCCGCGGTCCGAAGGGCACGCAGGTTCGCCTGATCGTTTCTCCCGCGGGAAAGAAGTCAGAGCGCACGGAAGTCACCTTGATTCGCGATGAAATCCCGCTCGAAGACCAGGCTGCGAAAGGAAAAATCATCGACATGCCCGTCGGTACCGATCGAACTGTCCGGCTCGGCGTCATCAATCTGCCCTCCTTCTACGCTCCGATGATGGAAGCCGCCGCGGGCGCAAAGAAAGATGTTCTCGGCAAATACACGTCGGTCGATGTCGCCAAGCTGCTGGAGAAGTTCAAGGAAGAAGGGGTGAAGGGAGTGATCCTGGACCTTCGTTACAACGGCGGCGGTTCGCTGGAGGAAGCGATTCGGCTGACGGGCCTTTTCATCAAGGAAGGCCCGGTGGTTCAGGTTCGGGACATGGATAACAGTGTCCAGATCGATCGCGATTCGGATCCCACTGTGGTTTATGACGGTCCGCTGGTGGTGCTCACCAGCCGTTTCAGCGCTTCCGCTTCGGAAATTGTGGCGGGCGCGCTGCAGGATTATGGACGCGCTGTTGTCGTGGGCGACATCTCCACGCACGGAAAGGGAACGGTGCAAACGGTGCAGTCGCTCCGGCCATTGTTGCGCCGGACTGAAGCGGACCCGGAACCCGGTGCGTTGAAGTTTACGATTCGCAAATTCTACCGCGCGAGCGGTGCATCGACGCAGCTGGAAGGTGTGATTCCCGACATCGTTCTCCCTTCGCGATTGAATCATTCGAAGGACATTGGCGAGAAGGCTCTGGAGAATCCGATGCCCTGGGATGAAATTCCGAGCGCCAAGTTTGAGCGGCTGAACATGGTTCAACCGTATCTGGCCGAATTGTTACGAAATTCCAACGAACGGATTTCAACCAACCAGGACTTCATTTACATCCGCGAGGACATTGAGGAATACCGCAAAGCTCAGGCCGACAGAACCATTTCCCTGAACCAAAAGCAGCGGCTCAAGGAACAGGAAGAGGCTGAAGCGCGTCAGAAAGCGCGCGACAAAGAACTGCGCGCCAGAAAGGATTCCGAGGAGAAGATTTACGAGATCAGCCTCAAGCTGGCGGATCAACCCGGGCTCCCTCCCCCCGTTCAGAAAACAAACACAGTGGCCAAAGTGGAAGGTGAAGCGCTGGAACTCGATGGCGACACTTCCGACTCGCCCGAGGACGAGAAGCTTCTCACGTTCGACTGGAACACAGCCTACCTGCAGGAGGCGCAGCGGATTCTCGTCGATTACATCCGGTTGCTGGAAAAGGATGCACCGATGATCGCCAATCAGGCCGATCGTGCGACGCCGAACAAGCCTTGATGCGATGACAGTCACATGCCCGGAATGCAAACGTCGCGGCGAATGGTTCTCGACTCCTTACGGGCCATTCTGCTCGAAGCGCTGCAAAATGGTCGATCTCGGAAAGTGGTTCGGCGAGGAGCACGCGATTTCGGATCCGCTCCGTCCCGAACATCTGGAAGAGTTCGCTGATCTGCCGCCCGGAGAACACCTCGACCGGACGGACAGTTCATCGAAAAGTCATTGAAAAGTTTTCGTCGCTGGAACGACTTAACGACGATGAAAAGAATCCTTTCACGTTTGGACAAACCAACCCGCTGGATCGTCGGCTTCGTTTTTGCCGCGGTCCTCATTTCGGCACGGGCACAGACCATGAACAATTCGGAAACAATCACTCTCGGCGGAGGCTGCTTCTGGTGTATTGAAGCAGTTTTCCAGAAGGTTCCCGGCGTTAAATCCGTCGTCAGCGGTTACGCAGGCGGAAAGACGGAGAATCCGACTTACGAGCAGGTCTGTTCCGGCACGACCGGACATGCCGAGGTCGCACAGGTCACGTTCGAAACAAACCAGGTTTCGCTCGAAAAAATCCTGGACCATTTCTGGGATGCCCACGATCCCACCACTTTGAACCGCCAGGGCGCTGACGTGGGAACGCAATATCGCTCCGTCATTTTTTACGCAAACGACGATCAAAAGGCCGCAGCCGAGAAGTCGAAGGCTGAAGCGCAGAAGAAGTTCAAAGACCCCATCGTCACCGAGATTCAACCACTGAAGAAATTCTACCCGGCCGAGGCCTACCATCAGGATTACTACAACCGCAATCCCAACCAGGGTTACAGCCGGGCAGTCATCAAGCCCAAGGTGGACAAGATCGAATCGAAGCTGAAGAAAGAGGGCCGCTGACCGACCCGTTCTTCATGCCTTGAAATGTTTTGTTGAAACTTCGCGCAGGCGCGCCGCCGCCTGTTCGGGCGTCAGATCCCGCTGCGGTTCAGCCAGCATCTCGTAGCCGACCATGAACTTCTTCACCGTGGCGGAGCGCAGCAGTGGTGGATAGAAATGCGCGTGCAGCTGCCACGAATCGTAATTTCCATCGTCCGTCGGCGCGCCATGCCAGCCCATTGAATACGGAAAACTCGTTTCAAAGAGATTGTCGTAACGCGTGAGGCTGAGTTTCAAAATCTCCGCCAGACTTTTCCGCTCCTCGTCCGCGAGATCAGGCAGTCGCTTCACATGACGTCGCGGCAGCAGCAGCAGTTCAAACGGCCACACGGCCCAATACGGAACAACCATCAGCCAGTGCCCGTTCGAGTCGATCACGCGGATGCCCTGCTTCAACTCCGCTTCCGCGTAGTCCAGGAGCAACAATTTTCCATGCTTCGCGTAATAGGACTTCTGCGTTTCGATTTCCGGAGCGACGAGGCGCGGAATGAAATCTCCGGCCCAGATTTGTCCGTGCGGATGTGGATTTGAACACCCCATCACGGCGCCCTTGTTTTCGAACACCTGCACCCAGCGGTATTTTTTGCCCAACTCCGAAACCTGCGATGCCCAGACATTCACGACCTTTTGAATATCCGCGACAGCCATCTCTGGAAGCGTCAAATCGTGCCTTGGCGAGAAACAGATCACGCGGCATTCACCGCGAACCGGTTCGCTGTGGAAAAGTTCATTCGGCGAGCCATCAGCGGACGGCACATTTGGCAGCAGCGCGGCGTAGTCGTTCGGAAAAACGAACGGTTCGGTGTATTTGGGATTCACGGCGTCCCCTGCCCGCTTGTTGCCCGGACAGAGGTAACATTGCGGATCGTATTCAGGCCGTCGTTCCTGCGATGCGCTTTCACGTTGTCCCTGCCAGGGACGCTGCGTGCGATGAGGTGAGACAAGGACCCACTCGCCGCTCAGCGGATCGTAGCGGCGGTGCGGATGAAGATTCGGATCAAAATTCACGACACACTCTATAGCTGAATTGGGACGAAATCAGCACTGCCCCAATCGGGTGAACAAGGGGTGCGCCGCAATGCATTCGTGATCGCGCGCGGGCACTCAAACGCGCCGGATTCAATGGAAGAACGAATCTCGGCGCAACGAAAAATTGGAGCCGAACGTTTGGAATCGGCGCAACAACAGGTAGGGCAAAGCTGCCTTTGCCCCGTTTTCCGCACCGACCGGTGCGTTCCGTTCATCAACGACACCACACCACGAAATCTGTTCTATTATAAAAGCCTCCTCTCCCTGCTCTCTCTCCTCCAGTATTCGCTCGGAAGAGAGGGAGATGCGAGCCTCACGTCGTTGAACGCTTCACAAATTCTGGCAGGTGGGTTCAGTGGCGCCCCGTTCGAATGAAGATGAGAAGGAAATGGATTACAGCTTGTTCTCGAACAAACTGGGCGCAGCTTCTTTTGCGAGAGCCTGGCATCGATTCAAAATTTCAGCAGCCGATTCGCAATGGAGGGCAAATTCTGCGAGCTCCTTAGCTTCAGAAAGCTTGAGTCGCCGAATCATGAATTTGATCTGCGAAACCACCGGGGGCGCCACGCTCAGTTCATCCACTCCCAACCCGAGCAGAAGCGGCGTCAGCACCGGATCGCCCGCCATCTCACCACAAACACTGACCATGATGTTGTTCTGCCGCGCAGCAATCACGGTCTGCTTGATCAGGCGAACAATCGCCGGATGCGTCGGTTCGTAAAGATGCGCGATCTTTTCGTTCATCCGGTCAACCGCGAGCGAATACTGGATCAGGTCGTTGGTGCCGATGCTGAAAAACTTCGCCCGCCTGCCGAGAGAGTCCGCAATCAGAACCGCGGACGGAATTTCGATCATCGCGCCGATTTCGATGTGTTCGTCGAACGCGAGACCCTCGTTACGCAACTCGACCTTGTATTCCTCCACGAGCGCATTGGCCTGATTCAACTCATCCAGACCGCAGATCATGGGATACATCATCTTGATGTTCCCGTGCGCGCTGGCCCGGAGAATTGCCCGGAGTTGTCCGCGAAAAATGTCCTTCTCCTGAAGGCAGAAACGAATCGCGCGCCAGCCGAGAAACGGGTTCATCTCGGTCGGAACCTGCAGGTGCGAAAGGAACTTGTCGCCGCCGAGGTCGAAGGTTCGGATGACCACCGGATGCGGCTTCAGCGCTTCGGCAACGCGCTTGTACGCTTCATACTGCTCTTCCTCCGTCGGCAGACAGTCGCGATTGACGAAAAGGTATTCTGTCCGGAAAAGTCCGACACCCTCCGCGCCATTGGCCGTGACCGCTTCGGCGTCCGCAGCCTGTTCAATGTTCGCCGAAAGAAAAACCCGGTGACCGTCCAGCGTCACCGCGGGCTTCATCAGAATGTCCCGCAGCTTCTCCTGAAGCGTCACCTGTTTGCGGATCAGCTGACCGTATTCGAACAGCGTCTGGTCGGTGGGATTGATGATGACAATCCCGTTGAAGCCATCCAGCAAGGCGTACTGTCCCGACTGCAACTGTTCGCTCGCAATTTTCAAACCCACGACCGCCGGAATCCTCAGCGACCTCGCCATGATGGCGGTGTGCGACGTCCGGCTCCCGATGTCGGTCGCGAATCCAAGCACCTTGCTGCGATCCATCTGCGCGGTGTTGGACGGCGTGAGGTCGTGACTGATGACAATGCACGGCTCCTGGAGATTCTTAAGATCGGCGTGATCCTGATGTCCGAGCAGATTGTTGAGGACGCGCGTCGTGACATCGCGCATGTCTGTGGCGCGTTCGCGAAGATAATCGTCTTCGATCGCGGCAAGCGTGGCCGCGTAACGTTCGGCAACCGTGTGAAAGGCAAACTCGGCGTTGACCTTTTCCTTGTTGATCAGCCGGACGACTTCATCGATGAGCGTGCGATCTTCGAGAACAAGCAGGTGTGCGTCGAAGATGCTTCCCTCGGAAGCGCCCATGGCTTCGCTGACCCGTCGCTGAACTTCGAACAGCTCCTGGCGGGTCTGGATGAGCGCGCGTTCAAGGCGTCCGACTTCGTCCTGAACCTGGTTGTCCGGAACGGAACTGCGCGCGATGGAATGGCTGGCCTTGCCGAGAACGAGAATTTTTCCCCGGCAAACCCCCGCTGACACGGGAATGCCCCGAAACACCTGTTCACCTTTGTGCAGCGGTTCAACCATGCCGGAGGATTATCTGAAAGGAACTTTGTTGAAAAGGAATTCTTGGGATCGCAGAAAAACAAGAACCCGCCGTAAAGGCGGGCTCTTTCAAGCGCAAAACTCCGGATCGATTACGCGCGTTCCATGTATTTCCCGGTGCGGGTATCGACCTTGATCTTCTCACCGGTCTTGATGAACAACGGAGCCTGGATCGTGATTCCCGTTTCGAGAATGACCGGCTTCTGGACGTTGTTGGCGGAATCGCCGCGAATGCCTTCGGGCGCGTCGGTAACTGTGAGCACCACGCTGGACGGCAGTTCAACCGAAACCGCTTTCTCTTCCACGAACGTCACGGTCACCACACCGTTCTCGACGAGGTAATCCTTTGCGTCGCCCACCAGTTCGGGTGAAAGCGTCACGGTTTCGTAATTCTCAGGATTGGTGAAAACGTAATCTTCGCCGTCCTTGTAGCTGAACTCCATCTTGGTGGTGATCATCGGGATGGGTTCGATGCGTTCGGTGGAGCTGAGGCGGATGTCGGACGATTTGCCGGTGCGGATGCTGCGCAGGGTCGCCTGCACGAACGCACGGAGGTTTCCGGGAGTACGATGCTGGAAATCGAGGACGACGCAGATGTCGCCATTGTAATTGATCGCCATGCCTTTCCGGAGGTCGTTTGCTGTTGCCATAGTCAGTCTGGTGTAAGTGAAAATTGCGCCCCGCAGCCGGCTTTCCGGAACGGGAGCCGAGCAAAGTAACGGAGGACCATTCGTTTGCAAGCCTTGATTTCCGAGGTTTTCGAGCCGCTTGCGTCCTCCCGGCGCCGGGGTATTTTCGGGCCTGTGACCACGGAGCAAATCATCGGACTGGCCCTGGCCCTGTTCGTCATGGCAATCGGATTTCTCGGCAGCTTTGTGCCGGTGATTCCCGGCGCGCCGCTCGTTCTCATCGCGGCAATAGGCCATCGCATCTATTTCGGCCAGGAGAGTGCCGGCACGTTTGTGCTCATTCTGCTGGCAGCCATCACGGTGATTTCCATGGTGCTCGACTATGTCGCGACCTACTACGGAGCAAAACGGCTCGGCGCTACCTGGCGGGGTGGAATCGGCGCGGCAGTTGGCGGTATTGTCGGGCTTTTCTTCGGACTGCCGGGAATCATCATCGGGCCGTTTCTCGGTGCAATGTTGCTTGAGCTGACCGCGGGTTATGAACTGAAGAAAGCCGCCCGGGCCGGAGCCGGAGCCATGCTTGGCCTCCTCGCCGGAGCCGTGGGAAAAGCCGCGCTTTGCATGATGATGATCGGGCTGTTCACGCTGAATGTAATTTACCGTTCATGAACGTCGCGAAAGACCACCGGCCATCGTTCGCAAAATACGGGAACAAATTCGCAATTTACTGCAATCCAAAGGCCGGTAAATCGTTTTGACTCACCGGGCGGGTTGGATATTCTCCCCGCTCCCGTTTCCCGGGAAACACCAGATACTGATTGATCTGCCTCGGAATCCACCGCGGCTTTTTTTGGAGACTGATTTATGGCGAAGCTGACAATTCGAGACCTGAATGTTCGTGGAAAACGCGTTTTCATCCGCGTCGATTACAACGTCCCGCTGGAAGAAAAGGACGGCAAAATGGTGATCACGGATGAAACCCGCATCCGGGAAACTCTTCCGACGCTGAAGCACCTGATCGAACAGGGTGGCAAACTCATCCTCACCGCACACCTCGGCCGCCCGAAAGGCCAGCGCGAACCCTCGATGTCCCTCCGCCCCGTCGCCGAACGCCTCGCCGACCTGCTCGCTCGTCCGGTTGCGTTCGTTGATGATTGCATCGGCGAAAAAGTCGAAAACACCGTCAACATCATGAAGGACGGCGACGTCGTCCTGCTCGAAAACGTCCGTTATTACAACGAAGAAGAGAAAAACGATCCTGCATTTGCCGAGAAGCTGGCGAAGGTGGCTGATGTTTACGTCAATGACGCATTCGGCGCCGCACATCGCGCACATGCCTCGACTGAAGGCGTTGCCCGCATCGTCGCCAAACGCGGCGGCCAGTGCGCCGCCGGTCTTCTCATGGAACGCGAACTCAAGTTCCTCGGTGATGAACTCGAAAATCCCGCGCGTCCTTTCGTCGTGATCCTCGGCGGCGCGAAAGTTTCCGACAAAATCAAAGTCATCGATCGCCTGCTGGAAAAGGCGGACACGATCATCATCGGCGGTGCCATGGCCTACACCTTCAAGCTCGCGCAGGGCTTCAAAGTCGGGAAATCGCTGGTCGAACCCGACAAGACCGACGTCGCCCTCGCCGCACTGGACAAGGCGAAGAAACGCAATGTTCAGTTCCTCCTTCCGATCGACAACACCGTCGCCACACCGGTCGTGACCGACAAGCTGAACAAGAAAGGCAAGCCGATCATCGACCTCAACAATCCGCGCGTGAACTCCGAAGAAAACATTCCGGACAATGAAGAAGGCGTGGACATCGGACCGGCGACGATTGAGAAATTCCGTCAGGTCTGCCTCGGAGCGAAGACGGTTCTGTGGAATGGACCGATGGGAATTTTTGAAGACAAGCGGTTTGCCATCGGCACGAACTCGGTCGCGGCCGCGGTTGCAGAAGCGACCCAGAAAGGCGCAAAGTCGATCATTGGCGGCGGCGACAGCGTGAAGGCGATCAACAAGGCAGGCCTTGGCAACCAGGTTACCTTCATGAGCACCGGCGGCGGCGCCAGTCTCGAATTCCTGGAAGGCGCAGTCCTGCCCGGTGTGGCCGCTCTGAGCGACAAATAATTCAACGCAAAGGCGCAAAGATACGACTGACCTATCTGCGCCTGACGAAACTGAAGCCTGGGTTGGTGAGCAACTTCGGCGAGCAATATGTGAAGAACGGCATCCATCGCGTCGAAATGGCCTTTAACCCTTGGCGTCATTGCATCCTTGCGCCCTTGCGTTAAGAAAAATCTGATAACATGAACAAAGAACGTAAACTGATCATTGCTGGAAACTGGAAGATGAACAAAACCGTCGCCGAGGCACTCGACCTCGTCCGCGGTTTGAAAGTGGAACTCGGTGGAGTGAAGGAAGTGGACATGGTGGTCTGCCCGCCGTTCACCGCCCTGTCCGAAGTCTCCAAAGCCATCCTCGACTCCAACATCCGGCTCGGCGCGCAAAACATGAGCGAAAACAACGTCGGTGCCTACACCGGCGAAATCGCCGCCGTGATGCTCAAGGAATTTTCCGTCCGCTACGTCATCCTCGGCCACAGCGAACGCCGGCAGTATCAGAAGGAATCCGACGAGCTGATCGCGAAGAAGGCCGCAGCGGTTCATGCGGCATCGCTCAAGCCGATCGTTTGCGTCGGTGAAACACTGGCGGAACGCGAAGGCGGCCAGATGGAAAAGGTTCTCGAAACGCAGGTCCGCGGCAGCCTCGCCGGGCTCACAAAGGATCAGATGGTGGAAACCATCGTCGCCTATGAACCGGTCTGGGCGATCGGCACCGGCAAGACCGCAACCACGCAACAGGCGCAGGAAGCCCATGCGTTCATCCGCGGCATCCTGGCGAAAATGTTCGACGACAGCGTTGCCAAGAAGGTGCGCATTCAATATGGTGGCAGCGTTAAGCCTTCCAATGCCCGAGAGCTGATGAGCCAGCCCGACGTGGATGGCGCGCTCGTGGGCGGTGCCGCACTGGAAGCCCGGAGCTTCGCGGACATTATTAAGAACTCAATCTAACGTTTATGGTTTTTGTCATTGGTTTGTTGACGGTCCTGCTCGTGCTGGACTGCCTGTTCCTGATCCTGCTGGTCCTGATGCAGCTGCCGAAGAAAGAGGCAGGCGCAGGGCTTGCCTTCGGCGGTGCAGCCACGGACGCGCTGTTCGGAGCCGGTTCCGGCAACTTCCTGACGAAAGCGACGAAATACACGGCGATCGGCTTTTTCGTCCTCGCGGTGTTCCTGGGCATTCTCCAAAACCGCTATGCTCATGGCGGCCGTAATTCCGAACTCAAGAAACTGCTCGAACGTCCGGCTGCGGCCGCTCCCGCGGATACAGAGTCGGCAGCAGCGCCCGGTACCGCACTTCCAGGTACCAGCACCTCAACAAACCTCGGTATCCTGCCGCTCACACCGAGCACGGATTCGACAAATTCAGCTCAATAATCTGAATCCTTCATTTCAGGCGCTTCCACACACGGAAGCGCCTTTTTTGTGTCCAGCAGGTTCGTTTCATCCGCTTGAGTGATGGACGGAACGTCCCATTCCCTGATACGAATGGGCCTTCAAAAAAGCCCCACGGCACAAAAGCAGCTCACAAACCCTATGCTCTCAACGTTCCTCCGGAAGTTCCCGGCCTTTGCCACGGTCGTATTCCTTGCCACGTCCGCGGCTCTTCACGCAGCGCCGGCCACTGTCGTCTCCTCCGGATCACGCCCCTTTCCTTCCGTTCGACTTCCGAGCCAATTGAGAGGCGCCGATGCTGTTCGCGTCGTCACGAACCAGCTTTCCGACATCGCCGAATTCTACAGGAAAACTCCCGAGCAACTCGCCAAACATCTGCAGCAGGATCGATCGCTCTGGATGGATCGCGACGGAAGACTTTTTTACGTCTGTGAATCGGGTGCGCCAGGTCATGTTCTTTCCGATACGAATGCAACTCCCCCGCCCGCCGCCATCGCGCCGCTCAACCAGACGTTCAAGCTTCACAGCAAACCTGGATCCACCAAAACCATCTTCCTCGACTTCGATGGCCACACGATTTCCGGCACGGCATGGAATGCAAACAACAACGGCGGTGCCGACATCATTGCTCCCCCCTGGGACACCGACGGCAATCCGAATTCCTTCAGCAATGGTGAACTCACCGCGATTCAGCAAATCTGGCTTCGTGTTGCTGAGGACTTCGCTCCTTTCGACGTCGATGTCACCACGGAATATCCTGGCGAAGCTGCCCTGACCCGCAGCAGTGGCGCCGATCAGGTTTACGGCACACGGGCATTGGTGAGTGCCATTGGAAGCTACTTCGGAAATCCGGGCGGCATTGCTTACGTCGGCGTATTCGACAACACAGGCGATTACTACAAACCCGCCCTCGTCTTCCCCGAAAATCTCGGCAACAGCGAAAAGAACATCGCGGAGGCCATCAGCCATGAAGTCGGACACAATCTTGGATTGAGCCACGACGGAATCATCAACGGCGCTTCCTACTACACAGGTCAGGGCGATTGGGCGCCCATCATGGGCGTCGGCTACTACGAACCGATCAGCCAGTGGAGCAAGGGGGAATACTCCAACGCCAACAACACCGAAGACGACCTGTTAATCATCACTCAGCACGGACTCGCTTATCGTTCCGATGACCACGGGAATTTTCTGGGCAACGCCACGCCCCTTGTCGGTACAACGATCACGAACTGGGGCATCATCGAGCGTTCCACCGACCTCGATTTCTTCTCCTTCTCAACCGGTGCCGGACAGGTTCAATTTACCGTTTCACCGTGGGAACGTGGCGGAAACCTTCACTTCAACGTCACGCTGTACGATTCCACCGGCACGGTCATTACGAACCGCGAAGCGATCGATACTGGATCAGGCGTTCAAAGTGTTGCGATGTCATTGCCTCTCAGTTCCGGCAGTTACTTTCTTTCGATCGCTCCGCTTGGAAACGGTAATCCCGCAACCGACGGATACAGCTCCTACGGCAGCCTCGGCTTCTACGGCATCTCCATGAATCTCCCCGGCATTTCCAGCTGGGTGCCGGTCGCAGGAGGTGACTATTCCTGGGACGACACCGCCAACTGGTCGGCGGGAATTCCAAACGTCGTCGATGCCAATGCGCGAATGACCAACAACATTCTCGGCGACCAAACGGTCTCTCTCGACACATCCGTGGTGATTGGCATGTTGCTGATCGGCGACCTGGACGGATCGCATGGCTTCACTCTGGAAAACGGATCAGGTGGACCGCTTCAGTTCAACACCACTGGAATTGATGCTGGAATCATCAAACCGTTCGGAACGGACGACGTCATCAATGCATCCATCTCGCTGTCGCGGCGACTCGTTGTCAGCAACAGCTCTTCCGGAAACCTGCAGATCAGCGGACCGATCAGTGGCAGTCACGGTCTGGTAAAAACCGGTTCAGGCCGATTGTCACTTTCCGGTGCCAATACCTATTCCGGCGAAACAACCGTCAGCAACGGCGCGCTCATCATCAATACCGCCGAAGCGATTGCAACCAGCAGCGAAGTGGAAGTGATGGATGGCGCAGAACTCGACGTTTCCGTTTTGGCCGGCTGGAACGTCGGCAGTCATCAGACAATCGCAGGTAGTGGCAGTGTCGTCGGAAATGTAATCGCCGGAAACGGTGCAACCGTTTCCCCGGGATCGAATATCGGCACGCTTACCTTCAGCAACAACCTCACTTTGGCCGGTGGAGCCAATCTGGTCTTTGATCTTTCGCCGACAGACACCGTTGGAAACGGAATCAATGATCTCATCGACGTTTCCGGCGAACTCTCCCTGTCCGGCAGCAACACCTTCACTGTGAACGCCACAGCGGGAACGATCCTCAGTCCCGGCACCTACACCGTTGTTCGCTACGGTTCGATGACCGGGGACGCAGGCAATCTGTTCTACGCGAATCCTTCCACCCGTTATGCGGTGACGGTTGACGACACAACACCCGGCGAACTTCAGCTCCACGTCACCGGCTCACCTCTTGGCATCACCTGGCGCGGCGATGGATTTGCAAATGCGTGGGACATCGCCACCGCGAGCAACTGGTTCGACGGAACGGGTCTCGACCGATTCTATCAACTCGACGCGGTCATATTCGACGACTCCGGTTCAAACTCACCAACCATCAATCTGATTGGTTCGCTGATGCCCGGCTCCGTTCTTGTGAACGCATCCAAGAACTTCACTTTTGCCGGAACCGGAAACCTGACCGGCACCATGAGCCTCACAAAACAGGGAAGCGGCTCGCTGCTGCTGAACACCGCCAACGATTTCACCGGCCCGGTCAACATCGACGGCGGCATTGTAAAACCGTCCAGCACAGCGGGGCTCGGCAGCGGAACCGATATTTCCATTCTGTCCGGCACGCTGGACTTGAACGGTTTGAATCTCAGTCATCGAAGCATTTCCGTCCAAGGCGCAGGATTCGGCAACGCGGGCGCGATCATCAACAGCAGCGCAGCCCAGCAGAATGCGTTGCAGGAGGTGGCCCTGACCGGCGACACCACGTTCGGCGGAAGCGGCCGCTGGGACATCCGCGGGAATCCGGGAAGTTTGAATGGAAACGGTTTCAAGCTGACGAAAACCGGCATCAACGAAATCTGGCTCGTGGATCTCGGTTCGACTGCACTCGGCAACATCGACGTGCGCCAGGGGCTTCTCGGAGTTCAAGGCACGACGACACTGGGCAACTTCAGTGACACTCTCAGTCTCTGGCCGGGGACGACATTGGCGCTATGGAACAACTCCGAAGGCGCGCTGATCAAGAATCTCGCGATGACCAATGCCCTTCTCCGAAACGACACGGGCGCCAACACACTTGTAGGCGGTGTGATGCTCGCGAACTCCAACCGGTTCACCATCGCCGCCGGTTCATTGACATTGAACGGCCCTGTGACCGGCAGCGGGTCAATCGCGAAATCCGGCGTCGGAACCTTGATTCTTCCCGCCTCGAATCCATTCACCGGCCAGGTTTACATCGACAGCTCCAGCACCGGGTCAAGTGATGGGATTGTGAAGCTGATGAATTCACGCGCGCTTTCCAACGCCAGCGCCATTTTCATCCGAAACAACAATGGCGGTTCGTCCACGCTCCAACTCGACGGCAGCTCCGGTGGAATCACGCTGCCACAAACGATCAACCTCAGCGCGCGCAACAACAGCAGCGTCGCGATTCAAAGTCTCGCCGGAACCAACACGATTTCCGGCCCGCTCCTGCTTCAGACCGGTGGTTCGAATTACCTCATCCAGGCCGATGCAGGCCAGTTGAACATGACCGGTTCGCTTCCGCTCAGCGCGCCCAGCGGAACAAGAACCATCACACTGCAGGGCGCCGGCGACTTCCTCGTCAGCGGCATCATTCAGAACGGCGCGGGAGGCGCCACCGTGGCACTCACGAAATCCGGAAGCGGCAGGCTCATCATCGCGGGGAATGCGAACTCTTATTCCGGTCCCACCACCGTGAACGCAGGCACACTACAACTCGGCAATGGTGGAACTGGAGGTAAACTCGGCTCCGGTCCCCTGATCAACAACGGCCTGCTGCAATTCAATCGTGCGGACAATTTCGTCTGGACCACCGATGTGAGCGGCAGTTCCGGGCGCATGATCAAACTCAACACCAATGTGATCACTGTCATTTCGACCAATCGATTCCTCTCTCAAAGCACAGGAAGCGCTCAGGTGAACGGCGGCACGCTGCAACTCAATCCCACCGCTCGACTGATTTCAAACAACGAATTCTGGATCGCGCAGAACGCCAGCACTGGAACGGTCGTCATAAACGGCGGCGTGCTGATTTCCACCAACTGGATTGCTGTCGGACGCAACAGTTCGTCCGCGCAGGGAACCCTGATCGTCAACAGCGGACTGGTTCAAAAGGTCGGCGGCGGAAACATCATTGTGGGCTCGCTCGGCGGACGCGGAACGCTCACCGTCAACGGCGGAACCGTCAGCAACAATTCACAACTGCTCCTCGCCGAAAGCGGAACCGGTCAGGGCATTCTGGAACTGAACGGAGGCGTGGTTCAGGCTTCGGCGCTGACACGCTTCGGCGGACCAACCGCCATCGCGCGGTTCAACGGAGGAACACTTCAGGCAATTACAAACAACTCGGCATTCATTTCGAACCTGACGCAGGCGCTGGTCCAGTCGAACGGGCTGGTGATTGATGACAACGGCTTCAACATCACAATTCCCCAGTTGCTGCAGGAGGATGCGACATCTCCCGGCGGAGGCCTGTTAAAGTTCGGCAATGGCATGGTTAATCTCACAGGGGCGACCACGTTCCGTGGCGACACGCGGATTCTCGCCGGCACGCTGCGAGTCGGACTGAGCACAGCCCTTCAAAACAGCACCGTGAATCTTCTGGAGGGAGATTCAGGAGAGGTGAGTTTCGGCACGCTTGCAATTGCAACGTTCGGTGGGCTTGCCGGCGGACGCAATCTGTCACTCGCCAATTCCAATGGCCTCGCCGTCTCACTCACAATCGGAGCAAATGGATCGGACACTGTTTTCTCAGGAGAACTTTCCGGTCCGGGAAATCTGACCAAAACCGGCCAAGGCACCTTGACGCTTTCCGGTACGAATACATTCACAGGCAATACCGCGTTGGCCGGCGGCCGGTTGATTCTGGATGGCGTGATTTCCTCACCTGTTCTCAACGCGAACTTCGGAACTTTGAGTGGAAATGGTTTCGCTGCGGGATCACTCACTGTCCAGCCCGCCGCCACCCTTGCCCCCGGCAATCCAATTGGAGCCCTGTCGATCGGCAACGATGCCAGCGTCTCAGGAACAACCATTCTGGAAATCGATCGCGCCACCACCCATGACATGCTGCTCGTCGGCGGCACTTTGGATTTGAGTGGAACGCTGATCATTACGAACGTCGGCCCGGCTTTGGCGGGTGGCGACAGTTTTCAACTGTTGAACGCAGGCACATTGAATTTCAATCCCACAACAATCGTTCTGCCCGAACTCACAGACGATCTCTTCTGGGACACCAACCAGCTCGCGACCGCAGGAATCATTTCGGTCATCGATCCCACACCACCTGTGCCCCCGGTATTGAGCACAAGTTTGAACGCGGAGAATTTGCTGATCACATTTCAGAGTGAATCGGGCGTCACCTACGTTCTCGAAGCAACCACGAACCTTGTGCCGCCGCTGCTCTGGATTCCGCAGCTGACGAATCAGGGCGATGGCTCGTTAATGTCTTTGCCGGTGCCAATCGCCGCTGATTCGCCGCAGAATTTCTTCCGCCTTCTCTCACGCTGAACGGGGCCCAATCAAAAAAAGAGAAGTTTTTCTCAAAAATCAGCCGGAATTTCCGGCGGCTTGTATTACTGTATTCAGCGTTGACCGCCATCCGGCCGCCGGTATTATCCGCGGTCAAATTTCGGCAATTACATTTGAAATAAAATTATGGCAGTAAAAGTAGCTATTAACGGGTTCGGCCGCATTGGACGCCTGGTGTTCCGGGCGTTGGTCGAACAAGGACTCGTCGGCAAGGACATCGAAGTTGTCGCAGTCGGCGACATTGTTCCCGCAGACAATCTGGCTTATCTCGTTAAATACGATTCCATCCAGGGACGCTTCAAAGGCGAAGTCAGCTCCAAGAAGTCCTCGGCTGACAAGACTGACGACGATGTGCTCGTCGTGAACGGCAAGGAAATCAAGGTCGTCAGCGCCAAGACACCCGCTGAACTTCCGTGGAAGGCGCTCGGCGTCGATCTCGTCATCGAATCGACCGGCCTCTTCACCGACGTGGAAAAAGCGCAGGGCCACATCACCGCCGGCGCCAAGAAGGTCATCATCTCCGCTCCTGCCAAGGGCGATTGCCTCACGGTCGTGATGGGTGTGAACCAGGACAAGTACGATCCGGCCAAGCACCACATCGTCTCGAACGCCTCCTGCACCACGAACTGCCTCGCCCCGGTTGTTCATGTGCTGCTCAAGGAAGGCTTCGGCATCGCTGAAGGTCTCATGACCACCGTCCATGCCTACACCGCCACGCAGAAGACTGTGGACGGCCCGAGCAAGAAGGACTGGAAAGGCGGCCGCACTGCAGCCCAGAACCTCATTCCTTCCAGCACCGGCGCCGCCAAAGCGGTCGGTCTCGTGCTGCCGGAAGTCAAAGGCAAGCTCACGGGCATGGCATTCCGCGTCCCGGTGCCCACGGTTTCTGTCGTTGACCTCACCGTCAAGACTGTGAAGGAAACCAGCTACGCCGAAATCTGCGCCGCGATGAAGAAGGCGAGCGAGACGTACATGAAGGGCATCCTCGGCTATACCGAAGACGAAGTCGTCAGCTCGGATTTCATCCACTGCGAACTGTCGTCGATCTTCGACGCCGGCTCCGGCATCGAGCTGAACAAAAACTTCTTCAAGCTGGTCAGCTGGTATGACAACGAATGGGGCTACAGCTGCCGCGTTGGCGACCTGATCAAGCTGATGCTGTCGAAGGGCATCTAATATCTGTCGATCTGTTTACCTCGACATCACCGGCTGGAGTTCGCTCCAGCCGGTTTTTGTTTTCGGAAAGGCGAACTCAACGGCGCGTCGCGGCGGCGGGTTATTCGCTTGCCATTTTGTTTTCCGTGAACTCGATCACGTCTGCTGTGAGCGTGTATTTCGGCACGGAAAACAGAAGCAGATACACGGTGGATTTATCTTCCAGTTCATTGCTGAGCGCGATTGCCTTGCCATGGAGGGGCTGATCGATGCTCGCGTAGAGCTTCTGCCGCGCCGTTGCGTAATGTGGACTTGCGAACGGAATGATTCCCAGAAGGCGGAATCCATAACTCGTGCCGCTCGCGCCGGGATGCACCATCCTGTAGTTCTTTTCGTTCAACGCCACCGTCGTGCTCGTGCTGCGCGGACGGGCATCCACGCGGGGTGGCGAGCAGCCAACCACGAAAGCCGACGCCATACAGATCAAGGCCAGATGTGTTCTTCTCATTGGTTTTGAATTCAGGGTTTCCTCGCATACTGCTGATCCCGCAACGCCGTGTTGCGGGAGGCGCCCATTATTCAAACGAACAAGCAGGCGCCAATAGGTAGGATTACGAAGCGGCTGCGAATTGTGGTTGCAACTACAGAAGCGCGGGCGGGCAAATCGTTGTCAGGGTTGACGCTGCGGCGGCGACAACCAGCCAACGCCTGTCGAAAAATAAATCAAATGGCCAGCCTGTTTCCACAACCTCACAAGCTGACAATCGCTTCGGCCGGTTTAATCACGACGCTTTCCGCTTCCGGGCCAGCTCGGTCAAAAGTTTCGGCAGCGGGAGTGTGTTGATCACGTCCTGTTTCGTAAGCGCTGCCTTGCGTGCGACGTCCGTGCCGAGACGCAGGAAACCGACATGTTCGAAACGATGGCAATCGCAGTTGATCACGCACTTCACTCCCCTGCTCTTCGCATAACCCCAATGGCGCCAATCCATGTCGAGCCGATCGGGTGATGCGTTCAATTCGATCCAGGTTCCAGTCCCAGCGCACGCATCGATCACAGCCTGCACATTGACTTTCTGCGGATCGCGTTCCAGGAGCAAACGTCCGGTGAGATGCCCCAGCATGTGAACGTATTTGTTCTCGGCAGCCCGGATGATGCGTTTCGTGTTCTCAGCTTCATCGATTGCAAGACGCTGATGCGCGCTGGCAACCACGACGTCCAGCTCCGCCAGAAGATCATCCGGAAAATCAAGCCGTCCTTCTGACAGAATGTCCACCTCGGTTCCGGTCAGGAGTCGAAACTCAATGCCTTCGTCCTTGAGACGTTGGTTCATCGCCTTGACCTCCTGGATCTGTCGCCGAAGCCGTCCCACATCCAGTCCATTGGCTTGAATGGACGATTTTGAGTGATCCGTGATCGCCCAGTAGGAAAGCCCGAGTTCATTCATCGCCTTCGCAATATCCTCCAGGCTCATCACGCCGTCGCTCCAGTTCGAGTGGTTGTGCAATGAACCTTTCAGATCGCTCCATTCAATGAGCTTCGGAACAGGTCCCTTCTCGGCTGCGGCGAATTCACCGGAGTCCTCGCGCAGTTCGGGCGGAATGTAGTTCAGCCCCAGTTCCTGAAAAATCTCCTCTTCCGTGTGACAGCGCACAAGCAGCGCCGGATCGCGTGTTTCCTCCGTCGATCGGAACAGCCCGTATTCATTCAGGCGCAATCCGCGATCGATCGCCCGCTGACGCATCACGATGTTGTGTTCCTTGCTTCCCGTGAAGTAATGGAGCGCATAGGGAAACTCGACGTCGCTCACGACACGCAAATCCGCCTGAATTCCCCCTGGCAACACGACACTCGCCTTGGTCTCGCCCTTGGCCAGCACGCTCACCAGACCGGGTTGCGACGTGAAATAATCCAAAATGGCACCGGCATTTTTCGATGAAACCAGAAAGTCGATGTCGCCAATGATTTCCTTGCAGCGACGCAGACTTCCAGCCGTGCTGCAGCGGATGACATCGGGATGCGATCGCAACTCATCGAGGATCGGTTCGGCAACGAGCAGCGCGTCTCCATAAAGAAACTTCGATGCATAGGAACGCTTGCGCTCGATTGCCGCGCAGATATTGACTGCCGTTTTTTCCCCGAAACCTTTGAGCTTTCCCACGCGCCCATCACGGCAGGCCGCTTCCAGTTTCTCGACCGAATCAATCCCAAGTTGATCGTAGAGCGCCTTGATTTTCTTTGGCCCCACACCTGGCACCTGCATCATTTCGAGCAATCCTGGTGGAACCGATTCCTTGAGCTTGTCGTAGTAGGCGAGTTTCCCCGTGGTCACCAGTTCGGAAATCTTTTGCTGTAGCGCATCTCCAATGCCTTTAATCTCACCCAGACGATTCTCGGCGACGAGTTTCTCCAGCGGTTCGTTCAGCGTTTCAATGGTGCGGGCTCCGTTGAAATAGGCACGGGTCTTGAAAGGATTCTCGCCTTTCAATTCAAGCAAAGTGCCGATGCTGTTCAGGATTTCTGCGACCTGATATTTGTCCATGGCCGGAATATGAATCGGGTGTGCTGGCGTTCCAAGGAAGTTTCTGCCCCTGCGAACGCGTTTCAAACTCTTAAATCTCCTCTTGGCTCTCACAGCTCGTTATCATCGGGGCCATGAGCAAACGAAAAAGGCTTCCGATTGCCCTCAGCATTGCGGGCTCGGACAGTGGCGGCGGAGCAGGCATCCAGGCCGATCTGAAAACGTTCGAATCGCTGGATGTTCACGGGACCACCGCGATCACCTGTCTCACCGCACAAAATCCGAAGGGCGTGATCGGCATCCAGGCCTGCCGTCCCGAAATTGTCCGGCAACAGATCGAAGCCGTTTTCGCTGAGCTTCAACCGGGCGCAGTGAAAACAGGAATGCTTTACTCGACCGAAATCATTTCTGTGGTTGTAGAATTTTTCGAAGCAGCGGGCCGGCCGCCGCTGGTCGTCGATCCGGTCATGATCTCAACGTCAGGCGCGCGGCTTTTGAAGAGCTCCGCGATCGAGATGATCACCTCGCGGTTGCTTCCACTGGCCGCTCTGGTCACGCCGAACCTCGATGAAGCCCAGTTGCTCGTGTCGCACGAACTGAAATCGATTGAAGATCTTCGGGCAGCAGCGCGATTCATCTACGAACGCTTTGGCTGCGCGGCGCTGGTGAAAGGCGGACATCTTCGCAACAGCCGCGAAGCTGCGGACATTTTCTTCGACGGAGAAACAGAGCTGCTGTTGACTGCACCGTTCATCAAGGGCGTGAGCACGCATGGCACCGGTTGCACCTACTCGGCGGCCATCACGAGTTTTATCGCGCGCGGCGAATCGCTGCCCGCCGCGGTCCAGCACGCGAAGGAATACATCACACGCGCCATCGCCCAGAGTCACAAAGCAGGAAAACATTTCGTTCTCCATCACGCCGGATCGGGCGCAACGAGACGCCCGCACTGAGGTTCCTCCCCGCAGCGAAGCGCGGGCAGACGGTTAGGGAGAGGGGATGATCAAAAATTTCCTCTCCCCGGCCCTCTCCTCCGGCTTCGCTCGGAAGAAAGGGAGATGCGGACTTCAGTCACACCCCGCGAGATCTTAACTGCGATTCACGCTTGCGGCTCTGTTCGAAACCGATTTGTATCGCGGCATGTTCCCCTACATCGCGCTTTCAAAGGACAAGTCATGGCAGCCCGGGCCGTATCCCGGCGTGGAACTGATGTTCCTGCATCGTAACGAACAGACGGGCGGCGTGACGGCACTCCGGAAATTTCACGCCGGCGTCACCATCCCGGCGCACATTCATCCCGAGGCAAATGAGTTCGTCTATGTGCTTTCGGGTGACTGGGAGGAATCCGGTGTGACGTATCAATCCGGATCGTATTTCTTCGCGCCTAAGGGAACGCCGCACGGACCGCACGTTGCGAAAAGTGAAGTGATCAGCCTCACGATTTTTGACGGCCCGTTGACTGTGGTGAACGCCGAAAATGCCTGAGCGGAAGGGAACACTCGCCCTTCACACCTGCTGATCCATCGCCGCGAGCCTGTCATAAGCGGCGTCCCAGGCGGCGGCGTGCGGAACGATGGTTTCCATTTTGAACGAGCTGTTCACAATGGCGCGCGCTTCCTCAAGCGAATGGATGTGTCCCATCGCCAGCGCCTGAACCACCACGTTCCCGATCGTGGAAATGTTCTGCGGAACGATCGTGACGGGAATCTGAAGCGCATTTGCAGTGAAATGATTCAGCAGGCTGTTGCCCGTTCCACCCAGAAGGAACAGGCGGTCGAACTGCCGGCCCGTCACGTATTCCAGCTCCCAGAGCGTGCGTCGATACAACAGAGCCAGGCTTTCCAACACGCAACGCGCAACGGGGCCGGGTTTGCGCGGAACCGGCTGGCCCGTTTCCTTGCAATACGCCTGAATCTTCAACGGCATGTCGCCGGGTGTGCGAAAGCGTGGATCGGCGAAATTCACGAGAGATTCGAACGGCTCCGACGCCGTGGCGAGATGAATCAACAGGTCGGAATCAAGTTCGCGATCCTTCTCCTTCCAGAACCGCCGGCATTCATCGAGAATCCAAAGTCCCGCCAGATGTTTTGAAAAATAAACCGCACCGCCATAACCGATCTCATGCGTGTAATTCCATTCCCGGCTGACTTCATTGATGATCGGCCCCAACAGCTGCGTACCGAGCGTGGCCCACGGTCCGGTCTGCAAATAAACCCACTGTTCTCCCTGCGCCACCGGCAAACCGGCCAATCCAGCGGCCATCTCGTGCGAACACGAACAGACCACGTGCGGATCGTCCAAACCTGTTTCACGGCATAATTCGGGACGAAGGGCACCGAGCTTAGTTCCCGACGGCACGACGACGGGAAACATCTCGCCCGGAAAATCGAGTGCCTGCATCAGGCGCGCGGACCACTCCTTCTCGACAGGGTTGAAAAGCTGCGTCGTGCTGGCCGATGAAATTTCCACGCTCGGCACGCCGGTCAGCAAAAAATTGAATCCGTCAGCGACCGGCATCAATCGATTCCTTCGGTTCAGCCGCTTCGGCTTTTCGGCAGCGAGCTGAAACAGCGTGTTTGCCGGCGCACTCTGCACACCGGTTTCCTCGTAAAGCGTTTCAGCGGGAATCTTCGAAAGAATCTGGTCGGCGACAACATTCCCTCGCGGATCGGCGAAGTGGAAGGTGGGCGTGATCAATGTTCCATCCGGCTCGAAAAGCATGTAGTCCGAACTCCACGCATTGCAGCTGATGCTGTCCACCGGCTCCTCGTGCGCGCCCACGGAGCGCAGTCCTTCGAGAACGTCGTGATACAATTGCGGGATGTTCCATTGAAGCGAGTTCTTCTCCCGGACCGGTTCATTCCGAAAACGCCGCATTTCGCACAGGGAAAGCTTTCCCTTGTGAAGACTGCCCAGCGTCACCCTTCCCTGCTCCACACCCAACTCACACGCAACGTAGAATTTATCCATGCGCGAGGGTTGATGCAGTTGTCGTGCCCTCCGACGCCTCTTTGCGGTTCCATTCGACACAACTTTGCTCCATCGATCGCGGAACGAGCTCATCGCTGGAACGTCCCTCTCCGACAGCTCTCAGCGCTGGCAGAGGGACAAGGATTCGAAGCGCACAACTTCCTGAAAACAACTCTTCGCACGCAGCACGGATGACGCGCCGGTGTCTTTCACGATTTCAAACGAATCGAGCTGGTCGCACTGCATGTCTCGAAATGAAACAGCAGTGTGCGGAATAAGAAAATGCGGCGGGCCGATCTCTCAACCCGCGGCATCGATGCGTCGAAGTTGGAAGACAAAATCACTTCTCAGGAATCCGAAGCGCCGTTAACGAGAACGACTTCACAGTGACGGTAAATACTTTCGCGACGCCTAAAATCGCACTTCTCTTCGAACACCTTTCAGCGAATCTGTCTTGTGTTCGGCTCGAAAACCACTTCGGGCCAGCCGTTCGTCCAAAGCACTTTGTTCAACGCCATCGTTGGTGTTCCTCGCCGTGCTCCATCGTAGAAGTGACAGCTGAACCATTCGGTTCCGTTCTCGACAAAAATGCCTGCATGACCGGGACCGATAAAAGGCGGTGCGCCTTTCAGAACCAGCGTTCCTCCGCCACGGGTGAGATCGACGCCATCGCGATCCAGATACGGCCCGGTCACCTTCCTGCTCTTTCCAACGCGAATTTCGTAGGTGCTGTTGGTGCCACGGCAGCAGATGCCCCAGTTCACAAAAAGGTAATAGTCATCTCCACGCCGACACAGGAAAGGCGCCTCGATCGATTCGTAGCGCGCAAGCGAATGCATCGGCGAACCTGGCAGCCGCAGGCCTGTCTTCGGATCGAGCTGGATCAACTGGATGCCGCTCCAGAACGAGCCAAACGTCATCCACAAACTTCCGTCCTGGTCCTGAAACAGCGCCGGATCAATCGCATTGAAGTTGTTTGTGGCGAACGATCGCACCACGACACCGCGATCGGTCCACTTGAAATTCGGGTCGTCCGGATTCAGCGTCGGCGTGGTCGCCAGCGCAATGACCGAACGGTTTTTCCCAAAGGTGGAAACCGAATAATACAAACGATACTCGTCGCCCACCCGGATGATGTCCGGCGCCCAGAAATTGCCGTCCGTGTTGCCGGGCACTTCCGTTGCCACCCACTCGGGCGATCGGCTCATCACGCGCGGTCCGCTCTGCCAGTCCACAAGATTCGTGGACCAGTAAGAAAGAACGCCGCGTCCGGTGTGAAAGACCCAGTAACGATCGTCGCACTTCACAATCGTGGACGGGTCGTGTGACCGCACACCCCTGCTCCCGAATTCGAACGAGCCCGCGGTCGTTTGATTTGTTCCGGCATCGAATCGGTTCGTGCCGCCCTCGGCAGCTTCGACGGGAGAGATGTCGCCAAGAAAACCCGCGAAGAGAAGCAGCGCAAACGCGGTCAGGCGTTTCCGCTTCGGAAGAATATTCAACTCAACGTTCAGCATTCGCAGCTCAGACGGGCGGCCCGGCTCCAAGTTACATCACAACCGGGACCTCAACCCCAATAAACTTCGTCACCGGGCCGCTCCCCTCGGAGCTCGGAATCATCGCACTGGAACTCGGATGACCGAAAGCGACCGCGCCGGTGTTTCATACACGAATTGCGCGCCACCCACTTTCAAGGTTTGGTCCTTCGGCGAAATACGGTTCGGTTCGTCCAACGTATTCACTTCACTTCCATCATTGCCCGTCAGAACCGTGACGCGGGCGGAACCTTTTACGTCGGCATTCGCAAGATTCACGTTCAATGGAATGGCGATGGCGCCGGGATTCACCACCTTCAGGATCACTTCCCGCGCCTTCTGATCGCGCGTCGCACTCGCATAAATCGTCTGTGTTTTCACAGGCTGAATCTCGGCCGATTGCACCAGCCGCCCGTCGAGATAGCAGTCCACGCGCGCGCCGTTCAATTCCACCTTCACGTCGTACCAACGGCCGGATTCAATGGAACCTTCCGTCTGCGATATGAGATGAGGCTGTTGTCCCAAACGCCGTTGGAGGGTGTGAAACTTGTTCCCGTAACCGCCGATGTTCCAGACGATGTAATTCTCGCTGTCCACATGGCGCACGGTGACCATGAAGCCTTCCGCCCCGCTGATCTTTCTGGCCTTGAGCGAAATGGTGTAATTCTGCCAGTCCAACTTCCCTGCCAGAGCCAGCGAAGTCGTGCGTTCGTCGCTTTGAACGTAGGTGCCATTCTTCACTTCCCATCGCCCCTGAGTTGTCGTCCAACCGTCAGTTCCCTTGCTGAAATCAGCGTTCAACAACGCGCTTCCATTCGCTGTCACTGACACATCCTTGAATTCGGCCGCGGTGTTGTAAGTCCCAATCCCGACCGCGCCGACCGGTTTTGTTTCCACAACCACATCGCTCAATTCGACCGGCAGAACAACGTCACCGCGATTTACGCTGAAGAGTTTTTGGACGTAATAATTCGGCGTCGGCTGCACGCGAAGGTTGTCGGTCCAGATCAGGTTCGGCGTCCATTGCCAGCCGTCGATGTGCGCGAACAATGGCGCATACGACGCCATCGTGACCACGTCGGCATTGCGTTCCATTCCGGTCATGTAGGCCGCCTCCGACAGCGCGCACTCCAGATTGTTTTTATTTTCGGGACTGACGGTCGCAACGCTCTGCGCGGCGTACTCGCCCATGAAGATCTTCGGTCCGTTCCGATCGTAAGTGTCGAAACGATTTGCGTTCGCTAGAAACCAGATCGGGTTGCCGTAGCAATGCTCGTCGATGATGTCCGCCTTCATCTCGTTCAACCGCGGGAAAAGGAAGTTGAATCGATCGTCCGCGGGTGAAGGGCCTGCCGCCGACACGAGCTGGATTTCCGGATGTTTTTCCTTCAGCACCTTCGCGAACGCCTCATAGCGTTCGAGATATTGCGGTCCCCACTGTTCGTTCCCGATTCCAAGCATCTTCATGTTGAACGGCTTTGGATGTCCCATCGCCGCGCGTTTCGCTCCCCAGGTGCTCGTGACCGGTCCGTTCGCAAACTCAATCAGATCCAGCGCGTCCTGAATGTAGGGATCGAGCTCCGCGAGCGGCACGAGCTGCCCCGTGTTGAACTGGCAGGCCATGCCGCAGTTCAGGATCGGCAACGGCTCCGCGCCGATGTCTTCGCTCAACTGGAAGAACTCGAAGAAGCCGAGGCCGAACGACTGGAAGTAGTCGGGTGTGAGACGATGTTTGAATTCAGAGTTCCAGCGATTGATGATGAGCTTGCGATCCTGGATCGGACCGATCGTGGTCTTCCATTGATATCGCTTGTCGAGATCGCTGCCCTCCACGATGCAACCGCCGGGAAAGCGCAGGAAACCGGGCTTCATGTCAGCGAGCAACTGGACCATGTCGGCACGCATTCCGTTCTTCCGATTCTTCCACGTCTTCTTTGGAAAAAGAGAAACCATGTCGAAATCAACCACACCTGGCCCTTCCAGAAGAACATTCATCCCGCCCTTCGCCACGGTGACTTTCGGACGCAAAACAACCTTTTCCTCAGACCACTTCGAACCCGGTTTTTTGATTCGCGCACTGGCGATCACGATCCCGTTTTCGTCGGTCAGTTCGATCCGGATCGCCGGCGCGTTGGAGACGGCGCGAACCTGTGCGGTGAAGTTGTAGTCTTCGCCCGCCCGCAATCCCATTCCACGAAATCCCTCGTTCGCAACGCCCTCGCCAGATGCCGCCGCGCTGATGCGAAGATAATGCGGATTGTCGGAATCGAACGGCTGCTCCGTCAGAATCTCCGCCGCGCCCGATCGCTTCGTCCAACCCATCATTGGATCGGGGAATTCAAACGAGCGATTCTTCACCAGCTCGGCATACAATCCGCCGTCTGCGCCGAGATTGATGTCTTCAAAGAAAAGTCCCCACATCGCGGGATTCACCTTAGCGCCCGGACGGTCGGTCTGGACGGTGAGAACTGGATTCGCAGCCAAAGCCGCGGACATTGCTGCCGAAAGCGCCAGTGCGGTGGACAGAAACAACTTCTGATATTTGGTCATAATGTTTGATGTGTGATCGTTCAACGCTGCAACCGGAAAAACTGTGCTTCGCCGTTCACGGGAATGGTCACGCGCCATTCATTGTTCGAAAGAACCGGCGTCACATCCGCAGAACTCCAATCGGCATCATTCAATGACGAAGTCGATTTGAGCTCGTAGCCAGCCGCGTACGCAGGCCACCTGAGAACAAGATCCGAACCTGAAATGGAATGCGTGAGTGACATTGGCAACGCCAGAGCATCTGGACCGGCGACGTAATTGGCAATGATTTCGTCAGGGTTCAATCGTCCGTCGTAAATTCGAAACTCGTCGATGCTCGCATTGAGCCAGCCGTCACTACTCCAAAGCGAACGGCCGATGAATGCCCACGCGGAGCTGACACCGGACAGCGGGGGCAGCAACGTGATTTGTGCTGTTTGAAGAACGCCGTTCGTGTAGATCGCGCAATAGTTGTCGGCGGGATCGACGATGCAGACCACATGAAGCGATCGGTTGTCCATCGAAGTGGGAACATCGAGCGTGGATGTGCGGACGGCGGTGCTGATCTCCAGCCGTTGACCACCGGAGTTGTTGCGCGGACTGAAGAAGACATAGTTTTGTCCGTTGTTGCCGCTCATGTTTCCGAAATCAAAAACTCGCGACCAGACGCCGTTCACACCGAAACTCGCCCAGAACTCCACGCTCAATGCTGAGGACCCGGACACCAGTCCACCGGGAAGGTTCATGTAACTTCCGGAAGTTCCCGGCAGACGCAGAGTTTCATTCGTGACGACCGCATTCCCAACGACCTTTCCATGCGCCATTCCGATGGAATCCCGGCCATCGTAGTTAAAACTGTAGCGATGCGCCAGTGATGGGTGCGCCCACGCCAGCTCGCGAATTTCGTCTTCCGACAATGTGCGTCCGAAAATGCGAAACGAATCGATCTGGCCATGGAACATCGGATCCGTGGCGAACTGGCTTTTGCCAACGTAATTGCTGCGTGCGAGAAGCTGCCAGGGACGAATCGTGATGTTGTTGCTGCTCGCAACCAGATTCCCGTTCATGTAAAGCGATCCGCGCGAGCCGTCGAGCGCGAGTGCGACATGTGTCCAGGCATTGGTCGGCAAAGCGGCTGGCGCTTCCACTATCTGTGAGCTTCCACCGATCCGAATCGTGAATCGCATCTTTCCACTCGACGCGCGCGGCGTCAGAACGGCGTAGCGCGTTGTGTTGCTGCCAAAATCGAAAATGCGCTGCCAGTCTGCACCTCCATTCCACTTCACCCACGCCGCAAACGTGTTCGCATTCGCAACGGAATTGGGAAGCGTCACGTAATTGCCGGTTCCATTCAGATTCAACACGCCGCCGCGGTCCGGATCATTGACAACCATTGCGCCATTGCGAAGCGATCCGTTGTAAACGGCACGATGTTCCCGGGCATCGACATCGAAGGTGTAAAACGCCGACCAATCGTTCGTGATCGATGGCCAGCCGTCGTCAGTCCAGAACAATTGCGCCAGCCCGAACTTCGCAACTCCGTTTTCATTGCAATCGTAATAATGGTACGTGAACCAGTTCGTCCCGTTCTCTTCAAGAATGCCGGCGTGTCCGGGTCCAACAAATCTGCCCGTGCTCTCCAGCACCATTGTCCCGCCGCCATTGTTCATGTTCACACCATTGCGATCGAGGTACGGTCCCGTCACAGAAGCACTTCGCCCTACGCGAATGTTGTAAGTGCTGTCCACGCCGGAACAGCAGCCGCCGAAATTCAGGAACAGATAATAAAACCCGCCGCGTTGAAAAATCATCGCGGCTTCCGTCGTGTTGCTGAAGAAGTTCGGCCCGTTGTTGGCAATTCGCGTGATGGGCGAACCGGGTGAAATGCGCTTTCCGGTGGCAGGATCCAGTTGCATCACGAGAATCCCGTCGGAATACGAACCGAACACCATCCAGATCGAACCGTTCGTATCGATCAGGATCGCCGGATCGATGCAGTTGTTCGCCGTCAGGTCGGTGTCAGGCCCGGCTTCCCATACGGCGTCGGACTGAATCACTTTTCCGTGGTCGGTCCAGACCGGATTGATGAGCGACGGCGACGTCACAAGGCCGATGGCGGAGTTGATCGTTCCCCATTCGGACACGGAGTAATAGACGTGATACTTGCCATTGAAGTAAGCGACATCGGGCGCCCAAAAATGTCCGGTGAAACTGGGAACGGCATTCGTGGTCCACGACGGCGGGCTGCCTGGAAAAATTCTGCCCGCGTAGGTCCAGTTGCGCAGATCGGTCGAATACGCGGATTCAATCCCCTGGCTCGTTCGAAAATAATAGTAGCGGTTCCCATCCTTGATCAGCCGGGAAGGATCATGCGCAAAAATGTTTCCCGTCACGGTCTCAAATGCCGAAGAGCCGGCGGGCAACAACAACAAAACCAGCCCCAGCAGCCAGAGGACAGGCCGGGCGGGAAGGTTGGAATCGCCGGGAAACATCACAAAATGCACATTCAGCAATCAACGCGGCCGAAGCAACCGCCAAACAAAAATTTCAGACCCACGCGTGGAATTTCGATGCCGCTCATTCAGACGTATATGCGTCGTTTCGGCGTAAAATCCGACAGATTTTTACGCAGAATTTATTTGGCTTCTGCAAGAAGAGCGCCGAGATCCAGCGGTCGCGTGAACATCGCGAGACTGCCGTCCGCCGCCCGCGGCCAATCGGCTTCCGGACGATCCCAATACAGTTCCACGCCATTCTGATCCGGATCGCGCAGATAAAGCGCTTCACTCACGCCATGATCGCTGGCGCCATCGAGCGAAATCCCTGCAGCCAGCACACGTCGCAACGCATCGGCCAATGCCGCGCGACTGGGATACAGAATCGCAAGATGATAAAGCCCGGTCGCGGAAGGTGGCGGCGGAGAACCTCCCAGACTTTCCCATGTGTTGAGCCCGATGTGATGATGGTAGCCCCCAGCAGAAAGGAACACCGCGCTTGAGCCGTAACGTTGCGTCACTTCGAATCCGAGCACACCGCAATAAAACCCGAGCGCACGTTGGAGATCCGCCACCTTGAGATGCACATGGCCGATGCGGACTTTGGGATCGATCGGTTGGTTGTTCATGCGGTTTCGTTCGTCGAGTGTTTCACGGCTGAATCCTGCGCGTCTTCTTCAAATGGGATGTCCTATTGATGCTTCACACCGGCCATTTGGCAACGCAATACCGCGATGGGTGACTGGCCGCGACATCTTTAAAAAGACGGGCGCCGGAAGCACAATGCCTCCCGCGCCGGTACAGTTGTCGATTTCTCTTTGCTATTTCTGTAACCGGAAGAACCGCGCCTCACCGCCAGCCGGAAAGGTCACGCTGTAGTTCGTGCACGAGAGGCTCATGCTTCCATTGACCGCAGTCCATTCAGCGTTCGTCTCAAGGGTGGAACTGCCCACGAGGTTCACGAGCGCCAAATTGGTAGGCCAGGAAACGATCACGTTGTTGCCGGACGAGGTCGCGGTGAGAGAAACAGTGTTGTTGCTGCCGATCAATTGATTCGGCCCCAACACACTCCAAATCTTGCGGTGCTCATAGGTGTTTTCTTTTTGGGATGTGATTGAGTTGTCGGAATCAGTATCGGGTTAAAAACGCTGCTTCCCATGTTCGGTGCGCCGTCGGCCCTCAAAACCCGACAGGCAAAAAAGAAAGAAATTGAAACCTGACAACACGCGCAGTCAGACGACAAAACGTCGCGTGCCTGCAAGAATTTCGGCCAGAGGAATTTTAAAAACAAAACGGTCCTGGCGATGTTGTTCACCAGGACCGTCTGAAACTTCAACTCTCGGAAATTTTTCCGGGTTCTTCCCGGAAATTCGATCGACTCGGAAGCAGCGCAGCTTTCACTCAGGGCCGCGTCGCCGTCCTGGCTTTGGCCGGTTCAACCGTCACGTTTTTCAGCCGCACGGAACCGGAATGGGTCAGCACGTCGGCTCCTTCCACACCTTTGAATGTGGAATCCTGGATGCGCACATTCTCGATGATGGAATTGGTGGTTCCCACGATCCACAGCGCCCGGGGACTTGAGGCTGCGGTGACATTCTCCATCACGACATTCCTGATCATTGGCGGAAAAGGACCGCCATAAACACGGCTGTAAACCAGGTCGATGGTCAGAACTGAATGCGCCACGCGGCCAACCTTCACGTTCCGGAAGAAAATGTTTTCGATGCTTCCGCCGCGCTCCCCATTCGTCTTGAGCCGCAAGGCGCGATCAAGATTGGGACTGTCCATCTCGCAATTTTCCGCGAATACATTCCGCACACCTCCCGACACTTCACTGCCAAGCACCACGCCGCCATGCCCGTCCCTCATCACGCAGTTGCGAATGACGATGTTCTCCGACGGCACACCCACTCTCCGGCCGTCGGCGTTCTTGCCGGACTTGATCGCGATGCAGTCGTCGCCGGTATCGAAAATACAATTCTCAATCAGCACATCGTTGCTGCTGTCGGGATTGCAGCCGTCGTTGTTCGGCCCGTGGCTGATCACCCTGACGCCGCGAACGGTGACATTCGTCGAAAGCACCGGGTTGATGATCCACATGGGCGAGTTCGTGATGAACAGGTCTTCGACCAGAACGTTGCGGCAGCGGAACGGTTGAATGAAGTTCGGCCGCAGAAGATGGCCTTCGCCGAAAACCCGCTGTTCCACCGGCACGCCCTGGTCACCATACGAGAGCAACAGCCGATGACTTTGCGGAGCATTTGTATCCCGCGAATGCCGCCGCACCAAATCCCACCATGTTTCCCACGACGCCGAGCCGTCGAGCGTCCCTTTCCCTGTTAGCGCGATGTTTTCCTGTTCGAACGCGTAGATCAGCGGCGAATAGTTCATGCACTCGGTGCCTTCGAATCGCGTTCGTACGACCGGAAGATACTTCGAAGGATCAGGTATGAATCTCAGCGTCGCGCCTTCAGCCACGTGCAGATTGACGCCGCTCTTCAGATGCACTGCGCCGGTCAGAAAGGTTCCACCGGAAACAAGCACCCGTCCGCCACCGGCACGATGACACGCTTCGATGGCTTTGCGAATCGCATCAGTGCAATCCATTTCACCATCCGCTTTCGCTCCGAAATCTGTGATCGGAAAATCACGTGCAGGAAATTGCGGCGGTTTGATTCGCGAAAGAATCTCAGGCACCGAATGCCACCCCACGCTGTCCTCTGCTCCACAAACGGCGCCCGCTCCGAAGAACAGGCCAAGGAGGAGAAGGGATGTCAGCGCAATCGGAGTCCGTTTCATAGTTGAGTGTCATTGGTTGAACCGTTGCAGACGCCATCGTCCTTTCACGGTTGCGGCTCCTCCGTTCTTTCTCACGACCATTTGGCAGGAGTCAAACCTCCAGAATCGATTTGCACATTTTTCAAAGCGATTTGCCCAAAATCATAGTGAAGCTTTTTCTCCGATTTCTGTTAGGATCACCGACACACCAAAATCTCGGTCGTCTGACGGACTCGTCGTGTCGGCTGTCGAGTCCGTGCCCCGGCCGGGCGTATTCCAACCCAAACCATGAAAAAATCGATCAATTCAATCGGTCGGACGGTCGGCCTCGCGTTGCTCTCGGCAACGGCGGCCACGAACCTGCAGGCAGCGGACGGAAGATGGAACACAGACTCGGACGGCCTCTGGAGTTCCGCTACAAACTGGGTCGGCAACATCATTGCCGACGACGCGGGGAGCACTGCCTACTTCACCAACGACATCACCTTCCCGAAGATTGTGACGCTTGATTCGCCGCGAACGATCGGCAATCTCCGTTTCAGCGATGCCAATCTGGAAACAGCATCCGGCTGGACTCTCTCCAACGGCGACACAACCACAAACATTCTGACGCTCAGCGGCGGCTCGACTCCGATCATCCACGTTGATCCGATCAATATTGATAACGGACTCGATTCCACGAACGACGCCATCATTTCGCTGGTGCTGTCCGGTTCGCAGGGTTTTGTGAAGAAGGGAGCTGGAACACTCACGCTTACCGGAGCGAACACATTCACTTCGTCCGTGCAGCTGGATGAAGGCATTGTCGCAATTGGAAACGCTTCGGCGCTGGGAAGCGGGAATCGTGCAGTCAACTACAACGGCGGTGGAATCCGTGTGTGGAACGGCGGGCCAACGTTTGCCAATACGAACAACGTGATGACCAGTGCATCGATCGTCAGTTCAAACGGCAATTATGATTCATTGACCGGCCCCTGGACCGGTTCCGGCACTATTTACATTCATTCCAACGCGCGACTGTCTCCGGGGGGAACCGGGAACGCCGCTGCTTCCGGACACCTGTTCTCCGGTTTCGTCGGGACAATCGACCTGACAGACAGTCCAACCGCCAACGAGACCCGTATCAACCTTGGCTCGGGAAGTGCCCTTTGGGATTTGAGCAATATTCACCTGAATACCGGCTCCAATGGTGGAAGATTCTCATTCCGCATGACTGTCGCTCCCGGAACGGTTCGCATCGGTGCGCTTTCCGGCGGACCCAACACCCGACTCATGTCGAGTGAAAACGGCTCGGGCACGTCGCTGATCTGGGAAATCGGCTACCTCAATACTTCTACTGTCTTTGAAGGCACCATCCAGAATCGCAACGGCGCTGCAGAGCGTGTCGGACATCTGACCAAGGTCGGCACGGGAACACTTACCCTGACGGGGAGTCTTACCTACACAGGCAATACCACCATCTCCAACGGTGTGCTCGCTCTCGGCCCGACGGCCACCCTGACGGCTTCGCCCTCTGTCACGGTCGTGAACCCGAACGCCATGTTTGACGTGTCTCCCGCGGGTTCATGGCAGAATACGGTCGCGCGCACCTTTGCCGGCAACGGCGTCATCACCGGCGCGGTTGAAATGACAACGGGAACAATCAGTCCGGGCATTGCGGGTCCAGGCAGGCTCACCTTTGCCGGCGATCTGACACTCGATGGTTCCGGCGGCACCACCACGAATACATTCGATGTCGGAGCCTCGACAAACGACATGCTGATCGTGAATGGAGACCTCAACCTTGTCGGCGTGAGCGTCGTTCGCCTGGTTCCGACCGGCATCATCATTCCCAATGGCACTTACACCTTGATCAAGTACACCGGCGATCTCATCGGCGACACCTCCAACCTTCAGCTCGACTATCCGCCCCAGACCGGCACGCTCACGCTGCTGGTGGATGCAGGCGCGAAGGAAATTCGCCTGCAGGTCAGCGGTGTTGCATCCGCCGCAAATCTCACCTGGCGCGGCGACGGCGCGGGCAATGCCTGGGATCTCACGACACCCAACTGGCGCAATGGCGCGAATCCAAGCGTCTTCACCAGCGGCGACAACGTGACGTTCGACGACTCCGGTTCGAACAATGTTCCCATCGATCTTCAGATCGTTGCCACACCCGGCAGCTTCGTCGTGAACGCGACCAAAGATTACGTCATTACCTCCTTCTCAGGCGGTCGCATCGGTGGCGGTGCCGACCTTGTTAAAACCAACACCGGAAAGCTGACCATCACCACGGACAACGATTACCTCGGCGACACCATTGTGGCCGGCGGCACGCTCCAGATCGGTGAAGGTTTCGGAACCGGAACACTCGGTGCCGGGTCGCTTACAAACAATGGAACGGTGATCTTCAATCGCGGACTGGATCTCACGTTCTCCTCCGACATCGCGGGCAGCGGTTCGTTGGTGCAGGCGGGATTCGACACCCTCACGCTCAGCGGAAACAACACGCAGACGGGCAATCTTGTGGTCAGCAATGGAACGTTGCGCACCACCAGCAGCGCGGCAGCCGGAGCCGGCAGCATCGTTCTGGCCGGTGGCACCTATCAGCCACAGGCGCAGGTCAACAACCCCATCAGCGTCGTCGCTGACAGCACGCTGCTTTCAACCGGGGAAATCCTCATCGGCAATGTTCTCTCCGGAACAGCGGGAACACTCAGCGTGGACAGCGCAGGCAACGGATTCCGCTTCGCGCAGACAACCAGCTTCACCTTCGGACGTCCGATCATGCTTCAGTCGGGAAATGCCCGCACGATCGCGTTCTACAATACTGGAAGCACTCAAACTTATACGGGCGAAATCTCCGGACCCGGCGGCATTCATCGTCGTGCACCAAGTGCCGGTTCCGCGAACGACGACGTCGGCGGTCATCTTGTTCTGTCTGGTGCCAATACCTTCAGTGGCGGCGTAACCCTCAGCGAAGGCAACATCGGCCTGGGCAGCAGCTCTGTCGTGGATGTCGATAACGTCACGATTCTCTCCAGCCCGCTGGGCACCGGAACGCTCACCTATAACCCGCCCGCCTCGACGGTCGCGCCGTTCGGTTGGGGAGCGATCTATGCCGTGGGCGGTCCCCGCACCATCGCGAATCCGATTGTCTTCGCCTCGGTGAATGGCGACACCACTCAGGAAGCACTCACGCTCGACGGCGCACATGCGCTGACTTTCTCGGGCACAATCACGCTGGATCAAACAGCATTCCTGTCCGGCATTCGCGTCAACACAGCGTCCGCGGCGATGACTGGTGACATCGGCGGTTCGGGCGGTCTGTTGAAGCTTGGTCCCGGCACACTGACCTTGTCCGGAAACAACAGCTACGGCGGGGAAACGGTGATCAGCGGCGGAACCCTGCTTGCCCAGGGCGCTTCACCAACGTCCTACGGCAACGTCACCATCGCGTCCGGCGGCACGCTCGGCGGCACGGGAACGATCAACGGCGTGACAACAAACCAGGCTGGCGGATCCATCGCTCCCGGCCTTGCGTCCTCCGTCGGAACACTCAGCTTCGCCAGCGATCTCTACATCAGTGGCAATCTCAGCATCGATGTGAATCGCTCGCTTGCGCAGTCCAACGACGTGATTTCTGTCTCAGGAACGCTGTTGAACAGCGGCTCTGGAATCGTCACCGTCAACAACCTCGGACCTGCCCTTGCCGTTGGAAACCGATTCGTTCTGTTCAACAAGCCGCTTGCAGGCGGCAACACAATGACGGTCACCGGCGGCGGCGCCACCTGGGCGAACAACCTCGCCACGGACGGCAGTATCACCGTGACCGGTCTCGCTCCGGAAACACCGCCGACGATCTCCTCCGTCACCTCCAGCGGTGGCAACCTGATCTTCAGCGGCACGAACGGCACTGCGGGCGCGACCTATTACGTCCTCACTTCAACCAACGTGGCCACACCGCTGGCCGAGTGGACGCGCGTCGCGACGAATGTCTTCGGAGCAGGCGGTTCGTTCTCTGTGACGAACGCCATCGTACCGTCCGAACCGCATCGTTTCTACCTCCTGCAGGTCCCGTGACCTGAAACAAACGTTCAGCGCATTCAAGCACAGCCCGGCGGAGATGCCGGGCTGTCCTGTTTTTCAGATGTGTCAAGCCAGCATGAAGCACCCCAAACGGGAGAACAGCCAACAGCCGATGGTCCTATAGTCCTATGGTCCCATAGTCCTATAGTCCCATAGCCCTATAAGTCCCCAAAACATTCCTTCGTGGACTTTTCCGGCGTCTGCTCACACATTACGCCCATGCCTTTCAGTCAATTAGGTCTGTCCGCACCGCTGGTCGAGGGTGTCAAAGCAATGGGTTATGTGGACCCGACCCCGATCCAGCTCCGTGCCATTCCGCTTATCTTGTCTGGCAAAGATGTCATCGGCAGCGCACAAACCGGCACCGGAAAAACCGCGGCCTTTTCACTGCCGATCCTGACGAAGCTCGGGCCGCATCAATCGTATCCACGGGTCCTCGTGCTCGAACCGACACGCGAACTCGCCGCGCAGGTGGAAACGGCCATTCGCGATTTTTCCCGTTTCACCGACTTGAAAACCGCGGTGCTGTTCGGCGGCGTGGGTTACGGGCGTCAGATGGATGCCCTGAAGAATGGCGTGGATGTGATCATCGCGACTCCCGGACGACTTCTCGATCATCTCGAACGTGGCACGTGCCGGCTGGACCGCATCGAATATCTCGTGCTCGATGAAGCGGATCGCATGCTGGACATGGGCTTTCTGCCCGACGTCCGCCGCATCGTGCAGAAGGTGCCGCGCGAACGACAGACGATGCTCTTCTCGGCGACGGTTCCGCCGCAAATTGAAACGCTCATCAAATGGGCGATGCGCAATCCCGAAACGATTGAGATTGGCGTGCGCCGTTCCCCGGCCGAGACAGTAAAACATGTGATCTATCCCGTGGCCGAAGCGCAAAAGACAGATCTACTGCTAGCGTTGCTGGACCGCGTGCATTACGAATCCGTGATTGTCTTCTGCCGCACGAAACACGGCGCGGATCGCATCGCGCAACTGCTGAAGCGCAACAATCATGCTGTGGCCGTGCTGCATTCAAACCGCACCCAGCGCGAACGCGAACAGGCGCTCAAAGGTTTCCGCGAAGGCAAATTTGAAGTGCTCGTTGCCACTGACATCGCGGCGCGTGGACTCGACATTGCGGACGTCAGCCACGTGATCAATTACGACGTGCCGCATCATCCGGAGGATTACATTCATCGCATCGGCAGAACCGGACGTGCCGAAGCCACGGGTGACGCGTTCACTCTGATGGTGGCTGAAGATTCAAAGCACGTGGCGGCCATCGAACGTTTCATTGGCAAGAAAGTGGAACGTGTGAAGCTGGAAAATTTCGAATATCGCTACACCGCGCTGTTTGAAGAACAGAAGCCGGGCCAGCCACAGGGACACGAACGCCGCGTCGCGGCAGTGCGGGTTCACGGTGGATATTATTTCGGACCGGCGAAACGGCGTCGGCGCTGAGAGTTGGAAGACCTTTTCAATCAACCGGAGCGCCGAGCACCGCTCGCTCGCGGATCCTGGCGCAACTGCGAAGCAATGCTCCGCGCTCAGTTCAAATTTTCCCCGCAGCTACTATTACACTGTTCATCAACGCTCACGGCTTCAGAACGATCTTGATGCATTCGTCCTGTTTGTCGCGGAACGTTTTGTAGGCTTCCGGCGCTTCATCCAGATTCATGTGATGCGTCACCACAAAACTTGGATCGATTTCACCCTTTTGAATTCGTTCCAGCAGCGGCCGTAAATAACGCTGCACATGCGTCTGCCCGGTCTTGATCGTGAGCGAACGGTTCATGATCGATCCGAACGGAATCTTGTCCACGAATCCGCCGTAAACGCCCGCGATTGAAACCGTGCCACCATTGCGACAGGCCGTGATCGCTTCACGCAACGCAATCGGACGATCGGTCTCCAGCATCATCGCCTGCTTGGCGCGATCGTACGCGAACTGGAATCCGTGTCCGTCCGCTTCCATTCCCACGGCATCGATGCAGGCATCCGGCCCACGTCCGCCGGTCAGCTCCTTCAGCATCTCCACCACGCTATCGACGAGTTCGTAATCGATGGTTTCCGCCCCGCCTTCGCGCGCCATGCGCAGCCGTTCGGGAACGGAATCGATCGCGATCACTCTTTCAGCGCCAAGAAGGAACGCACTGCGAATGGCAAATTGCCCGACGGGTCCGCAGCCCCAGACGGCGACCGTGTCGCCAGGCTCGATGTCGCATTGCTCCGCAGCCATGTAGCCGGTGGGAAAAATGTCTGAAAGGAAGAGAACCTGTTCATCCGTAAAACCGTTTTCGATTTTGATCGGTCCGACATCAGCAAACGGCACGCGTGCGTATTCCGCCTGTCCTCCCGCATAACCGCCGGTGAGATGCGAGTAGCCGAAGATGCCCGCGGGAGAATGACCCCACATTTTCTCCGCCATGACCGCATTCGGATTCGAATTCTCACACAGCGAATACATCTCCTGTTTGCAGAAATAACAGTTGCCGCAGGAGATCGGAAACGGAACGACAACACGATCTCCGGCTTTCAGATTCTTGACGCCTTTGCCGACTTCAACGACTTCGCCCATGAATTCGTGGCCGAGGATGTCGCCCTTCTCCATCGTTGGAACAAATCCGCCATAGAGATGCAGATCGGACCCGCAAATCGCAGTGGATGTGATCCGCACGATGGCATCGCGCGGGTTGATGATCTGCGGATCGGGAACGTCATTGACGCGAACGTCCTGTTTTCCGTGCCAGCAAAGAGCTCTCATGTGAATGCCTTTCGAAATGTTGGTGTTTATCCGAATTGAAACGGCCCTTCGCAGATGCTCTCGCGCACGGGTCGTCGTGAAGTGATCGTTTCCTTTTCCTTGAAATCAGGAGGCAGCAAATCGGGATCGCCGGGCCGGCCCAAAGCAATCATCGCAGCCACTGCAAATTCCTCCGGCACACGAAGAGCCGTTCGCGCCCTGTCGAAATCGAATCCCGCCATTCCATGTGCAACCAATCCCATCGCCGTCGCCTGCAACGCGAGATTCTGCCAGGCGGAACCCGTGTCATAGAGATGAACGGGATTGGGTTTTCCATTTCGTGCGAAGGTTTTTCGCGCCAGCACAACGACAAGCACCGCGGCGTTCCTGCACCATGCCTTGTTGGCATCCATCAACAGGTCAAAAAATGACTGCCAGTGCGGCGTATCGCGGCGCGCGTAAAGGAAGCGCCATTCCTGTTCGTTGTAAGTGGACGGCGCCCAGCGTGCCGCTTCGAACAACGTCAGCAATTCCTCCTGCGTGAGCGACTGTCCGCTCAACGCTCGCGGCGACCATCGTCGATAGAACAGTTTTTCTATTGGGAAATCGGGACGACGCGCGGCCTCAGGATCGGGAAGCTGGCTCATGGTTCGCTTGTGAGTTTTGGGCTGTTGTTCCGACCTACGCTTGAACAAGAGCGTCAATTTTGGATCGCCTGGCTGCGGATCGTCCGGACGGCTGCCCTTCCGTGCACGCGATCTCGCCGGTTTCCATCAGTTGCTTGAAGCGCATCAGGTCAGTCGCGATCTGCTTCTCCGGGGACTGGACGAACATTTTGGCCACAGTCGCACCAAAAACTCCCGCAGGCGGTTCGTATTTCAACTCCACCTTCACCACCGTGCCCCGTCCACCTGTCGCGGGACTGAAGCGCACCGACCCCGCATGGATCACATCCGCGCCCGAGCAGGTCTGCCACGCGATCAATTCATTCGGGTGCTCGTTCACGATTTCTGCGTCCCATTCGATGTTCTTCCCGCCAGGTCCTTTGACCACCCAATGGGATCGTTTGGAATCGAGCACGTGAACTGATCTCACATGGCTCATGATCTGAGGGAAGTTCTGGAAGTTCCGCCAGAACTGAAACAATTCCTCCGGGGAACGATCGATCGTGATGGTGCGCGTGTACCGAAAGGCGCGGAGATTCGCGCCCGGATTTCGTGTGATCGATTGACTGCATTTGGCATCCACGGTCGCCAGTCCGGCCACAGCGGCGCCGACCAGGGCAACGCGGGTGGCTCGTGAGTCCCGTGAAGTCAGAGCCGCACCCAGAAGCGCGAGGTCCATGAGATCGCCGCCCACGCGCGACCACAACCATCCGGAAGCATTACGTTGCGTGAGAATGCCAACGCCGCTGGCGATCTCACGCATTCCAATCAAGCGCAGCAGTGTTGAATGTTCGCCGACGCCGATCGCTTTGCCGACCCGCCGCGGCGCCAGCAAGCTGGCGAGACCGAGTCCGATGCTGAACCAGCCGAGTCCGCGCGCGAGTTTTTCTTCCGGAGATCGTCCGGCGTAACCGTTGCCATATTTGTTTCCCATAACCTTGTCGTGAAATGATGTTGCGGCATGGCGCCCGCCGCCCTTGCTGATGTCGAACGCCTGTCTCGCCACAGTGTAGAGTCGGCGTGCGTTGAACCATATAAGGTGAACACCCGAATCCAGCCCGCGAAATACTGCAGTGGGCAAAAGACCCGGCATAAAACTTTTCATCGCTTTGTGGGTGTAGAACCTCCCTTTCCCGGTTCAACGGCAGCTTCGATTTTAAAGCCATACACCATGAAAACCTTATTCACCTCTCAAGCCATTTCTCAGGGCGGACGATCCGGCTCCGTCGAAACCCCGGACGGCATGTTGAACGTCAAGCTCGGCAATCCGCTCGAACGGGAAATCGCCAATCGTGGCCCCAACCCCGAACATCTGTTCGCCGCCGCATATTCCGCCTGTTATCACGGGGCACTGATGAACGCCGGCGAGCGACTCGGCTTTGCTTTTAACGGTTCAACGGTGCAGGTCTCGGTGAGCCTGCTCGAGGATGACGAAGGTGGATATCGCCTTGGCGTGGAACTGCACGCGAAGATTCCAGGAGTGAGTCAGGCTGACGTCGAGCGCATCATGCAGGAGGCGCATCGAACATGTCCCTATTCCAAAGCGCTCCGCGGCGACACTTCGGTAAAACTCATGGCCGACTGACGGCGCGGAAAAATCCGGCGGGCTGCCTTGTCAAAGTGGGATGCGTTCACTAACGTCATCCCATGCTTAGAAAGTCTGTCCTGTTGCCAGGGATTGTTCTGTGCAGCGGTCTGTTGTTGGAGGCTGAAACCATTCAGTTGAAAGACAAAAGCGCCGTCACCGGCCGCATCGTGGCAGAGAACCGCCGCGAAATCGTCGTTGATCTGGGCTTCACCTTCCTCACGATCCCCCGCGATCAGATTTCGAAAATTGCCAAGGACAATGCCGCCGCGGCATCACCGAAGGCGGCGGAACCGGAAAAGGCGGCACCGGCCAGTGCGACGGATTTGCAACCCGGCTTTTACACCGCTGCCAACAAACCCGGCCCGGTCAGCAACGTCCGAGATCTCGTCAAAATCATCGGCGAAGCCGTCGTGCAGGTCCGCACTCCAGGCGGACTCGGCTCCGGCTTCATCATCAACGAGGAAGGGTTTCTTTTGACGAACTTCCACGTGATCGAAGGCGAGACGCAGATTTCGATCGAAGTTTACCTTCAGAAAAACGGGCAGATTGAGCCGAAGGTTTACAAGGATGTGCGCATCGTCGCGATGAACAAGTTCGAGGACATGGCGTTGTTGAAGATCGAGGACAAGGACGCGCCAAAATTCAAATACGTCCCGCTCGGCAGTTCGGACGCCATGGCGGTCGGCGAACGTGTCTTCGCTGTGGGCAGTCCGCTCGGCCTGGAGCGCACGGTCACCGAAGGCATTCTGAGCACCAAGACGCGCCAGATGCAGGGCGAGCTTTATCTTCAAACGACAGCCCAGATCAATCCCGGCAACAGCGGCGGCCCGCTGTTCAACCTGAGCGGTGAAGTGGTCGGCATCACGAACATGAAAGTCACGTTTGGCGAAGGCATCGGTTTCGCCATTCCGATCGAAGCAGTGAAGTATTTCCTCGATCACCGCGACGCCTACGCCTACTCAAACGACAACCCCAGCAATCCGTATCATTATCTGCAGCCGCCAAGTCACACACGCAACGCCCAGGCCGTCGAATAACCACTTCCACTTCCATTTCCATTTCCAATGAACTCCATTCTCTCACCCATCGCATCCGTTCTGGGCCGCGGCTTCGTTGCAGCGGCGCTGGCACTCACCGCGCACTCTGCATCGGCCGCCATTCCCGGACCCGAGAAGCTGCTGCCGGATGATACGCTGGCCATGGTCACGACGCCGGACTTTGTGAAGTTCTGTGACGTTTACAAAGCTGCACCGCAGAGCCAGCTGTGGAATGATCCGTCGCTCAAGCCATTCCGCGACAAGTTCATGACGAAACTCCAGGATGACCTTGTGAAACCGCTCGAACGCGAACTCGGCATCCAGCTCGAAAATTACACGAGCCTGCCGCAAGGACAGATCACGTTCGCCATCACCTTGAGCGGTCCCGACGCCGAGCCGGGATTCGTGCTGTTGATTGATTCCGGAAACCGGAGCAGCCAGCTCAAAACCAATTTGACCGAGTTGAAACGCAAGTGGGTCGATTCGGGAAAAACAATCCGGACCGAAAATGTTCGCGACATCGAGTTTTCCGTTCTGCGCCTTTCGGATGCCGAGCTGCCGGCTTCGTTGAAGAAAGTCTTGAACTCAGACGACGATGACGAAGAAGACGGCGAGGAGGAAGAGGAAGAGACTCCGACCAAAACCGATTCGCAGAGTGAACTGGTGTTCGCGCAGCATGAATCGATGTTGATCGTTGGTTGCTGCATCAAGAGCGTGGAAAAAGTGGCGGCTCATCTGACCGGAGGCAGCGCACCGGCATTGATCGATGTGGCTGCATTCGAATCGAGTTATCGATCGACCTTCCGCGATGCCCCCTTCTATGCCTGGGCAAACGTGAAGATCGTGACAGACCAGCTCGCAAAGCGCGCCGCCAGAGACGCGGAGGAAAACCCGATCGCCAGCATGTTCAACGTCCAGAAGCTGCTCACCGCTTCCGGCCTCGGCAGCATCAAGGCAATCGGTTTTTCAGGACAAACCTCGCCCGAAGGATTTTTTGCGAATTTCTCAATCACCGCGCCGGAATCGGAAAGGACCGGTCTCATGAAGCTGTTTCCCTCATCAGGCAAGGATTCACTGCCACCCGCATTTGTTCCCGCTGATGCCATCAAGTTCCAGCGCGTGCGCATCGATGGTTCACTGGCCTGGAACACCTTCACCCGCATGGCCTCCGAGGTCTGGCCGCAGGTGGACAGCACCCTCAACTTCATGATCGAACAGATCAACGAGAGCGCGCGGCAGAAGGATCCCAACTTCGATGTGCGCAAGAGCCTTTTCGAAAATCTCGGTGACGACATGATCGTCTATGAAAAAGCCCCGAAAGGTTCCACAATCGAGGAGCTCGCTTCCGCGCCGTCCATTTTCCTCATCAGCTCGCCGCAACCCGATCAGCTGGCGAACGCATTGAGTGCGGTTCTCAGCATCATGAATCCCCAGGCGTCCAGTCCCGAACAGCGCGACTTCCTCGGTCGGAAAATTTACAGCCTGACCGTTCCCGCGTCACCGCTGGCCGCGGGTGCGCGCCCGGGTGCGAAACTTCACTACGCTTCCAGCGGCGGTTATCTCGCCCTGACCACGGACGCCTCGCTGCTCGAGGAATTATTGCGCAGCAGCGAAGGCGAGCAAAAGAAACTCCGGGACACAGCTGGATTTACGGAGGCGGTCGCAAAGGTCGGCGGCGGCAGCACCGGCTGGTTCAACTACGAAAACCAGCGCGAAACCCTGCGCAGCGCGTTCGAAATTCTCCGCCAGTGGAACAAGGATGAAGAGCCCGAAATGCTCGCGCCTGGCGTTCCAGCTTTCGTGCCAGAAAACCCGTTCAAAGAATGGTTCGACTTCTCCCTGCTCCCGTCATTCGACCAGATCGCGAAGTATTTCTCGTATGTGGTGGTTGCCGGAAATGCGAACTCGGAAGGAATCACCTTCCGCTTCTTCGAACCCGTTTCATCCGACCTTCGGAAATAATCGAATCGAATTACGTTTTGACACGGAGCCGGCCGCCGCAAGCCGGCTCTTTTTTTCGATCATACGGAAGGCGCGAGGCACGAAGCTCATGGCTCGAGAAAAACCCAAACCGCCCAAATCCCCAAACCTGAAGCCCCGCGCCCAAACCAAAGCCCCGCGCCTGATTTGAGTGATTTACAATCTTTCCTTGTCTGAACGATACCGTGCGTCAACACTGACGCCGAACAAAGGCAAATGGCTACTGATTCCAACGGTTCTTCGAAGCTCCTCTACTGGCTCCGCGTTTTCTCGATCGGTCGCAATCCGAAGTTCACCCTCATTCGCATCGCCGTACTGGTCGCAACTGTCTATCTCATCTCCAAGTTCGTGCTGCTTCCCATTCGCGTTCAAGGACCGAGCATGATGCCGACCTACGCCGAAAACGGTGTGAACTTCGTCAACCGGCTGTCCTACCGAAAATCCGAACCGAAGCGCGGCGATGTCGTCGCCATCCGTTATTCCGGCGAACATCGGTTTCTGATGAAACGCATCATCGGCCTCCCGGGCGAAACGATCGAATTCCGGTACGGCCAGGTGTTCATCGATGGCTCGCCACTTTCGGAGCCTTATCTCACCACCAATTACCCGTGCCGCTGGACGATTCCACCGCGCCAGATCAAGCCCGGTAATTATTACGTCGTGGGCGACAATCGCACCATGCCCGAAGACCTGCACGTCAAAGGCGAAGCCACCCGGGAACGCATCGTCGGCAAAATCCTTTTATGCAAAAGTCTATTCGTTTCATCGCCCTCGCAGCGTTGATCGCGCTGGGCATCTGGGGCTGGCGCACTTTCTTTCCCAGCCCGGAACGCGTCATCAAGTCGCGCCTTCTGAATCTCGCGGAAACCGTCTCCTTCAGCGCCAACGACGGCAACATCGCCAAAATCTACAAGGCGGACAAAGTCGGCGATTTCTTCAGCATGGACGTGGAGGTAACTTTCGATGTCCGAGGCTATACGATGTCGCGGACGTTCAACGGCAAGACAGAAATCAAGCAGGCAGTGTTGGGCGCCCAACAGAATGTGCAGGGCCTCAAGGTGGAGTTTCTGGACATCAATGTCACCGTTGATCCCGATGGCGAAAATGCCGTTGCCAATCTCACCGCTCAGGCGACTGTCTCAGGCCAGCGCGACTTCCAGATTCAGGAACTGAATTTCACGCTCAAGAAAATCGAAGGCAAATGGGTGATCACCAAAATTGAAACCGTGAAAACACTTTCGATGCTTCCTTCCGAATCGAAGGTCGAAATGAAACTGGCTTCACGATGACGCCCGAAGCTGTCGAATACCTTTGCCGTCAGGACAAAACGCTGGCCCGGCTGATCCGGAAAGTCGGTCCCTGCACGCTGATTCCGAAAACCCGGCGTTCACCCTACGAAGCACTCGTCACTGCCGTCACCCATCAGCAGCTCAATGGAACCGCTGCGATGACAATCCTGAAACGCGTTCTGTCGCTTTATCCCGGAAAGCGTTTCCCGAAACCCGAAGACATCCTCGCCACGCCGGAGGAGAAACTTCGGGCCGCCGGATTGTCGCGAGCGAAGACTGCGGCCATCCGTGACATCGCGGAGAAAACCATTTCCGGCGTCGTTCCGAATTCGCGCGTGGTCCGCAAACTTTCGAACGAGGAAATCGTTCAACGCCTCACGACTGTGCGCGGAGTGGGTCCGTGGACGGTCGAAATGTTCCTGATCTTCACGCTCGGACGCGAGGACGTGCTTCCAATTGGCGATTACGGTGTGCGCAAGGGATTCGCCCTCACTTACCGCTGGAAGGATCTGCCCACGCCGAAGGAGCTGCTGGAATTCGGCGAACGCTGGCGCCCGCATCGCAGCACCGCGGCGTGGTATTTCTGGCGGGCATTGGAGCTGCCCAAAAGCTGACAACGCGTTACTTCAGCCGCGCGTCCAGTGTCAGCGATTCCAGTCCGGGCTTGAGCAGCGTAGAAATGGGACATTGTTCCTTCGCTGCATTCGTGGTGCGCTGAAAGGTTTCCTGATCGAGACCGTCGGCACTCACTTCAGTTTCCAGGTGAATCTTCGTGATCTTCCAACCGCCGGATTGCTGCGACAGTGTAAGCGTCGCCTTGGTGCGAATGTCTTTGGGCGTCTTCTGCGCGTCGCCGAGCAGCTTTGCGAGCATCATGCTGAAGCACGACGCGTGACCGGCGGCGATGAGTTCCTCGGGATTCGTTCCCTTTCCGGTTTCGAACCGCGATGGAACCGAATAACTGACGTCATTCAGCACACCACTGCCGGTGCTTGTTTTTCCGGAACCGCTGCGCAGGTCTCCGCTCCAATGCGCGGTCGCATGTCGTACGATATCTGCCATAACTCTTGTCCTTTCAGTTCGGTTGAAGAAGTGGACCCGGAACCTATCCGAGCAAGTGGCAAAGTCAAATCGGCGGCTTCAATAGCCGTAGCCGCTGAGGTAACGAAGCGGATGGGCGGAAAAACGCGAGATTTCCTCCTCCGCATCGCGGTTATTCAAACCTTCTTTTGAAACCCCTGTCGCAGAATTTCACGTCATCGACTGAATACACCTTGCCCGGAAGTGCGGAACGATTCTATTGACGTCGAGTCCTCGCGACGAAGAGACTGCGCCCATGCCTGCAAACGAACTGAAAATTGAAAAACTCACGTCCGGCACCGGCCCCCAACCGCGCAAAGGCCAGACCGTCACCGTCCATTACACCGGCACCTTCACCAACGGACAGAAATTCGACAGCTCGGTCGATCGCAACGAACCGTTCAGCTTCGTGCTCGGAATCGGACAGGTGATCGCCGGATGGGATCAGGGCGTGGCAACGATGAATGTCGGCGACAAGGTGCGCATGACGATTCCGCCTGATCTCGCCTACGGCGCCGCCGGTTATCCGGGTGCCATTCCGCCGAATTCCACCTTGATCTTTGAAGTGGAACTTCTCGGCGTGGAGTAACAACGGTTCAGGGAGTAACTCGCTCCGGTTCCACGGCGTCGATATGATCGCCATCTCTCGTCTCAAGCTGTCTATGCGATCCGCCAGCCGCTTTGTTCGTTTCGAGTTGCATGCTTCCCGATTGGGCAGCTGCTGGCTGCTGGTAATCCTCGCATTGTTCCTTTTGCAGACGGTTCCCGTTCTTGCGGTCAATGCCGTCGTCAACCTTCGTTGCGAAAACCGGATCAATCCACTCGGCATCGACACGCTTCAACCGCGATTCAGCTGGAATCTCGAATCAGACGAACGCAACGACCGGCAGACGGCGTTCCGCATCATCGTTTCCAGCAGCGAACAGAAGCTCGCGCGCGAGGAAGGCGATGTCTGGGACAGCCAGAAGATCGCATCCGACCAGTCGAGTCAGATTGTTTATGACGGACTGCAACTGGCCACCGCGCAGCGTTACTTCTGGAAGGTGGCGGTCTGGGACAAGAACGGTCGCGTCACCTGGAGCCGGTCGGCGTGGTGGTCGATGGGCCTTCTTCAGTCGGAAGATTGGTATGGTCAATGGATCGGACTGGAAGGTGAAGAGAAAACGAACTGGCTGTCGGGCACGGACTGGATCTGGTTTCCGGAAGGTGAACCGCAGAAATCCGCGCCGCACGGACAACGTTTCTTCCGACGCACATTTGCATTGCCGGAAGATCGCGAGATCAAACGCGCCCGAGTGCTCGTGACCGGCGACACGGAAGTTGTCGCCTTCGTGAACGGAACGGAAGCCGGCCGGCGCGATAACTACCGCACGGTTCGCGATGCCGACGTCACGCACCTTCTCAAAAGCGGGAAAAATGTCCTCGCGCTGCAGGGCATCAATCGCGGTCGCGAAGGCAAACCCGCCGGTGTGATCGGAACACTGGAAGTGGAATTTCAATCCGGCGAACCGCTATTCATCAACACGGACGAACAATTCCGCTGTTACGATCAGGAAGTGCCGCAATGGCGGGAAATCGATTTCGACGATTCCACCTGGCGTCCCGCCCGAAAACTCGGTCCGGCTGGAATGGATCCCTGGGGTCAGACGCGAACTACCGAAAGCCGCCGCCAGCCTGCACGTTACCTGCGAAAGGAATTCGCGGTTCAGAAACGGGTGAAACAGGCAACGCTCTTCGCATGCGGCCTGGGTGTTTCCGAGTATTACCTCAACGGCAGAAAAGTCAGCGACCACATCCTCTCCCCTGCCCTTGCGGAATATCCCAAACGCATTTTCTACGTCACACACGATGTCACGCATCAACTCAAGCGCGGACAGAATGCCATTGGCGCCATCCTCGGCAACGGACGCTTCTACTCGCCGCGCAGCCGCATCTTCGCCGGAATGGCGAGCTACGGATTTCCAAAACTCCTGCTGCAGCTCCGGATTGAATACACCGACGGCACAGTCGCCCACGTCGTCAGCGACACCTCGTGGAAACTGACGCTCAATGGGCCGATCGTTTCGAACAACGAATACGACGGCGAAGAATATGATTCGCGCAAGGAAATGCCGGGCTGGAGCACCGTTGGATTTGATGATTCCAAATGGCAGGTGGCCGAACCGGTTCCGCCGCCCGCAGGCCGGTTGTGCGCACAAATGATCGAACCGATCCGCGTCACGCAAACATTGAAGGCGGTGAACGTCACTGAACCGAAGCCCGGCGTGTTCGTCTTCGATCTCGGACAAAACATGGTGGGCTGGTGCCGGTTGAAGGTGACGGGACCGGCCAGCACGCAGATCACGCTGCGACACGCGGAAACGTTGCAGCCGGACGGAATGCTTTACCTCGCAAACATCCGCGGCGCGAAGGTGACCGACATCTATACACTGCACGGCGGCAAAAAGCCGGAGATCTGGGAACCACGATTCGTCTATCACGGATTTCGCTACGTCGAGGTCCGCGGTTATCCCGGCAAACCGCCGCTCGACGCCATTGAAGGACGCGTCGTTCACGACGATCTGGATTCGGCGGGCGATTTCGTCACATCGAATCCACTGTTGAACCGCATTTACGAAAACACGGTCTGGGGCACACGCGGCAATTACAGATCGATTCCAACCGATTGTCCGCAGCGCGACGAACGCCAGGGCTGGCTGGGCGATCGTCTGGAAGTTGCGCGAGGCGAAAGCTTCATCTTCAACACGCAAACTTTCTACGAGAAATGGCTTCAGGACATCGCCGATGCACAAAAGGAGAACGGCAGCGTGCCGGACGTCGCGCCCACGTTCTGGCCGGTTTACAGGGACAATGTCACGTGGCCGAGCATGACCGTTTTCCTGCCGGGAATTCTTCGGGACCAGTTCAACGACGTTCACATCGTGCAACGCCATTACGACAGCGCGGCGAGCTGGGTGAACCACATGGTGAAGAACTACTACTCAATGGGGATCGTTGCGAAGGACAACTATGGCGACTGGTGCGTGCCGCCGGAAGATCCCAGGCTCATTCATTCGAAAGACCCGGCGCGTCAGACCGACAAGACGCTGATCGCCACCGCTTACTTCTATCACGACCTGCGATTGATGGAGGGCTACGCGCAAATGCTGGCAAGGACGAACGATGCGGTCCGGTTCGGCAAGCTCGCGGATCAGGTGAAAACCGCGTTCAACGAGAAATTCCTGAAACGCGATCTCGGCTACTACGACAACGGAAGCCAGACGTCATGTGTGTTGCCGCTCTACTTCGATCTCGTTCCGCCTGATTTCCGAAAGCCGGTCTTCACGCAGCTCGTGCGAAAGATTAAAAACGAAACGAATGGACACATCGGGACCGGATTGATCGGCGGCATGTTCCTCATGCGCACGCTCACGCAAAACGGCCGGGCCGATCTCGCCTACACGATTGCCACGCAGCGCGATTATCCCGGCTGGGGTTACATGGTCGAAAAAGGCGCGACAACCATTTGGGAACTGTGGAACGGCGACACCGCGGATCCTGCAATGAATTCTGGAAACCACGTCATGCTGATCGGCGACCTTGTCGTGTGGCTCTACGAACATCTCGCCGGCATCAAATCCGATCCGACACAGCCCGGCTTCAAACACATTCTCATGAAGCCTGAACCCGTTGGACACCTCCGGTTCGTCAAGGCAAGCCATCGCTCCCCGCACGGATGGATTCGCAGCGAATGGCGCATGGGTGAGAACGGCTTCGAATGGAAGGTGGAAGTTCCGCCCAACAGCTCGGCGACTCTGTTCATTCCGGCAACCGATCTGAACGACGTGAGCGAAGGAAAACTCCCGTTACACCGCGCTCGGGGTGTGAAGTCCGCCCGGTTTGAAGATGGTCGTGCCATCCTCGAGATCGGCAGCGGCAAATATCATTTCGTCAGCGACCCACAATGAAACTCATCAACATCCTCCCACTCCTGCTCGTTGCGCTTGTTATGGGATGCGTCACCCCTGCTCCCAAAAATTGTGTCGTGAGTTCGCAATCCATTTTCGAAACCGCGCCGTTCCCGTCATGTCACGCATCCACAATCGAGGAAACTCCGGCAGGCCTCGTCACCGCATTTTTCGGTGGCACGCATGAACGGCATCCCGATGTTTGCATCTACGTTTCGCACCTCGAAAACGGACGCTGGACGCCGCCCATGCAAGTCGCCGACGGCGTCGGATTCTCAACGAACCGGCTGCCCACATGGAATCCGGTTCTGTTTCAGCCGAAGAACGGCCCGCTCCTGCTGTTCTACAAAGTCGGCCCGAGTCCCAGCACCTGGTGGGGAATGCTGAAAACATCTTCGGACGGCGGAAAAACCTGGTCGGAAGCACAGCGTCTTCCGGAAGGCATTCTCGGCCCGATCAAGAACAAGCCGGTGCAGCTTGCGAACGGCGACGTTCTTTGCCCGACCAGCACGGAGGGATCAGACGGCTGGCGGGTGCATTTCGAACGCACACGTGATTTCGGAAAAACATGGGAAGCGACTCCGCCCATCAACGATGGCAAAACCATTGCCGCCATCCAGCCGAGCATTCTTTTCCATTCTGGTGACCGGCTCCAAACACTGGGACGGACGCGCCAGGACAAAACATTCTCCAGCTGGTCGAATGACGGTGGAAAAACCTGGAGCCAGATGGAGCTGCTCGAACTTCCCAATCCCAATTCAGGCACAGACGCCGTCACGTTGCGCGACGGCCGCCAGTTGCTCGTTTACAATCACAACATCCGCACCGGATCGAACAACAAGGGACGCAGTCCGTTGAACGTCGCCATCTCGAACGACGGAATCAACTGGTTCGCGGTGGCGGAACTGGAGAACGCTCCCGATGCGCCGAACGGTTTCGCTTATCCCGCCGTCATTCAAACCCGAGACGGACTGGTTCACATCACCTACACGTGGCAGCGGAAAACAATCAGACACGTCGTCCTCGATCCGACCCGATTCCATCCGAAGCCGATTGTCAATGGCGAATGGCCGCGCTGAGAAAGAACCGTAAAGGGTGAGCATCCGATTTTCGTAGCCGCCGAGGTAACGAGACGGATTCGTTGGGAAGATGTCCACCTCCGTTGGCCGGCTACAGTTTTTCCAGAACCCCACTAACATTGCTGCGGGAAAACCGGGTGCTCTGCTCGAAACAATCCGTCACATCACGCGGCAATTCACCAGCTTCAATCAAGCGCTCGACCGTCCGACGATAGAACGCGACGTGTTCGACCGGGAGAATCGGAATCGCGGATCGCAACCCGCGCGCTGCATTTACCAGGAAGGTGCAGAACTCAAGCACAGACACCGAGTCTTCATCCAAAGCAGATCGCTTGTATCTCAGATCGTCCTGAACCATGCGCCGCTCAGCTTCCGCCGCCCGAATCACCGCTTTTACCGGCACCGTCTCCAACAGATCACAGAACGTCTCATAAAGTCGCGAACTCACATCGTGAGCGTAGCTGAGCGGAACCACCGCGACATGGGGTGACTTTCCACCCGCTCGGGTGCATCCTGACACCGCCCCCGGAGCGCAGCTGTGTCGAAGACCAGCTGCAGCAGTGGAAATAGTCCAAAAGCCGCAGAACAAGCCTGTGCGCTCGGCAACACATCGTTGCTGCGACTGGCTTCCAGCACAGTCGCGCTCCGATACCTGCCCACGTTTGGGGGCAGTGTCAGGATGCACCCCACCCGTTCATTCATTGCATAAACGGCCGACAGCTGTCGGAAAATCTGTTTTGAGACACGCTCCGTAAAATCTCCGAGCTCGAACGCTTCCACTGAAACCACTTCGTGCGGGCGGCATCCGCAAATGTTCGGAAAGGAGCTCTGCTTCCCTGCTTTCGCCCCGGGAGTTTCCCTGTCGGCAGCCATTACGACTTTGCGCGAAGTCATGCCAGAATTGGCACGCACATAACCCGCGTGTTTACAGGCCATTCACTCGATTCGCGTTGCCCGCCGCACCGTGGCACATGGCATGCAAAGAAAGTCGGCATGAAGAAGCAAAAGCTCCACTTGGCGATGGTATCGGCCGGCATTTTGAGCGCGAGCCTTGCCCAAGCCACACCGTTCAACATCACAATCAACGACAACAACTCCGCCTCGGGTTACATCGGAACTGGCGTTGGCAAGGAAGACAATGAGACCGAGCCCGGCACGGTCAAAAGCGATGCGTGGGATTATGAAGCGCTCGGATACGATCCCGGAACAAAGCAGCTGGATGTGATCGGCACCTTCAACTTCGCGCAAGGACAGACGGCCAGCGGGAAAACGTATCACGCCGGAGCGATCTTCATCGGCACCGGCCCCACCCTGCCAAGGCCGAACAACTGGAGCTACGCCTACGTCCTTGATTTCAACAACAACACCTACGCGCTTTACAACAGCTTCAACATCGTCCTGCCCACCGATATTCTGGCGTCATCGCCCTGGACCATCACGCCGACTGGCGACGCCATCGCTACAGGCTCGTTCCTCTACGCAACGGGACTCAGCGATCCGAACGGTTTCGGGCTGACCACCATGAGCGGCGGCGGCAATGCGCCCATCCACAACATGATCAGCCTCTCGCTCGCTGATCTTTCTCCGACGGTGTTGAACGATTTCTGGGTCCACACGACACCGGAGTGCGGCAACGACAATCTGAACGGCCATTATCAATCGGTACCCGACGCCGGCGCGACGTTGATGCTCCTGGGCATGGGCGTCAGCACTCTGGCCTGTGTGAATCGCCGGCTGAAAAGAAAATAACTCTGGCAGAAACAACCCGCCGATGTGTTCCCTCAGAAGACACATCGGTCGGGTCCGCCAGTCCGGTTTGCGATCCCCCTTAAAGTCGCAAACCGGATTTGATTTTCTGTGGGATGCAACTGCGCGATTGAACAAATGTGGAATCTGTCGCGCCGAGTGATTGTGAAAATCGGGCATTGCGGATTGAGGGAAAACCCCTTGACCCTTGAATCCCCTGTTCCTAGTGTTGGCGCGTATGAGGACTACCAGCCACGCAATGTTTTCCCGGCTAATATCAATTAACATTGCGTACACGCAATGTAATTAAATGGTTAGGTGACTCGAGTATGAACGATTCTCCTCCCGATTGGCGACAGCACATGCGGAACTTGCCAGGTCCTGCACCGGCTTGGCCAAGTTGGACACATTGGCTATTTCTGGCACCCGCCTTGATCGTCGGTGGCGGAGTAGTTGTCGTTCTTGGTGGAGCATTCCTCGGACTTGCGTTCGGAGTCGGACCGGAGCACACGGGTGGAGCCGTTTGGGCGATTTTTGGTCTTGTCCTTGTCCTGCTGATGGCCGTTCTGATTTATTTCATCGGTCGACGACGAGGCCATTCGATAGCTTCGTGCCGTGCGGCTTTTTACCTCTTCGCGTCACCGGCATTCATATTTTCGCTGATGGTTGGGTGGAAGGCGATTGAGCGAGTTATGATCAGATGATGAGAGAAACACCTAACACAGAAGGGTGTGTTGCTGCGAGCGGAGCGGAGCCAGCAAACACGCCACTGGTTGAACAAGCCCGACGAAGGAGTTAAGAACCGAGCTGTTGGCGCTTGTGTTTGCGCCGGGTCACTGCGGTGGGAAGGAACGGGAGATTTCTGACACGGTTTTCAGCGGCACTGAAACACGCCATACCCTGATGTTGCGCCCGTCGACTGCCTGAGGTTCCAATGGAGTTTGCAATCGCAGACACTTTCATCCCGTTCTCAACCCTGATCGCTGCCGAAAATTCATTCGTGGCAAAATGAGTCCCTTCACCGGCCATTTCGAAATTGATCTGGGCGGAGTTCGTGTTCATGCGACGGCTTGTCTCTGGATCGGCTGCTGCATGGGCGGCCCGCGTTCCTTGTAAGGAGCGATGAGCCGCAGCACCCGATGCATCGGATTTCCACAGCCGGCACAACGTGGTGCCGTGGGCACCATGATTTGCAGCGGCGCTTCTGCACCGAAGTTGACGGCCAGTCCGGTGTGAAACTGTACGCGCATTCGGTTGGCTTTGGCTGAGGGATGACAGAAGCCGTAGTATCGGATGGAACGCAGTC
>CALBZA010000010.1 GCA_937890005.1 uncultured Verrucomicrobia subdivision 3 bacterium | reverse complement strand
AAGTGGCCGGTTTTGAAGTGCCCACTCGTGGCCGGTTTTGACCGCCCGCTGACAAAAATTGCCGGGAATGGGTTTATTTCGACTGCTTCATCGATACTGACGCAGTTCGTCGGGCGTTTGATTTCGCGGCCTGTGTCGCGGTGCATTCGCATCGGGGCACGCATGACGGACAGGAGCGAGGTTTCGTTTGTGAGCAGTGTCACGACGGCATCATGGGATTGTATGAACCAAAAGCGGGAACACCCGTTTTCAAAGGTTGAGCTGACGATTCCGTTTCAATTTTGACGGTCTGGGTTTGCAGCCCGCTGTAATTGCAGTCAAGAGTGTTGCCAGCGGTTTGTGGCCCGGCCGGTCTGATATGGAGGCAATGATTATGAATATGAAAACCCTGGTTTCGAGCTCTGGTCTTCTGGCGGTCCTGATGATGGGCTGTGCGGCGCCGTCTAATTCAACCCCGTCTGCCAGTCGCCCAGCCGCGGCATTGCCATCCCCTTCCGCGGAATTGCTTGTAATCTCGGCCGTCTATGGTTCCGGGACGAGTTACGCGGATGTGACCTATCGTGTGAACGAGCTGGTGCATCAGCCTGGAGTGGAATTTTTTGCGCGTCCGGAATGGCTTCAGGCTGATCCGACGCCCGGCTGGAACAAGGCGCTGGTGATCGTTTACGAGCATCGGAAACAGCGAAGCATTTTCAGCTGTGGCGAAGGTGGTCGCGTAAATGCGGCAATTCTCATTGAGAACGCAAAAGGAACTGACGATCCGGCGAAAGTCTCTCACGAACGTCAGAGTGACCAAGAGCGCCTGTAAAATTGGTCTCCTGGATGGTCCGAATAACGCACCAAAGGCATCAATCTGGGAATGCTGCGAATCGAGGATTTTAAAGTGGTGCCCCGGCACGGACTTGAACCGTGAACCAATTGATTAAGAGTCAACTGCTCTGCCAATTGAGCTACCGAGGCAACCGGTAGGGCCGAAAAGATTGTCGTAAGCGCGAAATTTGTCAACCACCTGTTCTCATTCTGTCCTGTTCTCGTTCTCTCATCGTTCAGACACCATGTCGCTGACGAACGGAACGCACCGGTCGGTGCGGAATATGGGGCAAAGCGGCAGCTTTTTTGCCCTACCGGTCGTTGATAGGCGGAGCTGTCGTTCTGACTGAAAATCACTCGGGTAAAACAAGCGGGTTTTGTCGCGTTTCGGGCCACTCTCATTAGCACCGTGCTTCAGCACGGTGTCGGCGTCATCGCGCAGTCAGCCGTTTGCAACGGCTTTCGTCGCTCGTCCGAAAACCTCCTCTCCCCAGCCCTCTCCTCCGGCTTCGCTCGGAAGAGAGGGAGATGTGTGCGTCACGCTTCGTCGAATAGTTCAATGGATTTTGACGCTATGTCGCTGACGAACGGAACGCACCGGTCGGTGCGGAGTATGGGGCAAAGCGGCAGCTTTGCCCTACCGGTCGTTGATAGGCGGAGCTGCCGCCACTCTCACTAGCCGTGCTTCAGCACGGTGTCGGCGTCATCGCGCGGTCAGCCGTTTGCAACGGCTTTCGTCGCTCGTTCGAAAACCTCCTCTCCCCAGCCCTCTCCTCCGGCTTCGCTCGGAAAAGAGGGAGATGTGCGCGTCACGCTTCGTCGAATAGTTCAATGGATTTTGACGCTATGTCGCTGACGAACGGAACGCACCGGTCGGTGCGGAGTATGGGGCAAAGCGGCAGCTTTGCCCTACCGGTCGTTGAAGGGGAGAGCTGCCGATCCGACTGAAAATCGTTCGGGTAAAACAAGCGGGTTTTGTCGCGTTTCGGGCCACTCTCACTAGCCGTGCTTCAGCACGGTGTCGGCGTTCTCGCGCGGTCAGCCGTTTGCAACAGCTTTCGTCGTTCGTCCGAAAAACCTCCTCTCCCCGACCCTCTCCTCCGGCTTCGCTCGGAAGAGAGGGAGATGCAGGCATCACGCTTCGTTGAATGGTTCAATCGATTTTGACGCCATGTCGCTGACGAACGGAACGCACCGGTCGGTGCGGAAAGATGGGCAGCTTTGCCCTACCGCATCCAAGTCCATCGTTGTCCATCTGTGGTTGTTTTTTCGGGAATCACGTTTTACTGATCCTCGCCGTGGTCGCATTGCTGCGGCTGATTTACCAACACAACCGCGCTCCGACGAAACACCAGCGCCTGATACGCCCATCACCCTTCCTTGGACCTGCTGAGACGCAGTTGTTCGAGTTCGGCATGGATGTGCGGCTCGAGACCTTCGAAGCGCTTGTAAAACCAGACCGGGATCGCGCCGAGCGCGAAACAAATCGCCGGAAGCCAGACAATGCTGAATTCGATCGCCTTCAACGCGGCCGGTGTTTGCTCCACGCCGGGCGTATATCCGTTCGCGCCCATGATCCACAACGGAATCGCTCCTCCAAGCCCCGCACCTGCCTTCAGGCAAAATGCCGCGCCCACGGCCGTCAGCAGGCCCACCGCCCGCACTCCCGTCTTCCATTCGCCGTAATCCACGCTGTCTGAAAGCACGGAAAAAGGCATCGCCATCGCCATGCCGCTCGCCAGAAAGCCAAGCGTCCAGCCAGTCATGATGATCGGCAACGAATGATTCTGTGCGACACCGAAGTAAAGCACGAGTTGTCCCAGCACCATTCCGAGCAGCCCCGCGAACCACGCCGTTCTTTTCGATGTCCACCGACAGATCCACGGCAGCAGAAACGCGGTCGCGAGCGAAACGAAATCGAGGCTGTAAGCCAGCCACGTCAAATCTTCGCGATGAACCGCGTATTGAAGGAAATAGGGAACGGTGGAAACGCGCGCGATGAAACCGATCCAGAAGAGAAAGCTGCTGATGAAAATGATGAGCCACGGCCAGTTGCCTTTGAGTGCGCGGAAAGTTCCAAGGATCGGTTCCGGCTTTTTCTCCACCGGCACCACCTCCTTCAGGTTTTTAAACGCGATGAGATAAAACACAATCGACGCCACCGCGTAGATCGGCACGGTGAGCATGAATCCGCGGCGATCATCCCCCTGCCCCAGAAATTTCACAACATGCAGCGCGGTCAGATTGACGATCAACACGCCGAGCTTCGAACCGAACATGCGGAAACACGTCAGCGTGACGCGTTCCTGCGGATCATTTGTAAGGTTCGCAAGAATGGAGGTCACCGGCGTGTTGATGCCGGTGTAGAGGATGTTGCAGAGGATGTAGGTGATTGCCGCGTACCAGACTTTGGCGTTGTGACTCAGCTCGGGCGTTTGAAACGTCAGCACGCCAAACGTCGCAAAAGGCACGCACAACCACAGGAACCAGGGCCGGCTTTTGCCAAACCGGCTGTGCGTTTTGTCGAAGATGATTCCCCAGATCGGCGCATCGATCGCATCGATCCATCGCGCGATGGCGATGATCGTTCCGCAGGTTGTCGCGGCGAGACCGTAAACGTCCGTGAAGAACTTGCTGAGATACCCGCCGATGATGAACGTGAAAACAAGCTGGCCCGCGACATCGCTCGCTGCGTAGCTGAAGCGCGTGGTGTAGGACGTTTTGCTCATGGGCGGATCGGGAGCTTGCGCCCGTTCTTCAGAAACAGCGGAATCTTTTCCAAAGGTGCGTCAGCATTCACGGTCTGGCCGCCTTTGAATTTCTTTCCGGTCCACGCATCGGTCCAGCTTGCGCCGTCAGGGAGATAAACCTTCCGTTTCGTTTTTCCTGAATGAAGCACCGGCGCCACGAGAATGTCCGGCCCGAACAAAAACTGATCGTCCACATCGACGCACTTTGTGTCCTCCGGAAAATCGAAGAACAACGGCCGCATCGGCGGAATGCCTTTCGCGCTGGCGAGCTTCATCTGGTCCATGATGTAAGGCCGGAGACGTTCCCGAAGGAAAAGGATTTCCCGAATGATCCGGTAGGCGCGTTCGCCGAAACTCCAGACTTCATTCGGTCCGCCGCGCGTCGGGTCGCTCATTTCCGGATGCGCAAGGGAACTGTTGCGCCAGCCGTGCAGACGGAAGAGTGGACAGAACACGCCGTATTGAAACCAGCGGACAATCAATTCCTGAAAGTAAGGCGTGTCCACCTCACCACCAAAGAAACCGCCGATGTCCGTCGTCCACCACGGAATTCCGCTCAGGCCGATGTTCAATCCGGCTCGAACCTGTTGCCGCAAATCCTCCCAGGTGGAATGAATGTCGCCCGACCAGATCGCTGCGCCGTAACGCTGGCTGCCCGCGAAACCGGCACGGCCAAGCGTAATGATCTCCCGCTCGCCGGCCGACTTCATACCTTCATAAAACGCCTGTTGCTGCATCATCGGATAAATGCAGCCGACCTCCAGGCCGTTACCCGCGTGGTATCTCACGTTGTCGTGATCGTAGGTGACCATCTCCGGCTCGATGGCGTCGAGCCACCAGACCTTGATGCCATGACGAAAATAATTCTCGCGCACTTTCCGCCAGAGATACTTCCGCGCTTCGGGATGCGTGGTATCGAGCAGGCCGGAAATGACGGTGTGATCTGCGTTCGAATCGGTGAACCTGATGAAACTGTTGAGGCCGCGTTCCGTCCGGACGAGCAGATTGCGCCGTTCCAGTTCCGCAAAATTTTCGCTGTCCGGATTCACCGTCGGCCAGACCGAAACCATGACCTCGATTCCGAGCGACTTCAGTTCGCGAACCATTCCCGCCGGATCAGGCCAGCAAATGGGATCGAACTTCCATTCGCCCATCTTCGTCCAGTTGAAGTAGTCGATGACAATCACCGACATCGGCAGGCCGCGCTTCTTGTGTTCGCGCGCCACGGCGAGCAGCTCTTCCTGCGTTTTGTAGCGCAATTTGCACTGCCAGAAACCGGCGGCGAACTCCGGCAGCATCGGCGCGTGTCCGGTCAGGTCGGCGTAACGCTCCATGATGCCTGCGTAACCTTCACCGGTCGTGACGACGTAATCGATCAGCCGTGTGGCGTCGGCAACCCAGCGCGTCTGCGTGCGACCGAGTTCAACACGGCCCATGCCGGGATTGTGCCAGAGCAATCCGTAGCCGCGGCTTGAAACGAGAAACGGAATGGAAATCTGCGAATTGCGATGCGTGAGTTCGAGGACGCAGCCTTTCTGATCGAGCAATCCATGACGACGCTGTCCCAGTCCGTAAATCCGTTCATCATCGAACGCCGTGAAACTCGCTTCGCATCGAAAGAGATCGCCGCCGACCGACTTGAACGTGCGTGATGGCGGATAGTTGGTGCGCGCAAAAATTTCTTCGCACAACGGTTCTTTGCCGCCGGTTTTGAAGAACCGGACCCGGCCCGAACGCGCGTCGATCGTTGCCGTGAGACCGCCGTTCACGAGCGTCGCCAGTTTTTCCTCAACTGTGATTCGTGACGCTGTTGCCTTCGGCGCGAGCAGGCTCCAGTCGCGCAATGGCATTTCGGCGAGCGTTGTGGCGCGGACGCGAATGCTGTCCCTGCCCCACGGTTCCACCCACAAGGTCTGCTCTTTGAATTGCCAGATCAGGCGTTTGCCCCGGCGCGTGAACGGGCTTGGCTTTGAGTTCATTGAAATTGTTCAGGTGCTCCGGCAACTTCCGTTGGAGACGATTTCGATGTCGCTTACCGCGTCAGCTGTTCAAGTCCGGCCCTTTCAAGCACAGCATTCAACTTGACCGGTTTTCCCGTCGAACAGGTTTCCTCCATCGCGACCAGCAGCGCGATGGTGACGACTCCTTCACGTGCATCGGGCAGCGGCGTCCGGCCTTCGGCAAGTGAGCGCGCGAAGTATTCGATGTAATTCTGATACTCGCCGGCGTGATGCGTCCGTCCTTCAAATCGGAAGTAATAATCCTCCTCTTCTTCGAAACGCTCGATCACCGAATTCCCGCCACTGCGCCAGGAATAGCGCAGCTCCGGATAATCCGCCTGACTGGCGCCTTCCGAACAGCGAAGAATGCACGTCATGCCGCTGTCGCGCTGCGAAGGAACAATCGGACACGAATAGCAGCCGCTGATCCTGGCGATCTTTACGGACGCGGATTTGAGAATGAAATGGAACGTGTCGTCGTTCTTCAATCCGCCCGCCCGGCCATTGTTGCTGAGCGTGGAATAGCCCATCACCTCCTCGACGTCCGGCAGATACCATCGCACGAGATCGACCGGATGGCTCAAGCCGCCGAACAGCCATTTGAACGACGATTGTCTGGCCCATGGTTTTTCCAGGAACCAGCGATGATCCGCGTGATAGGCCGCTTCGATTGTGTTCAACTCACCCAGAGCGCCGCTGTTGAAATGTTCGCGCTGCCGGTTGAACGGCGCAAAGAAACGAGTGCTTTGTCCGACGAACACCTGTTTCCCGCTCGCCCGCTGCGCTTCGAGAATGTCCCGTGCGCGCGACAGGTCGTTGAGGAACGGTTTCGTGCAGATGACATGTTTCCCCGCATTGAGCCCACGAATGGCGTGTTCCGCGTGCAAATGATCAGGCGTGTAAATCCCGATCGCATCAATCGCGCTGTTGTTGAGGAGATCGTCGTACGAAACGGTGAAGCATTTTTCGTCCAGTTCGAACTCGCGACAGCGATGCAGGCCAAGCTCGGCGTTGATGTCGCACAACTGCACCACATCCCACAGGTCGCTGTTCACGCCTGCCGAGATGATGCTGCGCCCTTCGCCAAGTCCAAGAACGCCAAGGCCGAGCTTCTTCATCGATTCAATTCATCGGAGCTCAGATCGATTCCTTCTTCTTGTCAGGGAACGGTCCAAACTTCTCTTCGGTGTCCCCGGCATGATCGTAAATATTCTTCCCGTCCTTCAAGAACGGCGTCGCCATCGCCCATGGTTTTCCATCCGGACGATTGATCGGCGCGCCGCTGTATTGCGGCAGGTAGATGCGACGCATGCGATTGGTCTTGTTCGGTCCGCTGCGATGGAAGAGGAAGCTGTCGAACGCAACGATGCTGCCCGCGGGAACGATCAACGGATCGCCCGGATCGGAACCGGTGTAACCGATCAGATCGTTCGTGCCTTCCTCCTTGAAATGATCGATCAGTTTGCCGCGCGTGCCACCGCGTGAATGCGGCAGGATGTAAACCGTGCCGTTCTCCTCGTTCACCGCGTCGAGCGTGCACCAGCAGGTGACATACGGCTTGTGATTCGTCGTCGGGTCATACCACTTCACGTAGCCGGAATCCTGATGCCACGCGAACTTCATTCCCTGCTCCGCACCCTTTACCACCCACTGTTCATGGAACAAATACGCATCCGGCCCCACAGTCGCCTCAGCCACCTTCGCCATCAGATCGCTGAAGACGAACTGGTGCAGCCGCCTGCTCAACCGATAGCGGTTGTTGATGAAATACCGTTTGCCGCGATGCGTGATGCCGACGGATTGCACGCCTTTCGAATCCATCAGGCCGTCCATGTAGCCGAGATAGTAGGAACATTCCTCGCGCAGCATTTCCAGCATGTCGGGCGGAATCACACCCGGCAGAATCATGTAGCCTTCGGTACGGTAAAGGTCTCGTTGCTCCTGGGAAATCGTGATCATGCGCGAACACTACCGCGCTTCAAAGCCGCCGGGCTTCTCATTTCGAAGTCGAGTTGTTATCGTTTTTTGTCGCCGCCATTCACCATGCGCCAAAACCTGAATCTGCCGCCAAACCTGGATGGAAACCTCTGGCATTACCGCAACCAGGGACGCACCCACGCCATGCATCATCACGCCGAGCTGGAGTTCAATCTGGTGACACAGGGGCGCGGACTTTATCTCCTCGAAAACCGAAAATACGAAATTCGCCGCGGCGATCTGCTCTGGCTGTTTCCGGCGCAGGAACATGTGTTGATCGAGCAGACGCTCGATTTCGAAATGTGGATCGGCGTCTTCAAACCGGACGCCATCCGCCGCATCGCAACTGAGAAGGACGCGACGATTCTTCGCGAAGCAAATCCCATCGGCGACTTTCGTCGCAGGCTTTCAGAACAGGATTTGAATCGACTGAATCGATTACTCTCCGACGTGACTGAAAGCGCCGATTCCACCGAGTTGTTCAATGCAGGACTGGGTTTCGCTCTGCTGCGCGCGTGGCATCAATTTCAGCGCGCTGCCAACGTTCCTGTTCAGGACGTTCACCCGGCCGTCGAACGCGCCGCGCATGTTATTCGCAGCAAAGCCAGTTTGAATCTCGAAGAAATCGCTTCCTACTCCGGACTCAGCCCTCAACGTCTCAGCCGCCTGTTCAAGCAGCAAACCGGCATCGCGCTTGTGGATTTCCGGAATCGTCAGCGCATCGAAAAATTTCTTCAGCTTTACGGAACCGGACGGCGGATCACCACGCTCGAAGCCGCGCTGGAAGCCGGGTTCGGCAGCTATCCGCAGTTCCATCGCGTGTTCAAACGTGTGATGGGATATCCGCCGGGAAAACATCGGTTTGGCGGAAAAAATCATTCGGGAAGTGCGCGAAAAGAAAACTGACCTTCGACGCGTTTCTTTCTCCCGCACAACCGTTGTTTCAGCCCGAAACCTTTTGCCAAAGCCTCTCGATTTCCCGGCGGAGAATTTTCGCTTCTTCCCAACTGTTCCTGAAGGTTGAAAGACAATACCCGCCTTCAATCGGTCCGAGTTCAGGGCAAACGAAAATCTCGCGATCGGAGCTTCGATTTCCCTCCAGCCAGCATCGAAGCAATGCTTCGGCAAACGGCAGCCAGTCTTTCACTTCCTGCGTCAGATTGCCGTCCGCATCCGTGATCGGCACCTGCGCATGATGACCGTTGAAAGGGCGGAAATGAAACTGTTGCGCGTGCTGGATCAGATCGGGCCGAACGAGAAGACGTTTCGCGAAATTCTCCGGTACGAGATGCTTCACCACGGCAAAATGCGAGAAATCGATCGAAAGTTTCAGCAGCTCGCCGGTTGCCTTCTGATACGCATCGCACAATGCATAATGCTTTTCCGGTGTCTCCGTGCAGGTGCCCCGATGCGTTTCCACGCCGGGCAAAACGCCAATGCGCTTCGCTTCGCGATTGAGCGCCAGCACGAGTTCAAGTGCGGCCTCCGTCGAAGTCTCATCGTCCGCGAGCTGCACGTTGACATGCACCGCGCCGCAGTCCTTCTGTTCCTGCAACAAGCGCGGAAAATCCGCAGCATTTCCCGACGCCATGCCACCGACAAAGATCAATCCATGCCTTCGGCAACCGTCACGAAGTTCCGGACTTCCCGCCCAGCAAACGCCATCGAACCCGGCTTCCTGGATCGCCTGAAGTTTTTGATCCAGCGTCCACTCATTTTCCTTCGATGGATGTCCCATGAAAGTCCAGAGGTTGGCGATGTGTTTCAGAAGAGGTTTCTTCATGTCCATCCAGGAAAAATCATTGCGTCACAAACCGGACCACTGCCGCGCTCGCGGGCGGCATCGAAAAACTCACGTCAGAACCTTTGGCTCCGGGCAATGGACTCCACTGACCATTCCAAGAACCGTCTTCCTGAATCGCAGCGCCCCCGAGCCTCACATCGCTCGAACCGCCGGAAATATCGCCATTCTTCGATTCGAGAAGAATCATTCGCGGCGCTTCACTCGAAAGCGCAGCATCCAGCTTCAATTGCACCAGGATATTTCCAGCGCCTGGACCATGCGCTTTGTTAATGAGCGTCACGCAAACGACATTCGGTTCGGGCAGGTTCGCATACGCGACAACATTGTTGGTTCCAGCGTTGACCTTGACCGGCAAAACCCGTCCACCACCCGCTAGCGAAAACAACTTCATGCCATACGCCAGCGGACGGGCTTCGTATCCGTTCTCCGAGGTCACAAACGCGGCGTATCGGCACGGGAGCGAAATGGCGCCCCCCGTGCGATCTCCCGTGTGGAAGTTCAAACCGTCTGAACCGTGCGACGTCCACCAATGCAGATAATCCGCGCCCCAGAGAGCGGCGGCGTAACTGTCGCTCGCGCCCTTCAATCCACTGAACCAATAACTGTTCACCTCAGTCATGCGAAACGACAACGACGTGCCGTCAATCGCCGACCGGATTCCGTCGTAAATTTTTTCGTAGATGGCGTACGCGTCGGGAGCGAGCATCTTTTCCCGCGCCGCAACAACGTCCACAGGGATCAACTTCGACACGTCCTTCTCACCCGGATTCTTGTATGAACAGCCGAACGAATAACTGTGCTGCGTGATCTGCGTCAGCGGTCCTTTCGGCGCGCCGAAGTTCGCCACCATCATCCGACACCATTCTGGCGACGGATTGTCATCCGGTCCGCAGAACTTAGCCGCCGGCCATTCCGCCACCATCGCGTCGCGAATGGCTGTCCACTTTGCAAGAAACACATTGGTGTCCTTGTAATAACCCTTCGGTTCGTTGCCGATTGCGAACAGGTCCAGTGTGTCCGCGTAATGATCGCGAATGAGCCGCGTGAAATGCGCCGCCGACTTCGGATCGCCGTCTTCAAGTCGAACCGAATAAATCACCTTCACGCCCGCCTTCCGCGCGAACCGAAACAGCGAATGCACATCGTCGTCGGAAGGAATCGGAATGCGCGCCGCATCAACAGAGTTGCCACCGATTCGCAAACTGCGAACGCCGAGCGTCTGAAACATTCTCACGAGCGGTTCATTGTCCGGCCGGAAATACCGGACGCCCTGTTCGTTCGGCAGCATCAGGCTCGTTTCATAACTGAGCCCAAGCGCGTCATCGGAAATCTCCACGCCCGGCTTTTTGCTTTCGACCGTGACAACGGTCGAAGCGGATTCTGCCGCGCACGCAGAGCTGCATGTCAAAAGTGAAACGACGGCCGCAGTCAGTCCCGTCCTGGTCCAGTTCAAGAGTTTCATCGAATATTTTCTTCAGTTCCGTCGGTGAATTGTTTCTCTACGCGCGGCAACCTTCCGCAAGGCCTGGCGTGTTCTGATGCTTGTACATGATGAAGTATTCGCGATGGCCGAGACGTTCGGGTTTGCTCGGTTCGCATTTGGCGACGCGAACGACCAGTTCCGCAAGTTCATGCCCCGCCTCGGTTAATGTGATTTCACCGGTCAACACACGGCCTGCGTCGAAGTCCATGTCTTCTTCCATCGCGCGAAACGTCGCGCTGTTGCCCGTCACCTTGATCAATGGCGCGATTGGACTGCCGATCACGCTGCCGCGTCCCGTGACGAAGAGCACGATTTGCGAACCCGCGCTGATCAAATCCATGATGCCTTCGGTGTCATTCGGATTCGTATAACCGAACTGCATGAAATGGTCGTCAGGAACGCTGTCGAGAATCCAAAGCCCCGGCCTGCAAGGTGGTTCGGCAACACGAAACACACCTTGAATCGGACGCGTGCCGCTCTTGGCGAATGCGCCGAGACTTTTCTCCTCAATCGTCGTCAGTCCGCCCGCAAAATTACCTGGCGACACCGACCATTGCCGAACCGATCTGCAATAGCGTTCGGCTTTGTCATAAGCGGCAGCCACCTGCGATTTCGCTTCATCGTTCGCTGCGCGGGAAATCATGTGCTGCCGCAGGCCAATCATCTCCACAGTCTCTTCAAAGATCGCAGTTCCGCCGGCATCGACGAGCAAATCGAAAAATGCGCCGACCGTTGGATTCCCTGCGAGCCCGGAGGTTCCATCCGAACCGCCACATTCACATCCCACGATCAGATCCGAAAAACTCATCGGCGCACGCGGTGTTTCGCGCCGAATCTGTTCTCTCAACCTTGAAACGATTTCCTTGCCTTTGGCGACGGACGACCGCGTGCCGCCGGATTGCTGAATGAAGAACCATTCCGCGGGACGCCCGGAACTACGGACCACGTCTGCAATTCTTTCCGGTTGCGTGTATTCGCAACCGAGCCCGACCGACAACACCGCACCAACGTTCGGATGCCTCGCCAACGCCAGCATCAACCGAATGGCGTATGCATTGTCATAGCAGCCGGGAAAACCGATGACATGAACGTCCTCTTCATTCGCGGCAATCGCGTGGGCGACATGCTGCGCGCATTCAACGGTGTAGATCACCAGCACGAGATTGCGAATTCCCTTTCGCCCGTCTGAACGGAGAAACCCGGACCACTCACTGCGGATTATAGATTGCACGTCGCGGATTTCAGACATACGCCGAGCTGGTATCGGTCGGTGCGCCCGAGTGGAGGTCGAGCGTGCTGGAACGTTCATCGAGGTCGCTGGCCAGATTGTGCAGATGCACCCATGCACCGCGTCGAATTGCTTGAGTTGCGTGACCGATTCGAACGCCGAACTTGATCACCGCTTCGCCAGAAGCGATATCGCGCAGCGCAATTTTGTGACTGTGTAAAATCTTTTCCGTCACAACAATCTCCTGCCCTGCTCCCGCGCCAACAATCTGAATCGCGCCGCTGTCCACATCATCGATCATCGTGGCAACGTTATCCTGCGGCTGAATGACAAAGCACCGGGGCTTCATGGTTTATTTGTTAACCGCAAAGAACCCAAGAGCGCAAAGACCAGGAATTCCGAAGCAGCGCAAAATCCATTTCAAATTCTTTGCATTCTCTGCGCTCTCTGCGGTTAATCATCACGCCGTTCATTTCACTTTTGTGATTTTGTGTTCCACGCATGTCCTGTCGATCGCGTCCCAATCCAGCTCAACACCGATGCCCGGCTTCTGGGGAACGTGAATCACGCCGTTCTCATCGATGGGATATTTGTCCTTCATCGGAAACCGAAACGGTTCTTCCGGAACGAGTAGTTCGAAATACTCGCAGTTCCGAATCGCACAACTCACGTGCAGGTTTGCGATGTCCATGAAACCCATGGTGGTGCAATGAACTTCACAACGCAGGCCATGAGCTTCGGCAAGGTGGGCAATCTTCAACGTCCCGGTGACGCCAGGTTTCCACGAAACATCCGCGCGAACAATGTCCACCGCGTTGAATGCGATTGCCTGCGCCACTCCCAGCGGACCACCGCGAGTCGTCTCGGTTCCGGCGATGGGAATATCGAGCGCGGCGCAGAGTTTGGCATACTTCGAGAGTTCAAAATCACGGAACGGTTCTTCGAACCAGTGATAGTTCAGTTTCTCGAGATCGCGCCCGACGCGAATCGCTTCCTCCAGCGAATATTCCGCGACCGGATCCGACATCAGCACGTAGTCAGCGCCGGCCGCTTCGCGCAACGCACGATGAATCTCGACGTCCTTCTGCCACGGTCCCGGCGGATGCACTTTGTAGGCGGGAAAGCCGCGCTTTTGATACGTGCGCAGTTCGTTCAGGTAATCCTCTGTGTTCGGCATGAACAGGCTGCTGGCATACACCGGCAGACTGGTGCGGTATTCACCAATGAATTGATAGAGCGGCAATCCCGTAGATTGAGCGGCGATGTCCCACATCGCCACATCGACCGGTCCGGGAAGGTAAACCGGAAAGAACGTGATATGCCGGTCGATCGTCCACAATTCATGATAGATCGCCTCGCGCTCGCTCACGCGCCGGCCGAGCACAACGGGTGCAATTGTCTCCTGCAGGTACGCCTGCGTGACGATACTTGAGCGCGCTGCAATCGCTGTGGCGTGGCCGTAAATTCCCGCGTCCGTGTGCAACCGAAGAACCACAACGTCCCAGTTCATCGGACTCCGCCCCATCCGCGCCGAATCAAACAACGATTCCTTCCGCTGACAGCGCCACGTCTCGAATGCAGTAATGATTGGATTGTTCGTTTTCATTTTAGAGCGGTGTTCTCAATGCAAAGACGCAAAGAAGCGGAGGACGCAAAGTTTTATGAACACCGGCCGTCTTCGCGCTCATTGCGTCCTTTGCGTCTCTGCGTTAATCGAATTGCTTCACAAAATCCCATACTTGCGGAAAGCCTCGGTGCTGCTCATCCCGGCTTCGATTTCCTTGCGAACAAGCTTCTCACCGCGCGCTTTTGCCAACGCGCGCTCGATCGCTTCCGCTTCAACCTTTTTCGGCACGATCACCACGCCGTCCAAATCGCCGAAAACCAGGTCACCCGGTTGAACACTCACCTGCCCGACTTCGATCGGACACCGATAGTCCACCACCTGCGTCCGCACCGCGGAATCCTGTGCGAAGCGTCCGCGCGAAAACACAGGCCAGTCCTGTTCCAACACCTTGGAAGTATCTCGATGAAACCCGTTGATCACCGCGCCAACCGCACCGCGTTTCTTTGCTGTCGCCGTCAGAATTTCGCCCCAATACGCGCATCGCATCCCGCCTCCGCTCGCGAGGTAGATTTCTCCCGGCTGCAATTGATCGAGCGCTTCGGTCAGCAGCCCGAACGGCTTCTTCTGCTTTCCAAAGACATCAATCATCACGACCGGCATCGCGCGCCCCGCGAGTTTCATCGTTTCGCGCATCGGCTGGATCGGTTGCGGAAGAAATTGATGCGTGAAGCCGAGGTCGTCGAGAATGTCGCCAACCACCGGCGTGTACAGCTCGCGTGCACAAAGCGCGAACAGCTCGTTATCAGATTTCCATTCAGACATATCTCAGTTCAGCCGCGGATCATGTTTTCAACACAAACCGTCTCTGCGTTTTGCGCTCTTGTATCTGCGGTTGAATTTCATCGAACAGCCGCAGCCGCATGTTTCAGCAAGCCGTCCAGAATTTCCTTCGGCACTTCAAACGCGGTGCCGTGCTTGTGTCCCTCTGGAAATGAAACGTCGGCAGTGATATCCGTGAATGTCTTGAAATCCCGCGTCTTTACCGCGCCGTAGATGTTCTTCTGATACACATCGAAGTAGATGATCCAGTCGTCACCGATCTTCAGTGTGCAGGGACCTTCGGTGAACTTTTCTGTAAACGGTGGTGAAATGTTCTTCCACGGTCCCACGGGCGATTCGCCAAATGCCACGCGGATGTCCCGTTGCGGCCGTGTGTTGTCCTTCAGGAGCAGCACAAAATCATTCGCGCCACGCTTCACGATCTGGCAATCGATCACACTGAAGTCCGGATCCAGAAAGAGCTTTGTCGGCGCAAAGGTTTTGAAATCCTTCGTTGAGGTGTAATACATCCGATGATTGTTCGTCGGCGGCTCAAGGTAATCCGGAAACCGGCCGGGAATCGTTGATGCCCAACAAACGATGAACTCCTTCCCATCGTCATCGTAAAACAGCTCCGGCGCCCACACGTTGACTGTGGTCGGCTCGTGCTTCATCGCTTCTACAAACTGCTGCTCCGACCAATGAATCAGATTGGTCGAGCTGGCATGACCAAATCCCTTGTCGCCGCGCCACGCGGTGGTCCAGACAAGATGAAAGGCGCCATCCGGACCGCGGACGATGCTCGGATCCCGGAGAATCTTGCTGCCCACGTTCGGCTTCATGAACGTCCCCGGCACATTCGTCCAGTGATAACCATCAAAGCTGTACAGGAAGCGCAATCCGTCCTCTCCGTTCCCGCGGAACGACGTGAACATGTAAACCGTGTCGGCCGCAGCGGCCACGCGCGACGCCGACGCGCACCAGCTCAGCAGGCAGATGCATGCAAGAATCCATTTTGTTTTCATAGCTGTTCCGGGTGACCTGTGCTTCACCGATCAGAAAACCGTTCACTCAATTTAGAAAATCGCTACGCAGCCAGACGCTCATCTCCGACGCTCCGCGATTCTGCCAGAGCGAATACGGAATCAATCTCACCCGCACCTGCTTCGATGCGGACGGTTTCCATTCGCGGTAAAGCGTCTGCGCCCATGGTTGTTTTTCACGCAGCCACGCCGATCCTTCCAACACCACCGCACCGCCGAACAAACGGCTGTCAAAACGCGCGAGCCACTCCCGATCCGGCTGGATTGAAATCTGAAGCGGACTCGTTCCGGGCGGCAGATCGACCGATTCCAGGCAATACACAATGGGGCCGCGCTTGAATGCCACCTGACCGACGGTTTCCTCCACGAGCGGATTGGCTTCCAGCATCTGGACCGGCATCGGCAGATCGAGATCGATCACGTCGCCCGGTTTCCAGGTGCGACGCAGTTCGCAATACATTCCGGGACGCGCGCTTGTTTCCGGTGATTGATTGATCCGCACTGTTGCCGCGAGCGGCTGGTTCGGAATCCTCAACCGGATGGCAAACTCCCCTGCTCCACATTCCTTCACAACGATTCGCACCCGGCCGCTCCACGGATATTCCGTTTCCTGGACGAGATGAATCGCATTTACACCCAGCTCCGTTCGCAGCTCGCTGCTGCCGTAGAGATTCACCCAGATCGCATCCTTCGATTTCGCATAAGCGAACTCCGCGGAATGCGCCAGTGTGCGCGCGAGGTTCGGCGGACAGCAGAAGGAACCGACGAATGGCACGCGCTGATGCCGCCAGCGCAATTCCACCGGAAGCGGATCAGTCGATCGCAACGGATTCACGTAAAAGAAGTTCGTCCCATCCAAAGCCACGCCCGAAAGGACGCTGTTGTAGAGGGCCAGCTCGGCGACATCGATGAAGCGCGCTTCGCCGGTGGCCAGAAACATCCGCCAGTTCCAGAGCACGTTGCCGATGTTCGCGCAGGTTTCGTTATGTGCGGTGGTGTTCGGCAGTTCGTAATCGTGTCCGAAAGCCTGATGCGTCCGCGTGATCGTTCGCTGCTCCTTCGAACCGTAAGGCGATGCGCCGTCGAACAATGCGCCACAACCACCGGTCACATACATCTTCTTCTGAACGAGGTTCTGCCAGATCGGCTCCAACGGATTCCAGTAGTTGCTGCTGCCGGTTTCCATGAACAGATCGGTCGCGCCCGCATAAAGATAATTGGCGCGGACAGCGTGGCCGACGGCGGTGGTCTGTTCTTCGAATGGAATGCGATCCTGATTGTCATCGCCGCCATCCGCGATCTGACTGCGCATCTCAAAGAAACGCTTTGCCAGCGACAGATATCGCTCCTCTCCCGTCACTCGATACAGGTCGATGATGCCCATGTAATGCGACGGACAAACGGAGCTGCGCGCGGCTTCAGGCGATGCGCCTTCGAAGGTGCTTTGCAGGAAATCTGCAGCGCGACGGGCGATGTCGAGCAGGTTGGTTTTTCCGGTGACGCGATAATGCAGTGCCGCCGTCGTCATCAGATGCCCCATGTTGTACATCTCGAAGTTGTGGCGATCCTGAAACGGAACCGCGTTGGTATCGCCACCCCGCACCCGCACCAGCACCGGCGTGTGAATGTAACCATCCGCCCGTTGCGCGCGGCCGATCAGCGCGATGACATCATCCACCCGCTGACTGAGCGCCGCGTCATTGGTCAATGCGAGCAGCGTGATGCTCGCCTCAAGGGTCTTGTAAACTTCGCCATCGTTGAACGGCGCACCGCGATAGCGTCCCTCTGTTTCACCGGCGGCAATCCGGAAGTTCTGCAGAAAATGGCTGTAATTGGTTCCATCCATGATCCGCCAGAGCGCCGGAACTGTTTGCGTGCGACACAGCTCGACGCGATCCGCCCAGAAGCCTGAAGTCCATCGCGCTTCCGCGGGCGCAAGAGGAGAAGCCACACGCCGCGATGCGTCCCCCGCCGAAACGTTCCATGCGACGACGCACATTAATATTGCCAAACAAAAAAACCGTAGCGCAGCCGTCCCGGCTGCGGGTTTGGGCACCGTCCCGGTGCCAGTCCGCACGAGCAACTCGCGGCGAGACGCCGCCGCAACCCGCAGCCGGGACGGCTGCGCTACATTCCCAGCCGATTCACGTGGATGGTCTTTCCTCATTTCATTCCCAACTTCGCATCGCGTTTCTCGAGCGTGACGGACTGCGGCACCACACCGAGAACGACGAAGCTGCCTTTGCCGATCATCTCCAGTTTGTGCCGACCCGGTTCATAACGAAACGCATGCACGTTCAAGTTTGGACATTCGTCAATCGCCGCCGCATTGCGTAGCACCGTGTCGATCCCGCCGCGTTCATCAGCGTGCGACGCAAAATCGAGGTTCGGCACCTGCAGCCAGATATCGCGCTCGTTCTGGAAGTAGCCGACCAACACCCGCACCGGTTCGGATACTTCGAACTCAACCGGGACGTAGCGTCCATTCTTTGCCTCTTCGTGCGAAAAGCGAATACCCGTCAGACCGTTTAGTTCCGTCGCGAGCTCAGTGATCGTGTATTTGCGATCCGCGAATGGGCGGGCGCCGAGTTTGACTTCATAGGTTTCCGCATTCGTGCTGATGACCTTGAACTTCGCTCCCGGCCAGGCGGCGATCGGAGCGGCGTTGCTCGCCTGTGGATTTTCCAGTTCCGCCAGTTGCATTTGGAAATCGGCAAGTTCCTTTTCGTACAACGGCAAAACCTGAACCCAATGATAATTGGTTCCAACACCATTCGCCGCGCCTCCGAACGGAATTTTCCGATGCCCGGTCTGCATGGAGTTGGCGAAGTGATAGGTATTCTCCGTGTTCTTTGCGAGTGCGCGAAACGCAGCGACGCTGTTCGTCATGTGCTGCTCCGCCTTTCGCATGTCGTTCAGATCACCGCTGTATCCGTATCTCAGCACAGACTGCGCAGCGTGGGTTTTCGTTCGATAGAACAGCGCCATGCAGACAATGTCCGAAATGTCCTGCTGCAACCGTTGAAACTCGGCGCGATTGCGAATCTCGGAACGTGACGCCTCATGAATGTCCGACTGAGCTTTCAACGCAAAATCCAACGCATCCTTTCCAACCGATTCCGGCGTTTCACCGACGTGCGGCTCCTTGTTCCATTCCTTGCGAACGTATTCATCCAGCCGCTCTCCGGGCGGCGCCTGGGATTCCCACAACTCCGTGATCGCATTGTAACGCTTCGGATTCACCAGCTGATCCAGCGTCATGCCGAGCGAGAGCGTCTGACGATTTCCTTCCGTGATGCCGAATCGGCGAACCAGCATCGGCGCGACTTCGCCCGCTGCGTTGTAAGCGTCGAGAATTTTTCCGGCGGCGTTCGTATCGCATCCGAAGCGGGTTGCAATTCGGCCGATCCAATACTGTCGATCATCGGCCGCGGTCACATCCGGATTCCATGCATACCGCGCCCAGGCTTCGAACCAGATCCAGTCGCGATCCCACTGCTTGAGCGGCGGCTCGACCTTGTCCGGCGCATAAGGCCAGTTCCAATACGCGAGCGGATACAGATGCAGACCGCTGGCGTGCATCACGTCGCGCGAAGCCAGAATCGACTTTCGGATGAACTCTGTTGCGCCATAACGGAACGGTTCGAGGTTCGAAAGAATGTGGACGTTCACCAGATGCGGTCCGAGCTTCGCCATGTTGCGATGCGTCTGAGCCGCCTTGCCGCGCGGTTCATATGTGGTCAGCGATTCGCCGTTGTATTTGGTTTCAGTAAACAGGTTCGAATAAACCGTGAAACATGCGGGCATGATCGCTTCCGGATTCATGGCGTGCGTGCGAATCACAACCGGCGGCTGTTCCGTCAATCCCGCGGCCTTCATTCCATCGAGAACGCCGGGCAGGATCGTGTTCGTCGCCCAGTTGATTTGATTCTCCGTTCCCTGAAGCGCTTCGCCGAGGCAGACCATCAGACCGACGTTCGGATATTGCCGCACAAACTCCGCGATCGACTTGCGCGTGTAATCCGATGCGAGCGGAGTCGGCGCGGCGAGCTGCGTGGAAATGCCATGCTTTTCTGCGAGCGGTTTCGGCAGGAAAATGTTGTAGAACATCTGCACGAGCCAGATGCCGCGCTTGTCACACTCCGTCGTGAGCCAGCGGAACATTTCCACGTTCTGATCGAAAACATCGTCCGGAACTTCCACCGCTTCGGGATAGTCCTTCAGTCGCACGAGCGATGCAAACGGATGTCCGTTCCAGAGATAGAGCGTGTTCATCCGGTTCTCGACGAGGAAGTCGAGATACTCGCGCCAGAGTTCCCTGTCATAAAACCACGGGAACAACTCGGGCGTGTAGGGATATTCGTAAACTTTTCGGCCCGGCAGAATGTAAGTCTTCTGCATGCCGACACACGCGCCGCGAAGCGTCATGCCCGGCTGGTCAGAGAAATTCAATTCACGCGGCAGGCCACCGATTTGCTTGATGCGATTGGCCAGCTCGAGACATCCATA
>CALBZA010000009.1 GCA_937890005.1 uncultured Verrucomicrobia subdivision 3 bacterium | reverse complement strand
TTTTGTTGGCGCACGAGTCCCGCCCCAAAATACAATTTGATCACAAGCCACTCCTTTTCCTCCGGTGAATTGGAAAGTAATTGCGCGGCCCAAGCAGAGAGGTTTTCCCAATCCCCTTTCGCATAGAAGATGCGCAGCAATCCTTCTCGCGATTCGCGCATTTCACCTGCACCAATTCCAGCCTCCTTGTCCTCAGCCACTCCGTTGAAGATCGCCCATGCGGTGTTCAGATAGCTTGCAGCCGACGTCTTCATGGCGGCAGCCGCTTCCGCATCAGGTGTCCGCCGAGCCTCTGATACCAACCGCTCACCTTCGATGAGCGCGATGTTTGCCATCTCGAATTTCACCTTTGGACGGCTGCGCGACTCCGGAAAATCCTTGAGGAAATCCTCCATCCTCCGAAGGTTCTCATCAGGATGATCAGGCTGAAGTTTCGGATACAACAGAATGCGTAACAGGCCGAACTTCTCGCGGCTCGCCACGTCTTGGCCGGGAAGTTCCTCCAGCACCGTCGGTCCGTCTCCGAGTATGAAACGTGCCGCCCAGACATCCTCCCGAAGACTTCGATTTGTCAGTATCGTGTAACCAGTGAGAGATGACGTATGCGTGAGAGAAAGGAATTGTTGCAGATTAGCTTTACCTTCGCTCCAACGGCGATTGAACTGCGTTTCGTCCTTCAACCGGCACGCCTCAAGAGTTTTCTTCAGCCCGCGTTCGAACAAAGCAGCCAATTTATACTCCGTCACAGCACCCAAATGGACGGAGTCAGGATGTGAGTTTTGGAAGGATTGAATGGCCGGAAAAATATCCTCGAATTTTCGGAAGAAAAATAGGCAATCAATCTGATTGAAGGCGAGTTTTTCGACGATCCCTGGTGGAACCACAGCGGCTCGGATATCAGCCGATTCTATAGCCTTCATGAACCCGTGATAGTCCTTGAGGTCATGAAGACAAAGAGCGCGGTAGCGTTCTGCTGCGGCAAAGTCTGGATCGTCCTTTGGAAGAGTGACCAAGAGCGCTTGTGCTTCGGCAGATTTCCCGGCGTTGTACAGCGCGATGGCTTCCGCCAGGGCGTTGGCGTTCGCTGACAATGGAGGTGGGGCGTTGCCTGAAGACTCAGATTCCTGTGTCTGGGCGTGGAGGTAAAAGGAAAGAGCCAGTAAGACGGGCATGGCACAGGTAAAACAAATCCATTTTTTCATACTTCCCTTCGGTTCGCACATCAGCTTCGCGCAATGCCGGGCATTCCCGCGTAATCAGATTTTTGGAAGATGGGAGTGGGCCGCCTTCTTTGTAATGACAGGACTCAACCACGGACTTCGTTCGGGGAAAATCGAAAAACTGACAAATTCGTTGTCAAAAATAGGGGGGGGGGCGGGCGAGCGGCTGTGTCCGAAGCGGGCGACGAACGAATCTCCGGTGGGACGACGAATCAGGTTCTCGCTGAAGAAAAGCGGCTGATCGGATTCATGATGTCGAGGCCGAGTGCATCACTGGTCACGGCTTCCCTTCTTGTCCAGCACGGTTCCGTCGCAGCGAACTTGATTTCCGTCCACAGGACAAACCGCGAGAATTTCCTTGGGGTTCAATTCCGAAATGTTGGTGCCGACGCGCACCCGGTAGCTGACATTGGCGGCGTTCAGAATTCCGAAACTGTCAGCCGGTTGTCGAGTTCGATCATCAGGGCAGACCAGCACCCGCGTGCTGCTCAATTCATTGCTCATCGCCTGAAAATGAATCGCCGAATACCGATCAAACCCTTCCTGGTCAGGTTGGCAAAGCTCTCCTGTCCCTCCGAGGTTCGTGCTGACATTAAACGGGTATTGATCGTTGTTGTCCCCTGACCAGACGCGGAACGCGAGGCCGATCTGCTTCAGGTTATTGATGCAGGAGATGCGTTGTGCTCTCGCTTTCGTTGGTGGACCCGACAACTGGTTGGTCGCAAAAAAGACGATCACCGTGACAACGACCAAACCCCAGATGAAAACCCGCTTCTTCATGCCTTGCGAATCTTGCGATTTTTCCCCCTGCGTTGAGAGCGTTCCCAGTGTCGGGACAACGCCAGAACGACCTCTTTGAAGTTGGTAATGCGCCACTTCGCGCCGTCGCCCACCAATGAGACTCGCCGTTGAATTTCAGCCGCCGCTTCGGGACTGCGGCGGGCTTTTCGAAGGTCAGCCATGCGACTGCGAGCCTCCTGACGTTTCACTTGTTTGAAATCGACCTTCTTCATTACCCGTGAACGACAGATACCGCAGAGAATGAACCAACGAAAGCGAATTTGCAGAATCAACGTTCCACGGATTTCCAAAGTTGCTCGATCTGCTCTCGAATGTCGTGAATCTGCACCTCGGTATTGGTGCAGGTGAAGAAAATGAGTCCGTACTTGCGTCCGTCAATTGTGCGCGTCTCCGCGTTGTCGGCATTCTCGACGGCGACGGCGAATCCGCCCGGATTAGTCACGCCCGCTGCATGGCTGGTTCGCATCACTTTGATTGTCGTCCCGGCAAGCGCCAGTTCCCGGAACGCCTCACGATTCTGCTCCAGGGACCGCTCGGCTGCGGCGATCTTTGGAGCGAGGGTCTTCGCGAAACGGCTTTCGAACCTCATGTGAATGGCGAATGTAATCAAAGCAGTAACAACCATGATGACGATTGCGCTGCTGAACCAGACTGTCTGCCAGATGTGTTTCGGCCAAAGCGTACGAGCCTGATCGGCGGTATCGCGCAGTTCCTTCAGGGCTGGCGTAACCTCTTTTGCGAGTTCATTGGTTTTGGTAACGAATGGCGTGATGATGTCACGCTTGAGACCGCTTTCAATTTCCTGCCGGATGCCCGCAATAATCGCTCTGGTATCGATCTGAGTTCCGATGCTTTTGAGTAGAGAATCAAAGCGAGTGACGATCTCGCCAGTCCTAGCCTGTGTTGTGTAGCACAGTTCTTCAACCTGCTCGGCCTGATTGCTGATGTTCAAGTTTCGCTTATCAATCGCCTGCGCCAGCAATCCGATTTCGTCGCGCAATCTCGTGAACTGAGCCTGCGCCGATTGATTCGCTTCAATGACAGCCTGCGGCACGCGCTCGGCGTAATGCGCGTAGATGTCGAGAACCAGAAACAACTGCGTGAAAAACTCCGTGCTGTCGCCTTCGGCGAAGCGTTGGTAAACGCGCCGGGCGAGTTCACGTTTGTCTGCTGGATACGTGGCCAGCAGTTCTTCAAATGCTTCGGAAGTCAGCATAACGCCCCCCGGTTCACGTGGTCAGATTCACCTTGGCCCCACGCTTTCCTGTCGGCGGCTCGCCGATGGCAGGAGCTGGGCTGTTTGGTTTGAATGCGGCCGCTTGCTCAGTGGAAAGGAGCTTGGCCGCGATTCGGTCGTACTGAGTGAACAACGTGGACAACCAATCCTGCAATACGCCTCGCGCCATGATGTCGAGGCCGAGTGCATCACTGGTCACGGCTTCTGTGAATGGAATGCCGCGTTCATGTTTCGTTTCGAGATTGGCGAGGCGCAGTTTCACAAACTCGGACAGGATCGGCACCGTGATGGTGCCCGCGTCGAGGCTGAGAAGTTCCCGTTCCAGTTCGCTGCCATCGAACATCCGCGTCTTCGGTGCGCGGGCGGGATTTCGGACGATGACGTATTCCACGTCGCTGCCGCAGAAGCGGCAGACGGCATCAATGTTCATCATCACGTCTAGGTCATCCAACGGGAACACGAGTACCGAGATGCCGACGCTCTGCGCCTTTGCAATGTCGAAGAAGTGAGTGGCGTGAAGCGCCTTGATTACCTGGCTATCGAGGTGTGCCCGTGGATCAACCAACGTCAGCGGTGCTGCGGTCGCCTTTCGCAGAATCAAAATCAACTCGTCCAGGTCATCGGCTTGGCCGGTGAGCGGAACGAGTTTCGTTTGCGCGGGAAACAGGCGGGACAACGTTTTGTTGTCACCGTCCAGATCGAATCCCTGCCATTGAATTCCTCGCTCATTGAGCCAGCAGGCCCGTGCTGCGGCCTCGATGCTTTTGCCCACGTTACCTTTGGCCTGAATGGGCAGAATCAGGCGATGCTTTGTCGTTTTCATAGTTTGTCTTCGGTATTGAACCGATGTTTCGGCGGTTCAGTTTTCGTACCTGTGGTTTGCGGTTTCGGAATGGAAAGCGGTCGGCTTTCCAAAGGTTTTGAAATCGGTTCCGCCGTGGCTTCCGCGTGACGTGGCCGGCGAGCGATACTGCGCTCGCAGAAATGGAAAACCGCCGGATGCGAAATTGTGATGCCATGCTCCATCAGCCATTTGGCGATCTGCCGATACGACCAATGTTTCTTTCGCAATTCCAGAATCGCTTGGCGGTGAGGCTCCAGCTTGCTGCGCGATCTTCGCTCCTGTTCTCTTTCGGCTGCCGGTTTCAAATCCATATTGGTTCTCCTGAAGCCCGATAATTCTGGCAGAACGGTTACTTAACAGTTGCGCAACTGTTAAGTAACGCCGCTTGTGGCGGTTCGTTCCTCAAGCTGTGCTTAGGGAAGATGTCTGACAGAATTATCGGGCTTTTCTCTGGCTTCATACGCTGTTCGTTTGTGCGTTTCACCATAGAGCACAGTGATGGAATCCCATTAACGAGCAGTCGGAGGATTTGCACACGATTAGCAGGCTGTTGAAAAACCGCGCTTTTTCCGGACGACTCGTTTTGAAGGGGGGTTTTCGTTGAGTGATGCGTGAGCGGGCACGGATTTCTGCCTGCTCACGCCGCCT
>CALBZA010000008.1 GCA_937890005.1 uncultured Verrucomicrobia subdivision 3 bacterium | reverse complement strand
CCCCACTCAATTCGATCTGTTCAAACCCGCGCTGAGTTTTTCAACAACCTGCTAGTAAAGGGTAATATCCAGTTCAGGAAATCGCGACGATTCGATCCAGTGAGCTAAGAGATTCAGTTCAAACCCGGTAAGGCCGATAGGACCCTGTCGAATGAATCGAAGCGTTTGTTCTGAAGAAAATGTCACTTCGGTCACTGTATTTCCCAGGTGTGGAGTGATGGCCTCAAGTGCGGCAATTGACGCGGTGTCTGTTCCTAACCGCGGACGTTCGAAAATGTGACGGAAGATGTTAAATATGTTCCGATACGCCACCACTCGTTGAGCTGTGATCTCCCAGTCGTAGTAGACCAAATTCGTTTTGCTTAGCTGGTTGAACATCTCAGATGGAGCCGGTGGGCCTCCTTCCCAACTTGGATACACCCCCCCCACGAGAAAGAGGTTGTCTTGTGACGAAGTAAGGAAGGGAGCTACAAACGGCGGTATTCCATTCCATCGCAGTGATTGTTGATTTGGAATGTTCGTTCGAATGATCAAAGTCCCGGCTCCTGCATTTGCAAGCTGAGGATTGAATTTTCTCATTAAAGCTGCGGAGATCTTCGGAACGATTCTGTCTGAACGAGAGTAGGGAGCAGCGAACAAGGTTTGCACCGGAATGGTTCCACCGGACCAAACATACAGCTGTTCTGGAAGGAGTTCTTGGGAAATGTGAGGTTCATCATCAAGGGAAAATGCCGTTAGCCCTCGGATTGCTGTAAAGCTTGCTAATGGTTCACGGATCAGGTTCGTTGGGATGGCCCAAGGTTCTACGCGGGTTGAAACTGGTTTCGAGAAAACAATATTCCCATCCAGGCGGACGTTCTCTCCCCTAGGCTCAATTGTAAACTCGGCATTTGAGAGTAAGTTCAAGCCGAGCTTCTTTGCGATGCGTGTTGTATTCAAACCATCGAATACTATCCGCCCCCACAGCCCTTGCTGGATCAATCCGCTTCCTTGACCGCCAAATTGGCTGCGATTCGCAGCGTTTTCCCCAAATTCGAGCGTGAAAGAAGTCCTCTGATGTGAATTTATAACTGATGAACTAACTTTCCGGAACGTTCGATCCCAATGCTCAACACGAGAAACGGGCAGCTGTGCTAATATGATCACCCCGGCGAGCTGCTGGTTTGTGAAGGTAACTTGAGAGGTAAACCCATGTTCCATGGCTTCGGTTAAAAAAAGGTCAAGCCTTTCAGCCAAACTTGAGACGGAATCTGGGTTGCTCGTAGTGAGACTGGCTATCGATTGGGAAAGTTTCTTGGAGACTTCCTCCCATACGCGCTTCACTTCCCGTTTTTCACCCAGAGAGACACAGATGTTTGATGTTGAAACTGTTTTCAGATTACGCACTCCCGACCAATCGATCGTGACAGTAATCCGTTCTGCTCTGGCGAAATTCGATTGGAAGAAAACGAGGGAAAAAATCCAAAAGAATATCCTCAGGAGGATTGAAGCGTGCATGATACAGTCATTGCCAAATATGGTGAACTAAATCAATCAGGAAAATCCCTCTTACTGCGGCAATTCCTGTTCTTCATTCAGAACAGGCGTCAAAGTTGTCGGCGGGAGAATCCTTGCAGTTGGATCACCCGACTCTTGTCGCCGAATACGGTTCAGTTCGATGAGCACTTCCTGCTGTTCACGGGAAAGAATTTGTTGAGGTGCAGAAGAAGGCGCAGAATACCCAAGAGCGGTAGACATACCGGTGCCGGCGGCATTTGTATCGGGTTGAGGCGTCGTGCCTAAATTCCTAGTGGGCGGCTGTGGAAAGGATCCAAGCGGATTACTTGTGTTTCCCGGTGCTCCACTCAAAGCGGAAGGCGCCGGAACGATTCTTGAAATAGTTTGCGCTTGCACCGTGAGTTTCGCGCCGTTGTTTACGAAGTCCAGTGTCTCTGTGATTCCGTTGTTGTTTACAACCACCTTGCCGCCTTTTTCGTCGATTGAGATCACTTCGACTCCGCCGTCGCGTTGGCCTTCGGTGAGCATGTAATTCTCTGTCTTGGCCTGTTCGGGAGGACGGGCTGGGATTTGGGCGCTGAGGAGGACTCGCTTGTTTCCCAAAATGGTTGTGATGCCGGTCAAAGTCAGTTTGACCGGTGGCTTCGGCTGTTCCTTGGGCAGCTCCTCCTGGATCAGCTTCGGCTTCAAACTGAAAACGTTCCGATCCACGATGCCGTTGTACGGATTTGAATTCGCCGAACAGACGGGAAACGCAGAAAGCAGAAAGCAGAAAGCAGAAAGAGACAACGCTGGTAAAACGGAAAGTGAAAAGGGGAAGGTGGAAGTGCCTCCCCAAAGGGCTGATCGTTGCCCAGTGCCGGAAGTTGAAAACGATACTGTTTTCTCATCTTTGCGCTCGGCTTTGGCCTTTTCAGCTTCGGCTTTCATGATTCGTAATGTAATGGCTTGGGAAATAAACACCACGGCGAAGTTTTTGTTGCGGCCTCACGAACAACGCGAACAGGCGAGGAAGGAATCTGCATGGGGAATCGCAACGCCGACAACGAATTTCTTTGCTCAATCGGAAAGAGACATACCAGAGCAGTCTCATTGCGGTGAGTGGTTCTGGCTCGATCACAGAGAATCTGATCCAGCATCTATTGACGAAGGCGAAATCGTCTAAATTGTTTTGCCGTCGGAATGGTCCAGACAATCCCCGGAGAATGTCTGGCAACCAGTGTAACACTCCGAAGGTTTTGCTTCCTCTTGTCGCGAGATTTAAAAAACGTTAGACCCGACTGATCACGTTTCTGAATTCGTTGGCCATCGTTTCATCGTAAGTCTCGCGCCGGCAATCGCGCCGGCAATGACCTGACAAGTTCCGGCCGGTCCGTTACCCTCGCGTCATGTTTCGTCCGTGCATCGATCTGCATGAAGGCAAAGTGAAGCAAATTGTTGGCGGTTCCTTGAACGAATCGCAGGCCGGCTTGCGCACCAATTTTGTTTCAAACCGGTCGGCCGCCTGGTTTGCGGAGCTTTACAAGCGGGACGGGTTGACCGGTGGCCACGTGATCATGCTCGGGCCGGGAAATGAATCCGAAGCGCGTTCAGCCCTTCAAGCTTATCCGGGCGGACTTCAGGTTGGCGGTGGTGTGAATGTGGACAACGCGAGGAGCTGGCTGGACGCAGGTGCATCGCATGTGATTGTTACGTCATGGGTTTTTCGCGATGGCGTTCTCGATCGAGAGCGTCTGCAACTGCTCGTAAAATCGATTGGCCGAAATCGGCTTGTGTTGGATCTCAGCTGTCGCAAGCGCGACGGAAACTACTTCGTGGTCACAGATCGATGGCAGAAGTTTACCGACATGATTGTCAGCCGCGAAGTGTTGCAGGACCTGGCGAATGAGTGTGATGAATTTTTGATTCACGCCGTGGACGTCGAAGGGCTGTGCCGCGGCATTGATCTGGAGCTGGTAGCGAACCTGTCGGAATGGTCGCCGATTCCCACAACTTACGCCGGCGGTGCGAGTTCGCTGAATGACCTGGAAACTGTGGAACGTGTTGGTCGCGGGAAGATTCATCTCACGATCGGTTCGGCGCTGGACGTTTTTGGCGGAACAGGCGTTCGCTACGCCGACGCGGTGGAGTTTAATCGCAGAATCGTCCGCAAAGGAGAGTGAGGCAGAGTCACGTTGACCGCGTTTTGGCCGCGGCTGCTTGCGTTTCAGCCCTTTCTCTTCAGGTGCTCCTTGTCGAGCAACATGTGTTTCCAAAACGTCTGAAGTTCGTCCTTGTTCCGGCTGTAGATTTGCGTGAGGCGATCGAACATGTTGCCGGAAGCTTCCTGAAACATCGGGCGCCGCAGCGCACTGAGGATGAAGGCATCAACGACGTGGGTGAAAAGATTCGATTTCCAGTTGATGAGCATGTTGCCAAGGGCAAATGCATCCTGAATCACTGTGTCCTGCCCAACGTAGGTGTCTGGGCCTACAAGACTGCCGATCACCTGGGCGTTTGCTTCGACAAAGCTGCGGTCTTCAATTACGGCCATGGGCCCGATCACCGCGCCTGTTCCGATGTAAACGTTTTGCCCGATCCAGCACGGCGGATGAATTTGTGCCGTCGGAGAAATGCGCGTTTGTAAGCCTACCCACACGCCTGTCTTTACTTCCTTGAGCCCGATGCGGTCCGGCATTCGGGCATTCGGCAGCCATTCGAAGAGACCCGAAAACAGATCGGCGTAGCTTGTGAACAGCGATTGAATTGAACCGGGGAAATGATCGAGAACGGCGATCTCGTGCGTACCCGATGTTATTTCGCGGGCGTATTTAATCTGCGCTTGCGCGAGCGTGAGTTCGCGTGATTCCGCAATAACGTCCGCTTTCAATCCCCATCGCGCGCCGTTTCCAACAATGGCGGCGATGTGTTGTGGCCGGTCGTTCGCCAGAATCTGAACTTCGCTCGCGCCGGACATCGCAAGATGCGACAGCCAGTATTCCACCAGGCTTTCACCGAGCAGGGGAATGGCGGCAAGCGGGGTATAGCTTGAAAGATGTTCGACTCCAGGTCGTGTTGACGGGCAGATCAAAATGGCGTTCATCAATAGGCACCCTTTCCTGAAATCACCGCCGGAACGGTGCGTGCCAGGATTTTCACGTCCGTCCAAACGCTGATGTTCTCGATGTAATCGACATCCAGCTGAACCTGACCGGAGAAATCAATTTCTGCGCGGCCGCTGATCTGCCAGATGCAGGTGATCCCCGGCTTGATCGCCAATCGGCGTCGGTGAGCCAGGGAATACTTGGAAACTTCGCTTGGAACGGGCGGGCGGGGGCCTACCAATGACATGTCGCCTTTCAAAACATTGTAAAACTGGGGTAATTCATCGATCGAAAATTTGCGGAGCCAGCGTCCGACCCTGGTGATGCGGGGATCGTTTTTGATTTTGAACGTGACACCGTCCTTGTGTTGATTTTGAGCTTCCAGCTCCTTGAGTTTCTGTTCCGCGTTCATGCACATGGAACGGATTTTGAACATCTTGAATTCCCGGCCGTATTGCCCGACGCGGCGCTGGGCGAAAAAGACCGGGCCGCCATCTTCGATTTTCACCAGGATGGCAACGATCATGAAGATCGGGGTGAGAAGAATCAGGGCACACAGGCTGCCCAAGACATCCATCGTGCGTTTGAGAACTGAAGTTCCGCGGGCGAACCATATCGCTCGCACACGTTGAATGTGGAAATGAAAGGTAAGCAGGCCGCGGCTGATGAAAGTTGCGTGCGCGTTATGCTGCCGCCAGATCAACGCATTCGGAGAGACGCTGGTCATAGTTCAAATAGGAATCCGTGACCAATCTCCATCCTCGCTGATTCCGTTGCGGGCTGCGCAACGTTTTTGAATTTTTCTGGTGTCGATTTGGTCATGGCGATTTCCATGATGAGATTACGAGCGGACCCGATTGCGCCAAAGTGGGTGAAGGCAGCAACAATCGAAGACCGACACCCTAAGGAAAAAACCCCATGAATAAAGGCCTTGAAACCATCGTCGCGCTCGCAACGTCATTTCACCCAGCCCGAATTCTTATGCCCAGAATCACTGAACTTCACGTAAACGGGAAGACGCTGAAGCTTGATGTCGAAGGCGAACGCTCGCTGCTCAGTGTTCTCAGGGACGATCTCCAGCTGACCGGCACCAAATATGGATGCGGTGAAGCCCAATGCGGAGCCTGCACGGTGCTTGTTGACGGAGTCGCGACGCGGTCCTGCATCGTGAATGTCGGCAGCGTCGGGAAACGCAAGATAACAACCATCGAAGGCCTGGAAACCAATGGGAGACTGCATCCCGTTCAGGAGGCGTTCCTGAAATGCGACGCTCTGCAATGCGGCTATTGCACTTCCGGTATGATCATGTCTGCGGTCGCGTTGCTCCAGCGCCGGCCCAATCCCACCGAAGCTGACATCATCCGCGGCATGAATGGAAACATCTGCCGCTGCGCAGTGTATCGCCGGATCATCACTGCCATTCAGGAAGGCGCCCGGCTGTTGCAGGCGAGAGAGGAGGCGAAATGAGTGCGGCTCGACGTGATGCAGACCGGTTGATCTCGTCCGGAGAGCTTTCGCGGAAGAATGACCCGGACGGTCTGGATTCGACTCACTCTTCGTTGGATGCGGAAAATTCTTCGTGCGTTGAGTTCGAAGTCGAACCGGAGCGATACGAATTGTCCGCCTCGCCGATCTATCGTTTCGAGCTCGATCGCCGCGAGTTTTTCAAGCTGTTCGGCGCGGGAATGGTGGTGCTGCTTTTTGCCGACTTCGCTGTGGCGCAGCCTGAATCCGGTGGTGGACGACGTAGAGCAGGCAACGCCGATCATCCGAGTGACATTCATGCATGGCTGCATATCGGAGAGGACGATGTCATCACCGTGTTCACTGGAAAAACTGAAGTCGGCCAGAACATCCGCACATCCCTGACGCAGGCTGTCGCGGAGGAACTTCCCTGCAAGATTGAGAGCATTCGCTTTGTGATGGCCGACACCGATGTCGTGCCGTTCGACCGTGGCACGTTCGGAAGCCGCACGACGCCGGACATGGGGTTTCAACTTCGTCGTGTGGCAGCAGAAGCGCGCGAGGCGCTGCTGGACCTTGCCGCAGACCAACTCAAGGTTGAACGATCGACGTTGCGCATTTCCGAAGGCAGGATTGTCCGCGACGATTCGACGGAATCCATTTCGTTCGGTCAGCTCACCAAGGGGCAGAAGCTCGTTCGCTCGGTCAGCAATCAAACACTGTTGAAACCGGCGGGCGATTGGAAGATTGCCGGCACATCACTTCCAAAAATCAGCGGACGTGAATTTGTCACCGGCAAACATCTTTATACATCGGACATTCACCGCGAAGGCATGCTGCACGGCAAGGTGCTTCGACCTTCTGCGCTTCAGGCAACGCTGGGATCGCTCGATGTGCAGAAGGCCGAAGCGATGCGCAGTGTGAAGGTGGTTCGCGATGGAAATTTCGTCGGCGTTGCTGCGGACGATCCGCTTCTCGCTGTGCGGGCGCTGGATGCGATTCAGGTCGAATGGATCACCAAGCCGCAGATTTCAAATGCAGAGTTGTACAATCATCTGCGGAAAACCGGAGGCGGTTCGCCATTTGTTGAAAGCTCTCCGGACGAACTGAAATTTCACGAAGGCGAACTCAAACTCCGGCGCACTTACCGAATCGCTTATATCGCACACGCGCCGCTGGAGCCGCGTGCTGCCGTGGCTGAGTGGAACGAGGGCAAACTGACCGTCTGGACCGGCACGCAGCGTCCGTTTGGCGTGCGTTCGGAACTGGCGCGCGCGTTTGGAATTCCGGAAAGCCAGGTGCGTGTGATTGTTCCAGACACCGGTTCCGGCTACGGCGGCAAACATACCGGCGAAGCGGCGATTGAGGCCGCGCGTCTTGCGAAAGGCGCAGGAAAACCGGTGAAGGTTGTCTGGACGCGTGAAGAGGAATTCATGTGGGCCTACTTCCGTCCAGCGGGCGTCATCGATGTCTCCAGCACGGTGCGAAAAGACGGAACGATCTCGGCCTGGGAGTTTCACAATTACAACTCCGGCAACTCGGGCATTCGTTGTCCCTATGATGTTCCCGGCGCGCGAACGGAATTTCACAACAGCGAATCGCCTTTGCGGCAAGGCTCGTATCGCGGACTTGCATCTGCGGCCAACATTTTTGCGTATGAAGTTCACGTGGATGAACTGGCCGAGCTGGTGAAGATGGATCCGCTGAAGTTTCGATTGAAGAACCTGAAGGATGCGCGGCTCCGTGCCGTGCTCGAAACGGCCGCGGAACGATTCGGCTGGGGGAAGTCGAAGCCGGGCGAAGGCCGTGGATTTGGAATCGCGTGCGGAGTGGAAAAGGGTGGTTATGTGGCGACGTGCGCGGAAGTTGTCGCAGATCGGCAGTCCGGCGCGGTGCATGTTTCGAGGATCGTCGCAGCGTTTGAATGCGGTGCGGTGGTTAATCCTGAGCATCTCAAGAATCAGATTGAAGGCGCCATTGGCCAGGGAATCGGCGGCGCGCTGCTTGAGGAAATCGATTTTGAAAATGGCCGGATTCTGAACGGGCGGTTCTCGGAATACCGTGTGCCGCGATTCAGCGATGTTCCCGAAATCGACGTCGTCCTGGTGAATCGAAAGGACATTCCTTCTGCTGGAGCGGGAGAGACGCCGATTGTTGGAATTGCGCCGGCCATCAGCAACGCGATTCATCAGGCGACCGGTGAGAGACGGCGTTCGCTTCCGATGGTTCCCGATCGAAGCCGCGCGTGACTCATTAGCGACCTTCGCGCAGATCACTCGCTTTTCACGAGCGAACGGCATGCGTGTTTTCCTGCCCGGTAAATTGAGTTGCCAACAAAGTTCCTCCGCAGGAGCATTCGGCGCATTTTGGTCGGCAGACGGAAACACAGGCAAAACATGAACGTTCAAAATCTCGCTGGCATCTCCGCGATTCTTCTCTCGATTCAGGTTTGTTCGGCCGCGACAAACACCCGGCCGTTTGTCAGTCCCATGTTTGGCGACAACATGGTTCTCCAGCGCGGCAAACCGAACCCAATCTGGGGCTGGGCGGAGCCAGGAACAAAAGTCGATGTGCAAGCCGGCGACAGCAAGACTTCCGCAACGGCTGGCGCCGATGGCCGATGGGAGGCGCTTCTTCAAACGCTGCCAACGGGTGGCCCCTACACTCTGACCATTTCCGGATCACAAAAGCTTTCGTTCACGAATGTGCTGGTTGGCGACATTTGGCTGTGCGGCGGACAATCCAACATGGAACAGGCATTGAATCAGAGTGAGGGCGGCGAGCAGGCCGTTCAGGCGGCGAATCATCCCGAGATCAGGTTGTTCAATGTGGCGCACACACCGGGTTATGCTCCGAAAGAGCTCACCCGTGGAACATGGAAAGTCTGCACACCACGCAGTGTGACGGAAGAGGGCGGCGTATCCGCGGTGGGTTATTACTTTGCACTGAAGATTCGTGCCGAAACAAATGTTCCGATCGGTCTCATCAAGGATTGCTGGGGCGGAACGCCGGCGGAGAGCTGGGCCGGTGCGGAAACCTTGAGGAGGTTAAAGGACTTCGATGTCGCTTTGGACGAGATCGAGCGCCTGCATTCCAAAGGCGTGCCTGAACACGGCAACTTCATCACCCATTGGTATGAAGAATACGATCTCGGCCAGCGGGAGAATTGGTTTGCTCCCGGCTTCGACGACAGCGGTTGGAAGACTGTGATTTTGACGAATGCCTTCCGTGAACTTGGTGTTCCGGATGCGCCGAGCGTCTGTTATTTCCGGCGTCACATAGTGCTCCCCGACCCGCTTCCTTCCGGATCTGCAAGGATTCTGCTCGGCATCGTGGAACGGATGGACACGGTTCAGGTGAATGGCCGGTTTGTCGGAGCCAGTGCGTGGGTGGAGAATCCGCGCAATTACAACGTGCCGCAAAACGTTCTGAAGCCGGGAACCAACACCATCGTCCTCCGCATTCTGAAAACGAGAAAGGACGGCGGATTCCAGTCGGGGCCGGACTCACTGAAGCTCGTGGTGGGTGACAAGGAAATCCCGTTGACGGACGAATGGAAGGGCAGGGTGAGTGTCGATGCGCGTCCGCCGCATCCGTTGCCAGCGGGATATGAGAATTGGCCGACGATGCCGACGGTGCTGTACAACGGAATGATTCTTCCGGTGGCACCTTTGGCAATTGCCGGCGCAATCTGGTATCAGGGCGAATCGAATGTCGGACGTGCCCAACAGTATCGGAAGTTGCTTTCGGCTGTGATCGGCGACTGGAGACAAGCGTTCCGCGACCAGAACATGCCGTTCTACATCGTAAGCCTTGCAGGATTTACCCAACGCCGCGATGTCCCGGGCGATGATGGGTGGGCTGAATTGCGCGAGGCGCAAGCGGGGGTGGCGAGTTCGGTTCACAACTCCGGCCTGGCGGTCACGATCGACATCGGCGATCCGGCTGACATTCATCCGCGGAACAAAAAGGACGTGGGCGAACGGCTCGCGCTGATTGCATTGGCGAACCATTACGGGAGGAAAGTGGTTTTCTCGGGGCCAACATTTGCTTCCGCGGAGAAAATTCCGGGCGCTTTGAAACTCCGCTTCAAACACACCGACGGCGGACTGGTCGTGAAGGGCGACAAGCTCGGAGAGTTTTCCATCGCAGGAAAGGATCGGAAATGGTTCTGGGCTGAAGCGCGGATTGAAGGCGATTCTGTAATTGTCTCTTCACCGCAGGTTCCCGAACCCGAGCACGCCCGTTACGCGTGGCAGGGATATCCTCTGGCGACGCTTTACAACGGAGCGGGATTGCCAGCGGTTCCGTTCCGCACAGATCAGCCTGTCGAAGAGAAGTAGCTCTGACCGCGGCGATCCATCTACCGTTGCGTTGTCGTGCCGTGGAAACACTACGCATGATGGACTGTGTCAAAGGTCGCGGCGTTCTCAATGAATGGTCGGTTCTGAAAGTTTCTGGCCGATTTGTGTGCTGAAAAAGCGCGTTTTTATGTGAACGCAAGATGCCGTGGCGAAAAGCGCGGTCGGCGCAAGCTGTCGGCATTTTCGATCCGGGCCAACCATAGCAACATGAATTCTCAACGCGAGACCACCGCACTTTCCCGTCGCGCGATGATCGGGATTGCGATTCTCGTCGTTACCGGTGGACTGCTGGCCTGGCGATTCGGGCCTGAGCTTGGATTGCGGAACCGAAATTCATCGACTGCCGAGTCCATTTCATTTGCTGGCGCTGCTGCGGATTTTTCCGGCTCGGAGATGATGCCAGCTCAACAAACAATTCCCACGGGCGAAGCGATCGGAGACGGCAAAGGCACCAACGTGCTCCGCTTCTGGGCCCGGAACGAACCGGAGTTTCAGCGGATGTTGGAGGAGAATGCGCGGATCAAACGACGTCAGGTGGTGCAATGGCATGCAACGGCAATATCAGCACTCGAACGAAGCCGGGCGGCGGGAGAATCGCTTCGGCAGATTTTTCTTCCCGGTCTGGATGGGCGTGTGATCACTTTTGAAATCACGCAATCGGAGGTCGAGCCATCGGGAACGAGCGGGATTTTGAGCGGTCGCGTGGCAGGATTTCCGGACTCGATGGTTCGACTTCGCTTCAGCGGAGATCAGGAGGTTTTCACCGTGGCGCTGCCATCGAAGAATCTTTTTCTCGCGGCGGAAACACGAGGCGATGGCGACATCATTCTGAAGAGCATCGACCCCGAAGCGTACACGGCATTTCACGGCGCTGTTCGGTAGAGAAACTTCGTGGTCAGCGGCGGAAATTTCCGGAAAAACCGTTCGATTTGTCCGGGCAGGATTGTGTATGCTCGGCCCTGAATGAGCAGTAGTGACGTGACTCTGGTTTTGGAAGCGGTGAAGAGGGGAGAGAAACAGGCTTCCGAGGAGTTGCTGCCCCTGGTTTACGAGAAGCTTCGAACGCTCGCCGAAATCCGGATGTCCCGCGAATCGCCGGATCATACGTTGCAGCCAACCGCCCTTGTCCATGAAGCCTGGGTGCGGCTTGTGAATGATGGTTCGCGCAGCTGGGACAACCGTTCGCATTTCTTTGCAGCCGCCGCGGAAGCGATGCGGCGCATTCTGATCGAACGCGCCCGGCGCAAGGCGCGCATGCGTCACGGCGGTGGAAAGGAGCGGCTCAATGTTGATGACATCGACATCGCCCAGGCGCTTCCCGATGAAAAAATTCTGCTCGTGGACGAAGCGCTCCAGCATTTCAGCAAGGAACATCCTGAAGCGGCGCGGGTGGTTGTGTTGAAAGTATTCGGCGGATTGACCAACGAAGAGATTGTGGAAATCACGGGCACGAGCGACCGAACCGTTCGACGCCAGTGGAACTTCGCAAAGGCGTGGTTGTTCAACTCCATCCGCAGGCAGTGGTGATATGTTTTGCCGGTGTTTCATTTTGTCGATGTCAGCCAGGCGGAGTGGTTCATGAACGCAGCGCAGCAGGAGGAGCTTTTCAATGCCGCTCTCGAGATCGAAAACATCTTCGAACGGAACGCGATGCTGGATCGTACATGCGCCGGAAATCCTGAACTGCGCAAGCGCATCGATGAACTTCTGGCTGCGATCGAAAGTGCGGACGGCTTTTTCTCCGACTGTGTTTCGGAGGTCTCGGTGGCGAAACTGATCCCAGATGCTGCGAAGCCCGAAGTGCCTCGCGCCGTGTACGCGAGGGAGCTGGCCGGTTCACAAATCGGAGGTTATCGGATTCAGCAGGAAATCGGCGAGGGTGGCTGCGGCATCGTTTATCTCGCGGAACAGGAACGTCCCGTGCGCCGTCAGGTCGCGTTGAAAGTGATCAAGCTCGGCATGGATACCCGCAGCGTCATCGCGCGCTTCGAAGCCGAACAGCAGGTGCTCGCGCTGATGGATCACCCGAACATCGCGCGCGTTCTCGATGCCGGCACCACGGAATCCGGCCGGCCTTACTTCGTCATGGAACTCGTCCGCGGCGACAAGCTGACCAATTATTGTGATCGAAACCGGCTCGACATTCGCCAGCGGCTGAAGCTTTTCATCCAGGTCTGCCAGGCGATTCAGCACGCGCACCAGAAGGGGATCATTCATCGCGACATCAAGCCGTCGAACATTCTGGTCACCGTGCACGACGGCATCCCGGTGCCGAAGGTGATCGACTTCGGCATTGCGAAGGCTGTTGAAGGCAGGCTTACGGACCAGACGATGTTCACGCCGTACGAACATTTTATTGGAACGCCAGCCTACATGAGTCCGGAACAGGCTGAACTCAATGGGTTCGATGTGGACACGCGCAGCGACATCTACAGCCTGGGCGTGCTGCTGTATGAGCTGCTGACCGGCAAGACGCCATTCGATCGCAAGGAGCTTACAAAATCCGGTTGGGAGGAAATGCGACGCACGCTGCGTGAACGCGATCCCTTGCCGCCCTCGGCGCGGTTGAACGCGTTGGCTGGTGATGAACTTTCCAGAATCGCCACGGATCGAAAGATCGACCCGTCCAGACTGCAATCGCTGTTGAGTGGCGATCTCGACTGGATTGTCATGAAGGCGCTGGAGAAGGATCGATGTCGCCGTTACGAAACGGCCCTTTCTCTGGCCTCTGACGTCAAAAATTTCCTGGAGAACCAGCCCGTTTCCGCCAGCCCGCCGAGCCGGATTTATCGGCTTCAAAAGCTTGTTCGTCGAAACCGCGTTTTGTTCGCAGCGGGAGCGATGGTGATTACGGCGCTTGTCGCCTGTTCGATCGTTTCCACCTGGCTGTTTTTGAAAGAACGTGAAGCGCGGCGACTGGTCGAAGCCGCCGAACAGCAGAAGCGAACCCTTCAAAAGGAGGCCGTTCACCTGAATCGACTGCGACAGGCGGCCGAAGATCAACGTCGGCTGGCAGAAGCGCTTGCCCTCGCCAATCTCGGAAAACACGAGGAGGCCGACCAGCTCGTCTCTCAAATTGGAACTCACTTTGCCACGTCCGACCATGAAGTGATGTATCGCACGCTCGGGGACATGCATGCGTTGAATGGACGCTGGCAGGAGGCAGCGGAACGGTTCGCGGTGCTGATCCAGATCAATCACCAGAACAGCATGGAATCGACGCTCGACGATACACGGTACGCAACGACGCTCGTGGAATTGGGGCGTCTGGCTGAATACGAGCGTTTCCGTCAATCGCTGGTCGCCCGTTATGCCGGCACGGACAATCCGATCACTGCCGAGCGAATTGTGAAGGCATGCCTGATTCGTCCGGCAAACGCCGGATTCATGCGCGCGCTCAGGCGTTATGTGGATGTTTCGGAAAAATCGCTTCAGGTCGGGCACGAAGTGGACCGGTCGATGGCGTCGTGGCGGGCTTATTCGCTGGCGGTGATGCGTTATCGCGAAGGGAATTTTCGAGCTGCGCTGGAATGGTGCGAGCGTTCGCAGGATCTCGAACCGGGGCTTCAATCCAAGATTGTGAGCGTGCAACTCGTGCTGGCGCTTGCGTATGCGCGGCTGGGAGATTTCGATCGCGCGCGTGCCGAGGCGATCGAACCGCGCCGGACAATCGAAGAAACATTCCAGAACGGCATTCAGAACCTTTCACGATGGGAAGGCTTCTGGTTCGACTGGATGTTTGCGCGAAATCATCTTCGCGAACTGGAAACGGTTTTGTCGCAGACCCGGCCAGCCGGCTCTTGAGTGCTTCTTTCCTTTCAGACGCATCCAACCAATTCGCAGGCGGGTTCGTTCAGATGGATCAAGTTCAGTGATGTTGAATCTTACGATGGCTTCAGAATTTCCTGCAGAAGGCGTCGAAATCGAAAAAATCCGGGTGCAATCGATTTCCTGGAAAAATTTTTGAAACTTTTTGGCCGGATTGCAGAAGTGGCGTCGCACCTCACTATTGCAGGTGTTGTGTTTCTGGCCTGCCGAACTGCGTTAGACCTGGATCGATTTGGCCTCTGGCATTTTTCCGGTTCACAGAACCACCACTGATACAAAATGAAAAGCATCAAACTAGGAACCTCAAAACCTGGAACGCCATCCCGTCGCGTTGCCCGGCTTGCTGTGACAACCGTCTCCCTGCTGGTCGGCGCGGTCGTCCCATTCAAGGCATACAGCGCCGATTCGTCGTGGACCGGAGCTGTCAGCTCGGATTGGAATGACCCGTTGAACTGGACGGAAGGAGTTCCCTCGGGCGGAAACGCCCTGATCAACACCGTCACGCCAAACATCGCGACGATCACTTCAACCATCGCTGCCACACCGGTGGACATCCAGGTGGCCGGCGGTGCCTTTGTTGGCCAGGTCGATCACATCTCCGGTGATGCTTTTACCGGGGTCAACAACTGGATGCTGGTGGGATATGCGGGCGGCGTCGCCACGTACAATCTCGCTGATACAACCCTCAGTGGAAGCGGATTCACCGGTTACGGACTTGGAAGTGGAAATCTCCTGGTTGGAAATCCGGAGAGCACAGGGGGCGGCAACCTTCTCCTCGGTCTTGATGCGGGAACAGTCACGACGTTCAACGTGAATACTTCCGGGCGCCTGTCTGTCCCGGGCACGATTGCGGTTGGTTCAGCGAACGGAGGCGTTGCCACAATCAATCTGGATAACGGCTCTGTGGAAGTCGGGGGCGAGGTCCAGTTCGGCAGCGTTTTCTACGGTCAGGGCCAGGGCGGCGGCGGTACGCTCAACATGAGCGGCGGCAGCTTCACGGCAAACAGCCTCGTCTTCTCCCGCGGCGCCAATGCTTCATCGACATTGACCGGTTCGGGAACCATCACGGGCGGCACGTTGAATTCCCGGACATGGCTGACGCTCGGCTTCGCCGGCAACGCCTCGGCGATCGGCGCGGTCACCAATTCGGGTGGAACCATCAATGTCAACACGGCCGGTAGCGGTAATATGGAAATGACCGTTTACGACGCGACCGAAGCGATGTTCGTGCAGAATTCCGGTGCGCTGAACCTGCTGAACAATGCGTATATCTCGTTCGGCAACGGCGGCAATCATTCCGGCATCGCCACGTTCGACCAAAACGGCGGAACGGTCACGTTCTACAGCGACGGCGGCACCAACGCGGGCGGCACCGGTCACCTGAATCTCGGAAGCGGCAACAGCAGCGGCACCTACACCTACAACCTCAACGGCGGTACGCTGACCGTTCCGAGGATTCAGAAAACCAGTGCATCAGCATTCGGCACTTTCAATTTCAATGGCGGCACGCTCAAGGCGACGACCAACAGCGCCAGCTTCATTAACGATCTCTCCGTAAACGTGCTCGCGGGGGGCGCGATCATCGACACCGCCGGCTGGGACGTGACCGTGAAGCCGATGCTTCAAGACGGTGGCGGCGGCGGCCTGACGAAGCTGGGCGAAGGCACACTCACACTCGCCGGGGGTTACTATTACTCGGGGTCCACGATTGTCAGCGGGGGCACTCTCGAAGTGTCTGCAGCATTTGGAAACTACCCCGGTTCGATCTCGGTCACTGACGCTGCCCTTGGTGTTTTGTTGAGTGACGGCGCCGCTTCACTCTACGCGGGTGCCATCACGTTTAGTGGCGCCACAGCCCTGAACCTTGACTACGGTGCTGCCTCAGCTCCGGGATCCCCGGCGATTTCCGCAACCTCGATCAGTGTCACGGGAACCAACATCATCAACATCTCGGGAACAGCGCTCACCATCGGCACCTATCCGCTCATCTATACGGGTTCATCCGTCCCGACCAACAACTTCCGACTTGGCTCACTGCCGACGGGTGTTGTGGCCCGGCTCGCTGATTCCGGAAGCTCGCTCGACCTCGTCATCACCGCCGCAGGCCAGAACCTCACGTGGTATGGCGCGGACAGCAACGGCAATCTTCTGCCGGTCTGGAACATCAACAGCAGCATGAACTGGAACTACGGAACTGCGAGATATCTCCAGTACTCCGGAAACAGCTACGGTGACAATGTCGTCTTCGACGATTCTGTTTATCCCGGCGCAGCGGATGTGACGCTGAACACAACCGTTGTTCCCACGACCGTGAAGTTCAACGCTTCGCAAAACTACAGCATTGCCGGAACTGGCGGCATTGCCGGTTCTACAGCGGTCCAGGTCCTGAACAGCGGCTCGGTGTCTCTCCTCACCAGCAACAGCTACACAGGTGGAACAATCATCACAGGCGGCAATGTCGTTATCACCAACGACTCCGGCCTCGGTAACGCTTCTTCTCTGGTCACGCTTCAGGGCGGAGGACTTCAATTCGACGGTCCGGTCGTCAGCACCCGTCCGATCACGATTGGAGCCGACAGCTCCCTGAGCGTTATAGGCGGAACCACGGCGCAGCTGAACGGAGCCATTTCCGGTTCAGGCGCATTGACCAAACTCGGTGACGGCAAACTGACCCTCGGCGGAACCGTTACGCAGACCGGTCCGATCAACATCGGCGCCGGCTCCGTGAATTTGACCGGCACCGCCCAGGCCACCTACACCGCAGTGGGCAGCACCTACGGCGATGCCATCCTGAACGTCTCCGGCGATCTCAAGTCCAGTTACATCTATGTCGGTAACGAAGGTTCGGCACATGGCGCCGTGTATCAAACGGGCGGAAACGTGGTCGCCACCAATGGAACCATCGGCGATCTGCTTTCCATCGGAAATATTGCCGGAAGCTACGGTTATTATTCGATCTCCGGCGGCACACTGACCGTGAACGGAATCGCAGTGGCCGGTGAAAACAATCCGACCGGCATGCCCTGGCCGCCAACACCTGCGGGCGACGGTCTCCTGGAAGTCAAAGGTGGCACGGTGAACAACCTCGGCTGGCTTGTCATGGGCCGTGGATCGAATCCCGAAACCGGCGTTCTCAACATCTACGACGGTTCGTTGAGCTTCGCGGGCGACGGTGCAGGCCTGAACTGGGGTGAAGAACAGACCTCAATCATCAACGTGCTCGGCGGCAGCCTCTACAGCGCGACCCAGGAAATTGAGTTCCGCGCTGGAACCGGTCTGTTGAACCTCAAGGGCGGTGTCGTCCAGGTGAATGGCATCGTCGGAAATCCGGGGCACATCAGCTTCAACGGCGGCACGATTCGCGCCGTGACCAACTCCAGCAGCCTCTTCTCAGTGGGCAGCGCGGCGGTCTTCAACGGTGGTGCAATCATCGACGACAACGGCCATGCGGTCTCCCTGACCCAGCCGATGACGGCTCCGATCGGCTATGGTGTGAGCAGCATCTCGCTCGCGAACGGTGGATCGGGCTACATTGCACCGCCTATCGTGACGATTTCCGGCGGCACCGGCAGCAATGCGACGGCGATTGCCACGATTTCATCGGCGGGTGTTGTCACCGGCATCACCATCACTTCACCCGGACAGGGTTACACCGCGGGAGACAGTCTGTGGGTGAACTTCATTGGCGGTGGCTCGATGGTTGTTCAGCCGACCGTCAACACGATCTCGCTGGCGGCGAACGTCAGTGGCGGACTGACCAAGGTCGGCAAGGGAACAGTGACAATCGCTCACAGCGGCAACACCTTCCTCGGCACCACGCTGGTGAACGAAGGCCGGTTGTTCGTTACGCCGATCCATCAGACAGCCAGCACGTTCACAGTGGCAAACGGAGCTGCATTCGGTGTGGGCACCACTTACACGACCAACAGCGCAACGATCGGCGGCCTGAACCTCGGTTCGGGAGGAGCCAGCACGCTTGAGTTTGTCTATAGCGTCTCAGGCAATCCGACAAACGCCCTGTTGAACGCAGGTGCGATCACGATCAACGGCTCGGCTTCGATCCGCGTTGGCGGCATCTTCACGGTCGGAACCTTCCCGATTCTGAAATACTCGAGCCTCTCAGGTTCGTTCGCGGGATTGATTGCGCCCCGCGGCACGACGGCCACGCTGTCGAACGACGTCGTCAACAAGACGCTCTACGCAGTGGTGACATCGGTCGGCGGCGGCATCACATGGAATGGCACCACGGGCCTTGTTCCGAATCTCTGGGACATCGACGTGACGACCAACTGGCTCACGGGCAGTGAACTCACCACCTACCAGGAAGCAAGCATTCCGGGTGACGCGGTTTCCTTCGACGACACAGGCGATGGCCTGGTCCGTCTGAACAGCGCGGTGAATCCGTTGAGTGTTGCGATCAGCAACAACGTCGTTGCCTACACCTTCCAGGGCTCCGGTCGCATCAGCGGCATCGCCGGGCTGACCAAGCTCGGCTCTGGCTCGGCAACGATCAGCCTCACGAACAACAGCTACACCGGCGACACGGTGATTGGAGGCGGCACGCTCGCAGTTGCTGGCGGCAGCGCCATCGGCGACCTGAGCGCCGTCACACTCGCCAACGTCACGGGCGCCACCCTGGTGGTCAGCAATTCTGAAACAGTCGGATCGCTGGCAGGCGGCGGAGCCAATGGCGGCAACGTCCTGCTCATTTCCGGCGCAGATCTGATCACGGGCGGCAACAACAACAGCACCACGTTTGGTGGCTCAGTCACGGGCACAGGACGCTTCATCATGAGGGGCACCGGTGCCTTGACGCTGAACGGCAAGGTCGAATCCACGACGGAAATCTGGGTCGGGCATGAAGCCGGTTCAACGTCTGTGCTGGACATTCAGCCGGGCGCGACGCTGGTCTCCTCGAACTGGCTGGTGGTCGGTCGCAGTGGCGGCACGGGCACGGTGAACGTCAATGGCGGTTCACTCGTCCACGCCGGCACGGGCAACCTGACACTCGGCACGCTCGGCACCACGCCCAGCGGCACGATCAACCTGAACAGCGGATCGGTCAGCAACATGGTCGGTGAAACCTACCTCGGTGAAGGCAGCAGCGCCGTGAATTACGGCACTTTCAATCAGTCCGGCGGCACGGCGGTGCTCGGCAACTGCTACGTCGGTCGCGGCGCCGGCTCAGGCATGGGCATCGGCACTGCGAACATCACTGGCGGCACCACGTATGCCGGAAACATCGAAATCGGTTACGGCAACAACAACACCCGCGTGGGCACGAACGTGATGACGATCGGCGCTGGCGCCACGGTGAACGCCTCCGGTTTCGTGCGGCTTGCATTCGCGGGCAGCGGAGACCTCTGGGGCATCCTGACCAACAATGGCGGCACGCTGAACATCGGCGCCACCGCGCTCTACCTCGGTTACTGGGATCCGTGCAACGGTTACGTCACGCTGAATTCCGGAACGATCAATCTGTTCAACAGTGCGTCGATCATCTTCGGCCAGAACGGAAACAATTCCGGTTCGAGCACGTTTGATCAGAACGGCGGCTCGGTCACGTTCTACAGCGACGAAGGTGTCACTGTCGGCGGCACCGGTTCGCTCAACATCGGCAACGCAGGTTCAGGCACCTACACCTACAACCTGAACGGCGGCACGCTGACGGTTCCGCAGATTCGCAAAGTGGGCGGAAGCGGATTCAGCACCTTCAACTTCAACGGCGGAAAAGTGGTCGCCGCAGCGAGCAGCGCGAACTTCATGGAAGGCCTCGACGCTGCGAACATCCAGGCCGACGCTGTCATCGACAGCTCCTCGCACAACATCTCCATCGCCCAGTCGCTGGCTGACGGTGGAATGGGTGGCGGACTGGTGAAACTCGGGGCCGGCACCCTGGCGTTGAACGGATTCAACACCTACACCGGTTCGACGATCGTCAGCAATGGCGCGCTTGGCGGCATCGGAACGATCAGCGGCCAGGTCATCGTCCGCAGCGGCGCAGCTCTGGCGCCCGGCGACAACGGCATCGGCACCCTGACGCTCAGCTCCACGCCCACGCTGGAAGGCGCGGTTGTGATGGAAGTGGATCGCACCGGCGGCAACGACCTGCTTGAACTCGGCGGCGCTCCGATCGTTTACGGCGGAACGCTGGTCCTGACGAACACAGGCGCGGAACTGCAGCCCGGTGACTCGTTCAAGCTGTTCAACACAGCGGGTGGTTACAGCGGTTCGTTCACGGTTGTGTCGCACACGCCGAACCAGAACGTGACGTGGAACCTGTCCAACCTCACGGTGGACGGCACGGTGGTCGTCGAAAGCGCGACGCCAGTGGTGCAGGAGCCGACGAACATCAGCTTCAGCGTCTCGGGTGGAACGGTCTCGCTCTCGTGGCCGGGCACGCACCTCGGCTGGGTGCTGCAGGTTCAGACCAACACGCTCGGCATGGGATTGTCGGACAACTGGCAGGATGTTCCTGGCAGCGCGTCTGTGACCTCGACGAACATCGCGGTCGATCCGGCGGCTCCGGCGGTGTTCTTCCGCCTGCGCCAGCCCTGATAAGGGCGCACGTTTCTGCCGGAAAAAACTTTCGGCAGAAATGAAATGAATTCACAGCGGCAGAAGGTTCTTACCTTCTGCCGCTTTTTAATGCTCGAAAGCGGTGCTGGAGGATATCGAAAGAAGCTTCGAATAACCGCAGAGACGCCGAGGCGCAGAGAAAGAAAAAGACTCTGCGAACCTCTGGGTTTTCGAATCTTTGCGCCTTTGCGTTAAATCCGTTGTCCCATCATCCGCGTTCATCTGCGAAATCTGCGGATTGTCGGTTGTCCGCAGATGGCGCAGATTTTCGCAGATTTCGGCAACATTCTTTGCATCCACTGCGATAAATCCGGTTGGTTCTGAGCGGGAAAGTCTGCCACACTCGCAACTGTTCTGGCCGGAAACTCCGACGGCCAGCGCATTATCTATGAATGACCCGTGCGCCGTTGTTTTGCTGCGCCGCGGCCATCACCCGGAAGACATGAAGAAGTTCGCGATTTCAATTCTCCTGCTTGTTACCTTTGCACTTTCAACCGCGTCCGCTGCGATCAGCTGGCGATGGGCCTGGACGCCGTCCGACATCACAGCGTCCAACAGAATCGCCGCGGCGATGGATCAGGCCGTAGCGGTTTTTAATACCTACTCGGATTACACCTACACGATCCCCGTGGCTCACAACGCCGGTGTCCCGACCGCTCAAGCGAGCTATCACGGAAACATCGAGTTCGGCGGCTCCATCGGCTACCGGGTGGCGATGCATGAAATGTGTCACTGGTTCGGAACCGGCACCCACGGGGCCTGGGGCAACCAGCGTCAAAATGGTCAATGGGCCGGCATCCATGCCCACAACGCGGTGCAGGCCTATGACGGACCGAATGCTGCGATCGGTTGCGACGGGCAACATTACTGGCCTTACGGCTGGAATTACGACAACGAGGGGGTGAATCCTGAACGGTTGATTGGCATTCTCGGCGGCTTCCTGCGCGACATGGGCATCGACGAAGATCGCACCATCGGTTTTGCACCGGGCACTTACAGCTTGCGGAATCGTCAGACGACAAAGCTTCTCGATTCGGGAAAATCTCTTTCCGCCGGCGAACAGGTGCGGCAATCGACCGTGGCAGGAACAGTGGAACAACGCTGGATACTCAGCCTGATTCCCGGCACCACGTATTTCACCTTGCGCTCGGTTGCGAATGGAAAGCTTCTGGATTCGTTGGGAAATGCTGCCATCGGTGCGCCCGTTTGTCTGGCTTCGGAAAGTCTCGCTCCGAGCCAGCAGTGGCAGGTTCTGAAAACCGATTCCGGTTTCTACCAGATCGTCAATCGCGAAACAGGTCGGGCTTTGAGCGCGGGAAATTTCAGCACAGACGGCACGGGACTGATCAGCGCAGCGACCGGCAGTGGATTCGAGCAGCAATGGAAGTTCGTTCACACGACACCGCCCACGATTCCCGCAGGATTGATTTCACAATTTCGTCCAGCGACCGCGAGCAGTTCGTCGAGCGGACAGCTTCCTGCCAATGCGACGGACGGCGACGCGACTTTGACGCGTTGGACGGCTTCAGGCGGATCGTATCCGCAATGGTGGCGAATCGATCTCGGTTCGGTTCATACGATCACCAACATTGTGACGTATTGGTATCCGGGCTGGACGTTCAAGTATCGGATCGAAGTCAGCACCAACGACGTGAATTACACCGTGGCGGTTGATGCGACCGGAAACACGGTGGTCGGAACAACGACCAACGCGCTTTCTACGAGCGCGCGTTACGTTCGGATCACCTCGACAGGCATCAGTCCGAGCGGCGGCTGGGCTTCGTTTTATGACTGCCAGATTTTCGGAACGCCGCAGATTCCGGCGACGCCTGGATCACTGCAAGCGAGCGCGGTGGGAAGCCGTCAGATTCGATTGAGCTGGCCGGATGTGCTCGGCGCGGCGGGATTCATTGTGAAGCGATCCCTGACGAGCGGCGGACCGTTCACGATTGTCACGAACGGTGTGAAGGGCATCGAGTGGGTGGACGCGAACCTCGAACCTTCGACGACTTATTTCTATGTCGTGTCCGCCGTCAATTCCGCGGGCCAAAGTGCGGATAGCATCGAAGCCAGCGCCACGACTCTTGAGACGGAACTTCCTTCAACGCCAACCGATCTCACTGCGTTGCCGGGACACAACAATGTTGTGCTGACCTGGGCCGCATCGCCGGAAGCCACGTTGTACAACGTGAAACGTTCGTCAGAGGAAGGGGGACCTTACAGTGTCATCGGAACCGTTCCGGGAACCGCGTTCACCGACAACACTGCGGTGAATGGTTCGACGTACTTTTACGTTGTGTCCGCGACCAATTCAGTTGGCGAGAGTGCGGATTCGGCGCAGGTGACGGCATCGCCATTTGCTGTCTTCGCGCATTGGAAGTTCGATGAGGTGGGTGGTGTGACGGCGTTGGATTCAGCCGGAAGCCGACATGGAACATTGATGGCAGGTGCTTCGCGAGGCCCAGGACGTTGGAACAACGCGTTGCTGCTGAACGGCACGAGCACGAGCTATGCGACATTGCCGAGCGGTGTGGTCAATTCGCTGTCCGGCAACTTCACCATCGCCACCTGGGTGTATGTGAACGCGCATTCGACCTGGGCGAGACTTTTCGATTTTGGAACTGGAACAACCGCCTACATGTTTCTGTCGCCGGTGAGCGGAGGAAACACCTTGCGCTACGCCATCACAACCAGCGGCGGTTCCGGCGAACAGCAGATCAATGCGCCGATGCTTCTTTCCCCCGGAACCTGGCAGCATGTCGCCGTCGTGCTGTCTGGAACCACGGGCACGCTGTATCTCAATGGCGTTCCCATTGGAACGAACAGCAGCATGACGTTGCGTCCTTCAAATCTCGGTGTCACCACGCTGAACTACATCGGCCGTTCGCAATACTCCGATCCGTATTTCAATGGCCGCGTCGATGATTTCCGCATCTACAATCGCGCTTTGACCGGCGCTGAGTTGAGCGCACTGGCCAATCCAGAAGGTGCGCCTGATGCGCCGACGATGTTGAACGCTGTTGCCGGACACAATCAGGTCGCTTTGAACTGGACGCTTTCTCCGGGCGCGGTGTCTTACACGGTGAAACGGTCCCTTTCAGAAACCGGACCTTTTCAAAACCTTGGCCCTGTGGTTGGAAGCAGCTTCACCGACACAGGCGTGTTGAACGGATTCACGTATTACTACGCGGTCGCAGCGGTGAACGGAGCAGGGGAGGGAGTGAACTCGACTTCCGTGGCAGCGACGCCTTCCGATCTGCACGCGCACTGGAAGTTCAATGAAACCAGCGGAACGGCGGCAGCTGATTCCGCCGGTTCAAACAACGGCACGCTCACTGGCGGTGCGAGTTGGATTGGCGGGCGGATTAACAACGCCGTGTTGCTGAACGGCAGCAGTGGTTACGTTTCCCTTCCTGCGGGCATCGTGAGCAGCCTGAATGATTTCAGCATCACGACGTGGGTGTTCGTGAATGCGAACAGCACGTGGGCGCGGGTCTTTGATTTCGGCACCGGCACGGGAACTTACATGTTCCTTACGCCACAAAGCGTTGCAGGAACCATCCGGTACGCGATCACCACGGGCGGCAGCGAGCAACAGGTCAACGGCACTGCCGCACTTACGCCGGGCCAGTGGAATCATGTGGCGATCACGTTGAACGGAACCACCGGCATTCTTTACGTGAATGGCGTGGCGATCGGCACCAACACCAGCATGACCCTCAAGCCATCGGGCCTCGGAAACACCACGTTGAACTACATCGGCAAATCACAGTTTTCCGATCCCTATCTGAACGGTCGCGTAGATGATTTCCGAATCTACCGTCGCGCACTGACTGCGTCTGAAATTTCAACGCTGTTCACTGCAGGAGGCAACGTGCCGCTCGCGCCGGCCGGTTTGACTGCGATCCCCGGTGATGGGCAGGTGCAATTGAATTGGAACGGCGCTGCGGGCGCGACGGTTTATCGATTGAAACGCAGCACAAGCAGCAGTGGACCTTTCGGCGTCATTGCCAGCACGGCATCCACGGCTTCAATCGATTCCATGGTGACGAATGGAGTTCGATTTTTTTACGTCGTGTCCGCTGCGAACATCGTGGGCGAGAGTGGCAACTCGGCGGCTGTCGAGGCAACGCCCAGTTCTCTGTCGCCTGTTGACCTCGCGATGTCTGTAAGTGGCGGCGTGTTGAATTTCTCATGGCCGGCGGATCACATCGGATGGCGTTTGCAGGTGCAGATTAACTCGCTTGCGGAGGGCTTGAGCACGAACTGGGTGGACGTGCCCGATTCGCACTGGACCAACATCCTTTCAGTGCCGATGAATCCGGAGAACGACGGCGTGTTCTACCGGCTGATATTTCCGTGAGTTGAAACGCCTGCATTCTTATCCGTGTTGCTCCGTGTTTATCCGTGGTTAAAACACAGCTCTCTCAGATTCAAAGAATCAACCACGGATGGACTGGATAGAACACGGGTCGGACACCGGAGGAATGGTTTATCTGTGGTTTGTGGTTAAGCGGTTCGAAAACTGATAAGCGCCAATCTCTCGCCACACTCCTCCTGAAAACAAAACAGGCGACCATTGCTGGTCGCCTGTAATTGTAAAAGAGACTCTCGCTGAGATCAGGCCTTTGCCAGGGTGGCGGCGGGCTTGTTCTTCAGGGCGTTCTTCGCGACGTTGACGATTTCAACAAACGCGGCGGCGTCCTGGGCGGCGATGTCGGCCAGCACCTTGCGGTCGAGCGCGACCTTGGCAGCCTTCAGACCTTCGATCAGGCGGCTGTAGGTGATGCCGGCTTCGCGGGCGGCGGCGTTGATGCGCACCTGCCAGAGATAGCGGAACGTGCGCTTTTTGCGGCGGCGATCGCGATAGGCATACTGGCGGCCATGATCAACCGCGTCAGAAGCGTAGCGGTAAAGTTTCGAACGACGCATCCGGAAGCCTTTGGCGGCTCGGATCATTCTTGTGCGGCGTTTTCGGGAAGCTGGGGCGTTTGTTACGCGCATAGGAAACTAGAGGCAGAGGGTGAAATCAGCGGGTGAAAGGGAGGTTCTGCTTGATGCGATACTCGTCCGTCGAGTGAACGGTCGTGTTGCCGCGGAGATTGCGGCGGCGCTTCGGGCTCTTGGTCTGCGCCAGATGGCGGCGCCCGGCGCTGCTGCGCAGGACTTTGCCCTTGGCCGTGATCTTGAACCGCTTGGCCGCGGACTTCTTCGTCTTAATGCCTTTTGGACGTCGCATATAATCAACTTTCTCTCAAAAAGAGCGCGCAATATAAGGACCGCGTCACAGGGGCGCAAGTGATTATTTTTAGCTTCAGGCTTTGAGTTTATCGCTGTTGCCCGTTTTTGCGGAAAGACCGAAGATCGCCCCGTGCGCAGCATCACGTGTCTGTTCCTGCTTTTTATGACGGCCCTCGGCTCGGGCCAGGAAATCGCTCGCGGGTTCACTCCCTCCAACCCGCCGGAGATGAAGGTTCTGACCAATCTCAACTCGCCGGCATTTCAAACCGCCCGCCTGTTTCGCCGTGGCATGAATCTCGGGGATCACCTGGAGGCGAATCCACGGTATGCGGTAAAAATCGATGCCGACGAATTCCAATTGATCCGCGCGGAAGGATTCGATCATGTTCGAATCCCCATCGGCTGGCATCAATACACCGGACCCGCTCCCGACTTCGTCCTCAGCTCGAACATCTTCATCCGGGCTGACTTCGCCATAACCAACGCACTCGCAAATGGACTGGCGGTGATGATCAACATCCATCATTTCCGCGAGTTCGATCGTGACCCGGATGGCAATGCGGAAAAGTTCGTTTCCATCTGGCGACAGGTTGCCGCGCATTATCGGGACTATTCATCCAACCTGGTTTTCGAACTGATCAACGAACCGCACGATGCCGCCACGACCGCGGTCATGAACGGCATTTATCCGAAGGTGATTGCCGAAATCCGGAAATCGAATCCGCATCGAACGATCGTGGTGGAACCGGGCTCGTGGGGCAGCATTCAGGAATTGAAGAATCTCGTTCTGCCTTCCGACGACAACATCATGGTGTCCGTGCATTGCTACGATCCGTTTCTCTTCACGCATCAGGGCACTTCATGGGCGGGGCCGGATGTGAAAGTGACGGGCATCGAGTTTCCTGGCCCGCCCGCAGAGGCGCTCTCGCCCGATCCGTCGTTGAACGTTCCCGGGCATGTGTTGGATACAATCCGCGCCTACAACACGCTTCCTGCGGAGCGGAATCCGATCAGTGTTCGTTCCTTCCGTGACAAGCTCGAATACGCGAAAGCGTGGTCGGCGCATTACGGTCGCCCGGTTCACATCGGTGAATTCGGCTGCTACGTGCGCGTGGATCCCGAATCGCGTGCGCGTTACTACGGTGAGTTTCGGAAAGCTGCAGAAGAATTGAACCTCGGCTGGGCGATGTGGGATTGGACCGCAAACTTCCGTTATTGGGATCGGAAGGAAAATCAGCCAATGCCCGGTATGCGCGAAGCCTTGTTCGGAAAACCTGAAGCGAATCGGCGCTGACCCGTGCGTTCACGCCTTGCCGCACTCTGAATCCACAAGTTCCCGGTAGGCCTTTTGAAGCCGTGGGATCAACGGCGATGTGCAGCAGTCGAGCCCGTCCAAAGAAGCCGCTTCAACAACACCCCAGGAACTCAGCGACAGAAACATTCCGGACGCGTTCTTCAATTGAGCCGGGAGAATGTTTTTTTCCTCCACGCTGATTCGGAGCGATTCGCAAATGTCGAGAATCGCAGCTCGGGTCACCCCTGCGAGAATGCCACTGGCCAGCGGCGGCGTGCAGAGGGTGTCTCCTTCGATCCAGAAGAAATTGCTGCTCGAACCTTCCACGACGAATCCATCTGTGTTCAGCAGCAAGGCTTCGTCGGCGCCTGCACGATCGGCTTCCGCGCGGGCGAGAATCTGTGTCAGCTTGTTGCAGGTCTTGAAATGCGCGAGCGGTTCGTTTGCCGGCAACCGGGGCGACGCGACGATCAGCTTCCATCGCGGTGCATCCTTCTCTGTTTCCGGCACGACGAACGGATGAACTGACATCACAAGGCATGGCTGATCCGCTCCTTTTGGAGAATAACCGCGTGGTCCGACACCGCGCGACAGCGTGAGGCGCAGCAATGCATTCAATTGCTGGTTTTGTTCGATCAACTTTGCTGCCGCAGCGCGGAGGTCGTCGCTGGAAAATGGAAGTCTGATTCCAAGAAATGCTGCGCCTGCGCTGAGCCGCTCGAGATGCTGTTCCCATCGAAACGGTTTTCCATTCCGCACCAGCATCGTTTCGAACAGGCCGTCGCCGTACAGGAAACTGCGATCGAAGACGGAGACCACCGCCTGTTCTTCAGGAACGATTCGTCCATTCAGGAAAACGAACATGCGGTCTTCTAACGCAAAGACGCTGAAACGCAAAGGCGCAAAGCGGGTTTGGATTTTGGATAACCGCAAAGGGCGCAAAGAACGCAGCGAGGATTTGGGAAATGCGTTTTGGTTTTTCCGCTTCCTTTGCGTTCTTTGCGCTCTTTGCCGTTAAACCCGTGCAGTGGAGCGCTTGAAATCAGCATTCAAAGCGGCGAAGAACCCGCGCGCCTTGGCAATCGTTTCCTCATGTTCCGCCTGCGGGCTCGAATCAGCCACAATCCCGGCGCCAACATGAAAGTGCGCTTCGCCGTCTTTGCAGATCGCGGTGCGAATGATGATGCTCAGCTGGCTTTCGCGATTGAACCCAAGATACCCGAGCGCGCCCGTGTAAGGACCTCGTGAAATCGGTTCGAGTTCATCGATGATCTCCATCGCGCGGATCTTCGGCGCGCCGGTGATGCTGCCGCCGGGAAAACACGACGCGAATGCGCCGAAGTGAGTCACGTCGGACCGCAGCCGGCCTTCGACCGTTGAAACGAGATGTTGCACCTGCGGATACCGTTCGAGCCGCATCAATTCGGGAACCTGCACCGACCCGTATTCGCAGACGCGCCCGAGATCATTGCGCAGCAGGTCGGTGATCATCACCAGCTCCGACATTTCCTTCGCGCTCGTTTGAAGCTCGTAGCTCAGCTGCGCATCGCGGGTCGGATCGTTGGACCTTGGCCGCGTTCCTTTGATCGGCCGCGTGCGAATATGCGGACCGCTCAAGCGAAGAAATTGTTCCGGCGACGACGATGCGATTTGAAAATTGCCGCAATCCACGTAAGCCGCGAACGGAGCAGGGGAAACCGTGCTCAACGCGGAAAACAGTTCGAAACCGGTGCCCGGCCACGTCGCCGTCAACCGGTGCGAAAGGTTGACCTGATAAATGTCGCCCGTTCGGATGTAGGCCTGCGCGCGACGCACACGTTCTTCGAAAGCTTCCTTTGTGAGATTCGAAATCGGTTCGGTTTTTGAATGGCTGGTGAAGCTGGAAGGCGGATGAGTTGTTTCCGAGACTTTCGCGAGCAGAGATTTCCACCACGCGACTTTTTCCAAAGCCCGTTTTTCAAACCGGGTTCCCGTGGCATCCAGTCCGGTGGAAATGATCCAGATCTTTCCCAGCTGATGATCGAATGCCACCACGCTGTCGTAGAATCCGATGTGGCAGTCGAGCAGTTCGAGATCGTTGACCGCGCGGCGGGGCAGGTGAGGTTCGACAAAATTTTTCAGATCGTATCCCCAGTAACCGAAACAGCCGCCCAACGGAAACGGTAGGTCCAGTTCATCCAGCAATTCGTAGCGTGACATCAGGCTGTCCATCAGGCGCCAGGGATTGCCGAACTGAATCTGAACTTCGCCGGACTCCGGATGCGAAATCTCACAATGCGACCCGCTGGAACGAAACGTCAGGAAAGGATTGGCAACCACGAACGAATAGCGCGCCTGTTGAATTGGTGTTGAATGGTTCGGATCGATTGAGGTCCCAAGAAGGCTGCGGAGAAGGACGACCCCGCGCTGCCCGTTCAGCTCATTGACAAGCTGCTCGGGCGCAAGAGAACTGGCGCATTCCTGGACAATCGGCCGCACACGATACCTTTCTGCGCGGACCAGTTTGAGCGCAAGAGCGAAATGCTCACCTGAAAATGCTCATCGCACAAACACACATCGGATGTCGCTCCGGCTTTGAGACCGGAGCGACCAACAGGCCGACAGTAAAACAGCACTTGCTGATTCAGTTTCAATCCGCGCTCCGGCTTTGAGACCGGAGCGACAAACACGGCGCGCAGCGGCTCCAAAACAAAGCGCTGTTTCAATCCGCGCTCCGGCTTTGAGACCGGAGCGACTCGGGCTGTAGCTCGTGATGTTCTGCGATGCGAGGTTTCAATCCGCGCTCCGGCTTTGAGTGTCAGCGGGCGGTCAAAACCGGCCACGAGTGGGCACTTCAAAACCGGCCACTT
>CALBZA010000007.1 GCA_937890005.1 uncultured Verrucomicrobia subdivision 3 bacterium | reverse complement strand
GAGACATCCATAAAGCACGCCGGAATCGTCGTGGCCTGCCACAACCACTCTACCCCCAAGCCGGACTGTCGAGATCGTGAACCCTTCCTTGCCGGAACTCTGTTTCAAATCCAAGGAACTCGATTCGTCCAGTTTGAGCAGTGAACCTTGGGGCGCGACCCTTACCAAAACCGTCGCTCCTGAATGAATGTTCGAACCTCGAACCAGGCGCGCGTCGGTTCCAACGTGATTCAGTGCAGCAACGACTTTCTGAGCGCCAAATTCAACGCGCGGCGATGCGTTGGACTCAATGTCAACGACGACGGTTTGCGCCAATGCTGCAACCGCGAAGAACAGCACGCACAGGATGGTTGCTGGGGCGGCGAAAAAAAGTCGTATTGAACCTGGCCTCTGCGTCCTTTGCGCCGCTGTGTTAAAAATCTGTGTATAAACTCTCATCGTTGCTCCTTCGTCGCTGATACGAATCGCCCTGTCATAAAATTGTTCTCAGAGCCTTCCTCAGTCCTTCGTCAACCAGACAAGATTTGCGCTCAGCGTAACCCTGGTTCCGCCATTGATCGTTCCGCCCGGCGAAAGCTTTCCGGTTCTTGCATCAATCGCTGTCACGCGAAACACTCCGGGCTCCGCAGTCAAATCCAGCTCACCATCGCCGAACACAAGCATCTGCTTTCCGGATTCACGCAGCACCCATCGCGCTTCATTCGAAGCCTCAGCCCACGGTTGCATGCGAGGGATTGCGGCTAGCAACTGTGCGTCGGTTGTCTTCGGCAAACCTGGGAGTGAACCACCCGCGCAAAGCCAGGCCCAGCCAGCATCGAATCCGCAAATCAACGGTTTCGACGGATGCTTCGCGCGGTACTCGGCCGCCATTGCCGCGAGGTTGGAATCGGTCGGACGTCCCCCGCGCCATTGCCGCTCGAACTGCCGGGGCGCCAGATTCTTTCCTCCCGGCGGCGCAAACTCGCCCTTGTCCGTGCGCCACCAGTAACGGAAGTCGATCACGTCCACGACTTCGCTTCGCTTCGAATCGGCGAGGATCGCGTCCTGCACATCTTTCGTGCAACTCAGGGCGATCAGGGGCATGGCGGATTGCGGATTGCGGATTGCCGATGGATCCTTTTTCCAGTCCGCGATTGTGTCCAGCCACAACTCCGTGAAGTGCAGCGGACCGGTGTATTCGGCGCTCGTGAACTGGATCACGTTTGCGCAGTTCGTGAAATTCGACAGGCATTGGCGGATGTAATTCCGATGCAGCTCGCGCCGGACCGGATGGTTCACGTCGTAAAACAATTCAGCCTGAAAAATCCGTTTGTCGCCCGCATACGGCGGCGGCTCCGGAAAGCCGGTTTCATTGATGTTGTTGGCGGAACGCCACGGAAAATCCGCCCAGTGCGCGCCCGCCTCGAGAATGTTGTGCTGAAAATAATTTTGATGGAACAGGATCAGTCCGCGTTCTTCAGCGATCCCGGCAAACTCACGCAATCGCGACCAATACCACGGATTGAATTTCGTGAGATCGTATTTGCTGAGTCCATCCCACGCGACACCTTGTCCACTGCGCGCAAACGGCTGTTCGTAAAAAGGCGGCAGCACATCGCCGTTCATCCGGCGCACACGCTCATGATCGTCGCGACGGCGCTCGTACCAGAGGCCATGGTTGTGATTCAACGCAATGTTTCCACTGGCGACCATTCTGTCGGCCACTTCGTTCAGGTCGTCAGTAAAACCGTGCCCGATCCTTCCCGGAACAAACCGCGTCACGCCAAGGCCAAATTGGTTCGCTTCACTGGGCCGGATGTTTCCGCGCCACCAGACAACGTTCGCCGTCCCGCCGATTGCCAGTTTGCCGTCGATCGTCAGCCAGCCGTTTGTAACAACGAGCGACAGCTTCGGATTGCTGATTGTGGATTGCGGATTGCGGATTTCATCAACGCTTTGTGCCCCCGCTTTGTTGATTGTGATCGGGTGTCGTTTGGAGGCGCTTAGAATGTAGTCCTTCAATTGTGGCGCGGGTTGATGCGCTGCGGCGGCGAGTTCCTGGGCTCTGTCGATCGGCGGATTGCTCGATTCCTCACGTGGACGCGGCATGAGCTGCAATCGCGACGCGGCGACGGATCCGAATCGATCCCGAACCTGCGCCGCGTAAAGGCTGTCGGGCTTCATGAAATCGTTCGAGCTGCGCCAGATGCCGTCCCCTTCGAATCCAGCCCAGGAACCGAATGACCAGTTTTGCGCACCGGGCGGATTCCAGCAGCGAATGATCGACGCGCTGCAATTCCAGAGAACACAGTTCGCCGCAGACCAGCCGATCGCAGCATTGTTGCCCGGACGAAATCCCAGCGTGATGGCGTTGCCGTCGATGTTGACGTTGTCGTAGAGCACGCCACTCGCCCAGCTTTCGATCGGGCCACTGTCATCGAGCGCTTCGCGCGCTTCACATTGAACGAACGCATTCGGTCCGGCAGCGCAGTGACCGGCAGAAAAATCATGACGGCCATGTTCGGCGTAACAGCGGAGAAAAAGCGTTTGCTGTCCCATCGTGAAAAACGTGTGACGACGATAGCCACCGATCTCTGAAATCGGCTCAATCGAAATACAATCCTGCACCGTCACCCGTTTGCAGCTTTCATAAATCGCCACAGCGGAACCGGCGAAATGCCTGAACGTCACCTGTCGCACCCAGCTGTCGGTGGCGTTCTCCATTGTGATTGCGCACCAGGAATGATTCTCGTCCTTCGGACTCGCAGGATCGAAGGTGGAAACGAGCGAAAGGTTCTCGATTCCGATGTTCTGAATTCGACCAGGCCAGGAGTAGAGAACAAAGTGATTGCGGATTGCGGATTGCGGATTGCGGATTTCCAAGGCGGTCGTTATCGGAGCATCAATGGTGATTTTGTTTCCATCGATCGATTTGATAACGCGATCCCAGATGATGTCGCGCGAACCGGGTTTCCAACCGCCGCCGATGCCGCCGCCAAATTCCGTCGCACCCAATTGATCGATCCATTCTCTGGAGCTTGGCCGGACGACTCGAATTGTGTCGCCAGGCTTCAAACCGGCTGCATCTTGAACCGAAAATTTCGCCGCACCGACCGGAACGTATTCGTCAGTGATCTGCCAGCTGGAATTGGATTTCACATGGAAATCGTTCCTTCCAACGATCCGAATCAAGGTTCGCCGATCCGTCCCGGCCGCAATCAGCTTTGTTCCATTCTCCCCAATACCCTCCCCGCGGAGAATGACGCCGGAGTTGCTGATGATGAGGCTGCCAAAAACTTCGTGCCTGCCCGACAACAGCAGCACGGCGCCACGAATACCGTTTGTATCGGACGGCAGACCTGCAACGTGGTTGAGTGCTCGTTGAATGCGCTCTGTGGAATCGCCAGCGCGCGCCGGCACAAAGATCTTTACAGGAACATTTGGAATTTCACGCTCGCCACCGGCGTAACCGACTGTTGAAAAATCCGGAACCACATTGCCGCGCTCGTCGGCGTCGTAATTCAGCCGACCATCCGACGCGGAAGAAATAATTGCCACAGGCGCTGGAGCAGCGATCGCTTCAAAGCTCCATAATCCAGGCATCAACGCGGCCACGATTCTCAGAATCGAAGCAATCGATCGGATCGCCGGCCCCCGGTTCCCTTGAAACTTGAAACTTGAAACTTGAAACTTCATCAAAGCCTCACAGTGAGTCTGGACATTGTTTTACTTCGCCCAATCTCTTTTCCATCGACGAGAACACTTAATCCCACTCCGCGGCGGTAGCGCGAACCATCCTTGTCCCAGAAGATTGTCAACGTGCGCCCACGATATGGCACGCCATCGAGGCAGAACCAGTTCCAGACGCCTTCAGGCAGGAGCGGATAAATTTCCACTGTGTTATCCGCCCGTGGACGCAATCCAATCACACCGGTGATCAGCAGATCTGCGAAGGTGGAATGATTATAGTAACGGCTCCGGCCATTCCTGCCGTTGATCCAGGCGCCGGTGACCTCGTCGAGATATTCGCCGATGTAAGGTTTTCCGTTGGCGCGCTGGCTTCGAACATAAGTGAGGAACGCATCGAAGTAAGTGGAACGTGAAACGTGGTTCGTAAGGCGTGAACTCATTTCACTGTTTCGGACAACGTTTGCGAGCGCATAAAGCGTCTGGCTGGTCGCGAAAGGCCACACCGCTCCGTCCCACTCGCATGTGCCCACGCCGTGCGATCGAAATTGCGGATGCCGCCGCTCCGCGGTGGTGATTCCGTACGGCGCATTGAAGCCATCGGGATCCGTCAGCTGCAGCCACGCGGATTCGAACCCCCGATTCGAATTTGGGAGATTGAACATCCATGGAATGAAACCGATGGCTTCCCGAACGTTCGCAAACCTGCCGTCCTCGCGAACGACTTCAAAGAACTGCGAATCAGAATTCCACAGCGTCTTGAGCATCAAGTTTTGAAGACGATCCGCTTTGGTTCTGAATTCGTTCGCAATTTTTTTCTTCCCCGCAAGAGTCGCGATCTCTGCAATGGCCCGCGCATTTGCAACCATGTAACTGTTGATCGTGGGGCGGATGTTTCTTTGCCGACGGCCGCCGCTGATCGATTCCTCCATGCCGTCGCGCACATCGAACTGCCAGAACAACCCGTTCGTCTGACGTTCCTGTTCCCACAGCTGATAATCCGCAACAAGATCGGGCAGCAGCTTCGTCACGAACCCCTTGTCGCCATCGACGAGATAACGGTCGTAAATCGCATCGGCGAACCAGCTGCTGAACTTGTGAAAGTGCGGCTGCGGCTTGCCGTCAGCGCCACGCAGCCAGAAATAAATGTAGTCTTTGACGTATTGCCGGTCCGCCAGCCAGCGCGCTTCCGCCACGTGAAAACTCGCGGCGCAACTGATGGTGTTGAATTCACCGGCGTGGCTCACCGGCGTCAGAAATTCCGTGAAGACGAACCCTTTCGGAGTTTGTTTCAGGTGCTTCCGGAAACTCCACCAGCGGAAGTAATAGATTTCCTCCACCTCAGGATCAGGGCATTCGAACATCGGAATGTTGCGTTCAAGCCATGCCCACGATTTCGCATTCGAAACAAGGTTCGTCACGTTCTCGTCCTCCATCGAATTGAAGCGTGAAACGTGATGTTCGAACGCGGCGGGTGGCAGGAGGTGAAAGCGATCGGCGGCGGACGCGCGGAGACAACAGACGAACAGAAGGAAACAAAGGGAACGAAGGAAGGTGCGAACCATCCGTTCGATGTTCAACGAGGAACACCCACGAGTCGGCGGGACATGTCGGACATTTCGCATCCTGAAGTTCAAATCTTTTCGACCAATGGCTTCAACTCTTCCAGGCGCCGCTGCACCAGCGCGCGTTCCTCCGTGCGAAACCGATGGAATGGTTCCGCCATGAAATCATCGCAAACATCCAGGCACGCCAGGGCGCACTTGATGCCCTTGATGATCGACGACGGATGCCGTCCGATCCTGTACAACGCGCCACTGACGCGCAGGATGATTTCGTGAAGCCGGCGTGCCTCGTTCAGGTTGCCAGCCCGGCCGGCTTCAACAAGCTTCACATACAGCTTTGGAAAAAGATTCGCGCCGCCGCTCACACCACCGTGTCCGCCGGACAACATCGCGTCGAAGAGCATTTCTTCCGGCCCAATCAACACAGGCCAGTCCGGACGCTGCCGCGCCAGTTCCAGTGCGCGGTGGAAATAGATCATGTTTCCGGAGCTGTCCTTGAGGCCGATGATGCGCGGGTTGTCCATTGCACGCTTCACGGTTTCGAGTTCGAACGAAACCTTCGTCAACGCGGGCATGTTGTAGATGAACAGCGGCAGCGGCAGTTCAGAAACGAGATGGTCGAGATATTCCTGCAACTCAGGCTGGCCTTCCGGCATGTAATACGGCGGAGCCGCCACCACAGCGGATGCGCCGCAATCTGCCGCAGCTTTCGCCACGTTCACCGATTCCTCGAACGCGGTATCCGTGATTCCAACCAGGACAGGAACACGTCCTTTCACCTGCTCGCACGTGCGTTCGATCAGTTCCTCGCGCAGGCGATAGCTCAGGCTGGGACCTTCGCCGGTGGTTCCGAGAATGAACAGGCCGTTCACACCGCCCGACAGGATGCGTTCGATCAGACGTTCCAGACCCGCGACGTCGAGTTCGTCGCGCGCCGCGAGCGGCGTCACCATCGGTGGAATGATTCCGGAGTATGTCACGCGTTCCATGTTCAAAGACTACTTCACGACGGCTATGGTTTCGGCTCCCGCCACCGGCTGTTTGCGCGAAACAACTCGCGCAGTGATCCAGCCGACGAGCAGAATTGTCAGCGTACTGAGCACGACGATCAGCAACGTATGAAAGGGACTTCGCATCGCAGCCGGTGCCTGGGTCCATTTGGGTGAGAAAGTCATCCAGGCGATCAGAATCACTCCGGTGACAACACCTGCCGCGGCGGCACGGTTGCCCGCCCGTCTCGACAGCAATCCAAGAAGGAAAAGTCCGAGCATCCCACCGCTGAAAATACTGGCGAGTCCCCACCACGCATCCAGCGCGTTCTTGATCTGCATCATCGCCAGGGCCATTCCCACTCCCGCCATTCCGAAAATAAACGTCGCGACGTGCAGCACGCGCATCGATTCCCGCTCGGTCGCAGCCGGACGAAAATAACGTTTGTAAACGTCGCAAAGAATCAATGTGGCCGAACAATTGATGGAACTCGAAACCGTCGATTGCGCCGCGGCAAAGATCGCTGCAATCACAAGACCAGTAACACCCATCGGCAGTTGAGCCACGATGAAGTGTGGGAAGACGGAATCCGGTTTGTTGATCGCGTCCACGGTTGCGGGCAACAGTTCCGGACGCGCCGTGTAGAAGGCGAACAGTCCCGTTCCGATAAAGAAAAACACTGCTGAGATGGGGAGATACAGCAGCGCGCCAAGCCAGACGCTTCGCGCCGCGGCGGCATCAGTTTTCGCTGTCTGATACCGTTGCACGTAGCTTTGATCGATTCCGAAGTTCTGGAGATTGATGAAAATTCCGTTCAGCAGGACGACCCAGAATGTCATGCGCGAAAGCTCCGGTCCGAAACTGCCGAGGCTGAATTTATTGTGTTCCGACGCAATTTGAAACAACTGCCCCGGCCCGGCAGGCATGCCAAAGAGCAGAATTCCCACGCACGCCAGCGCGCCGGCAATGAACACGATGCTCTGAACCACATCCGTCCAGATCACGGCTTCCATGCCGCCGACCAATGTGTAGGCAATCACGAGCACCCCGGCGCAAAGGATGATCGTTGGAATGCTGAATCCGGTCAGCGGCGCGAGCGCCAGGGCCAGCAGGTAAAGGATCGTTCCCATTCGTGCCAGTTGCGTGAGCAGGTAACAGATGACGGCATATGTGCGCGCCCAGGGACCGAAGCGATGTTCGAGATGTTGATAGGCCGAGACTTCGCCCGATCTGCGATAGAACGGCACGAAATACTTCACCGCCACCCAGGTCGTCAGCGGAATCGAAAGGCTGAACACGAATGCATTCCAGTTGCTCGCGAACGCTTTGCCGGGAAGGGCCAGGAAGCTGATGCTGCTGACGTAGGTTCCGAATATGGAAAGCCCCACTGCCCAGCCCGGAACACGACGTCCCGCAGCCATGAACTGTTCCGTGTTCAATCCCTTGCGGCCAAACCAGACCCCGAGCAGAACGACACCCACGAGGTAGAACAGAAGAACCGCAATATCGATGATCGGAAGTGACATCAATGTGGTCCTGACAACTGTCCCGTTAGAGTCTGGTACTTGCCGCCGGTTGACTCAAACCTTGCGGATTCGCTCCAGCCATCCCCGGCCCCACTTTGAATTCTCCAACGAGCCAGCCCAGATAGCGTTCGAGATTTGTATAACCGTTCCTGTCAGTCTTGTTGCCGTCGGACGGGTCGTCTGGATTCAATCCGGCAAGCTTCTCCCAATCGTCTGGCATTCCATCGCCATCGGTGTCCCATCCTGCCGGACGATGAATCTCGGGATACTCTTCCCATCCACCGACATCCTCCTGGGAATCCGGCAAACCCGGCAGACCCGTTGTGCTGCCTTTGAACTTTGCAGTTCCGGCGCGCACCTCTGAAAGGATGCGTTTGTCGTGCTCGTCAAGAACCGGGAAGTTGCAGCCGACATTCTCCAAAACGTTCTCGTAGGCTTCTTCAGCGCTGTGCGTATTCACAAAGGATTCGAAAAACGGAGTCTCGGACCAGGGAATGTATTCCGTCGGCAATCTTCCTCCACGTTCGGTGCTCGCAATCCTTCCATCGTTCTGGTTGGTGAGACCGAACCGGCCGGGCATGACATTTCCCGCAAAGTAATAGCGTTGGGAACCATTGAATCCACCGTATTGGGCATTGAGTGCGACGAACCGGGTTGTGGCAGGTCCCGGTTTGTAGAAGTTGTTGACGAAGTTCACTTCATGGGCGCCGCCGTCCGTTGTGCGGTTCTTCCAGTTGTAAACCACGTTGTTCCGAATATCGAGGCGGCCGGCGTAGGTGTTGTCCGGTTTCGCGAGTCCGCCTGCGAGACTCCAGTTCCGACCGGCGCAATGCGCGAGCAGGTTGTGATGAAAACTGCCGATGTCGCCGCCAATACTTGCAGCATATCCGTGCTGCGTTCCTGGCGGATATTTCTTGTGACCGGCGGCATTGAGCGCCTCGGAGATCAGCGTTCGCTGCAGCGTAATATTCTTTGCCCCGCGCGAGCTGAATGCTTCGTCCAGCGTCCAGCTGATGGAACAGTGATCGATGATGCAGTTGTCGCAGCTGGCCAGCCCCATGCCGTCGAGGGTCATGCCGGAAGTATTGCCGGGACGAACGCGAATGTAGCGAACGATCACGTCGCGGGCGCCGAGCATGCCGAAGTTGAAGTTGCGGATGCAGATTCCTTTTCCGGGCGCGGTCTGGCCGGCGATGGTGAGGTTTGAATTGGCGCCGCGCACGATGAGGCGTGACTGAAGGGTAATCAGACCGGACACATTGAACACCACAGTGCGCGGTCCAGTCGCTTCGACCGCTTCGCGAAGACTCCCCGGCCCGCTGTCGTTGAGATTCGTGACTGCGATGACGCGACCGCCGCGACCGCCCGTAGCAAAGCGTCCAAAACCTTCAGCGGTGGGAAATGCGAGCTGCGAGTCGGCGGCGCAAATCGGAACAGCTGACAAAATGGCAATGAGAACCGCAACCATCCTCATCCGACCAGGAGAGATTTCTTCCATACTTTAAATAAAACCGGGGCCAGCAAACGCATGGCCCCGGCATGTTTCACATTTTCAGATTACGAATCAGGGCAGCAACAGACGGAAGAAGACGTTTGTCTTCGACGGATCGATTGCCGAGTCAATCCGGTTGGTCTGCTCCGAGCCGCTGACGAGGAACCAGCTGCCGGTGTCGGTCAGGCTCACGGAATTGCTCCAGAGCTGCCATCCGATATGACTGGTTGGCCAGGTGAGCGTGAGCACTCCACCGCCGACGGTCGTTGTGATTTCTGTCGGAGTTGTATCAACTCCGGTGCTGCCGCCACTCACGAGCGTGATGCTGCCGTTCGCGGCAATGTTGTTTTCCCAGGTGTATGTCTTGGTGTTTAACGGATCGCTCGTCGGGAGGACGACAGAGGTGAATCCTGAAACGCCGCTGCTGAACAGCTGGAAGGTCGTGCCATTCGCGATGTCTGGGCCGACGTTAGTCACGATGAGAGTGCCGCCGCCAACGATGGTTGTGGCAACCAGTCGATCGTTCTTGATCGGCGAGGCATTGCGGTTCAGTTCCATCACGGTGATGCCCTGCAATGTGGCCGTGCCGTTCACCGTGAACGTGCCGATGTCCACACCCGGGGCCAGAGTCGCTCCGGATTGAACTGTAAGGGATCCGTTGATGGAACCTGTTCCACCCAGCGTGCCCGCAGTGACGAGGGTCGGGCCTGTGTAGGTGTTCGCACCATTCAGCAACAGTTTACCGGCGCCAACCTTCGTGACCGACACGGTGTCGAGACCGTTCGTGATCCGGCCATTGAAGACCGAGTCTGTTCCTTTGGCGCCGATGCTGAACGTCGTTCCGGAAAGGTCCGCATTCGTGCTGGCACCGAACAGGACCGTGTCAGGCCCGCCGTTGAGGGCACCGAGATGGTAGGTAAGACCGGCGCCATTCAGAACGTTGAGCGTGCTGGCGCCGGTTCCGAGATCGAACTCAGCATCGGCACTTCCGACCGCGATATTGTCGTTCGTGGTTGCGTTGAACCGATATCGGCCGGAGGTCGTGCCGAACGAGATGGTTCCGGAGAGTGCGGAGAGGCTGCCTCTGAACGTGAACAGGTTCGTGTTGTTGAAGGTCACGCTTCCGCCACCGCTCCACGGTCCGCTGGACGTCAGAGTGCTGCTTCCCAGCACTGCCAGGGTTGAGCCGCTGCCAGCCAACTGGATCGCGTTGGTCAGAGTGAAGTTACCCGACAACTCGAGGGCAACACCGTTGCCCAGACTGATCGGGCCAAAACCGGCTGCAGTTGTGGTGAGCCGGACGGCACCTTCGTTGATCTCTGTTCCTCCCTGATATGCATGTCCCGACTGGCTGAGCACCAACGTGCCGGGGCCGACCTTCGTGAGGCTGCCTTCACCCCGGACTGCTGTGCTGAGCGTCAGCTCATTTGTTGCAGATGCCACCCCAATCGAGGCGCCACCGCTCTTGATCGTCATCGCGCGGTTGAGGTTGGCATTGAGCATCCCGAGATAGTTGAGGCCCGCGCCATCGATCACGAACTGATTGTAAGCACCCTGGGCACCGAATGTGTTGGCTGTCGTGGCAACTACACCAAGAGCCTGGATGTTCCCCATTTCAACAATGCCACCTTCGAGGATTGCGCCACCGATGAACTCGTTGGTCGTGAGGATTGTCAGTGTCCCGGAACCACGCTTGTAGAGTGTCGCAGCTCCAAAGATCTTTCCGGTGCCACTGATCGTATAGTTCTTCGATGAATTATCGAATACAACGCCCGGAACAACCGGAGGAGCGGAGTTGACGAAGTTCGTGCTCACTCCTTCCACAATGTTGGTCACCCGGCTGAATCCGCCCGGCGCAACAGCGCCAGTCAGGTTGATCGTGGTGGTGCCCACAGCGGTGTCATTGAAAATGGCGCCCTGACTGTCTGTATAAGTCTGACCCGCCTTCCAGTTTGCCCCCCCGACTGAAACAGCCCATTCGCCGGAACCGTTTCCATCCCAGACCAACGGACTGGCGACAATCGAGACTTCGCCATATTCACGCACGCGTGAAAGATCCCATTGCAGACCCGGTCCGGGAACCGCAGGGAGAATCAAAGGCCAGATGCCGGCCGTATCAACAAAGTTGCTCTCCGTAATGCCATTGTTGTTCTCAAAAATCCGGAACATCTGTCCGGCTTCGAACTGCCCGGCACCCGGATTGATGTTTGTGATGATGATCGTGCTGGCGATGTTGTTCCAGCGATCCACCTGCAGCTTGTCGTGAACCTGTGGATGCGAGAAGTCCACTTCGATCAGCAGGATTCCGGCGTTGTTGTTTGGATTACCCGCATGGAGGTCGAGGCGATTGCCGAAATAGAGGGTGCCAATCGAGTTGAACGGTTCTGCTCCGGGTGAAAGCAACGCGCGATTGTCACTCAGCATGTTCACGCGAGCATCCGCACCCAGCAATCCACCGTCATTGTCGATGAAGAATCCATCACCGAAAACGAGGCCGCTAAAGTTGAACCGCTGCGAAAACAGACGGATGATGCCGTGATTCGCAAGAACGGAATTCACGTCCATCACCATGGCCGGATTAGCCGTACCGCGGACATTGATCGTTCCATTGTTGGTAATGCGTGTATTGACGATGGTGAATCCGGTGCTGAGCGCGGCGGTATCGATGAGTCCGTCCACGGTCAGACTGCCTCCCTGCAACGAAACGATGCCGTTGACCGAACCTCCGAGCGCGACCGTAACGGTGCCTGTCGAGGTCAATCCGCTCATTGATCCGCCGAAATCGACGACAACGTTCGACGCCACAGTCACGGTTCCGAGAATGCCCGAACCGGTCAGAGTGCCCCCGAGCACCGTCAACGGACCCGATTCCGCGGCATTGAACTCAAGTGAACCGGAACCGGATTTGACCAGCGATGCGGTTCCTGCAATTGCGCCGCCCACTGCATTGAAGGTGTAGTTCAGGGTGTTGTTCGTGATCGTCACACCGGCACCGCCCGATTGAGCAGGCACAACGACCTCAGTGATTGCCACTTCACCGGAAACTGCGGTGTCATCGAAGGTGACGAAATCACCGAGCGAGAAGTTGGTCGGAATGTTCCCTGCCGCCGTCACCCAGTTCTTGGTGGTGAGATCCCAGTTGTTGTTCACGTTTCCGCGCCAGACGAGAGTGTTCGGGGCGTTCGTCGTCAGATACAGTTCGATGGTCTTGGTATCCGGGTTGTTCAGGATGTAGCCCTGTGCACCAGGCGCCAGACCGGTGGCGCCGCTAACGTCCGCTGTAATGAAAGGAGTCGCAGTCTCATACGAAATGAGCGGAATGTTTGTGGGGTATGAAGTCACACCACTCACCGACGAAATCCGGATGGTGCTGGGAACACCTCCGAGATTGAGGAAATTCCGCACGTAAACGTTGGTGCGGCCGGCCACGACGCGAAGATTCAGCGTGGCCTCTGTCATGGAGAGGCTGTCCAGCGGAAGTCCGGGCTCTGCGCCAATCTGATTGGTCACGATCAAGGTGCCCTGGTTGATTGTAATGCGATTATTTCGGGGCTGAGAGATGGACACGAAATTCAGGCCGCCGTCGGCCACGATGGTGTCAGCCATCACTGTTCCACCCTGATTGATCGTCACCGTTCCACGGGTGTTGTACTGCTCGGCAACGGCTTCCGGGTTCGTATCTGCGGTATAACCAAGCGTCAGCGTTCCATTCACACGGAAAATGCCCCCGTTGTTCACAATGAGATCCGCACGGCAATAGTTGCGATATGCCTCCGCCCCGCCAATCTCGGTCCAGTTGGTTTTGCCGTCGTGCTCCTGATAACCCAGGAATGCCATGTTCACATCCACAACGCCGCGTCCGATCGTCAGCTGCGATTCAACGACAGGATTCTGGTTTGAGATGATCAGGGTTCGATCGCGGGACATGTAGAAGCGATCAGCCAGCAGGTTGATCACACCGCCCGAGAAATCGACCACGTTTGCGCGAACGGTGCTTTGGGCTGGAATAGGACCGCCGTCGTCCGCAATGGAGAAAACGGACATACGGCCCGTTCCGTTGGTTCCGCGGAACATCGCGCCGGAATTCGTGCCAAATGCCGGATTGAACCGGAATTCACCTGCGTTACCTGTCGCGCCGTTGGCGCCGACGATACAAAAGCTGTCAGCAAAGAACGCGTTGGTGAACCCAAGATAAAATCTGAGGTTGGGAGTGGCGCTTCCCTGGCCATGGGTCTCACCCGGCTGAAGCGTCGTGATCGCATAGGTGCGGGTGAATTCATTATCGTAGTTGTCCGGCCCCACATAGAGAGCAGTGATGAAGTTGCTGCGGGCGAGGTAAATGTTCGCCGCCATGTCTCGGGGATTCGCGTTGAAGTTTCCTCCCTCGTTGTATTCGTTGTAGTGCGGGAAGAGCTTGTAATCCGCAAACCCAACCCGATTCACATACGCTGTGAACGTGGTCAAATTTGACATGTTCAGGGTGGCCGACTGGCTCTCGCCGATCAGCACCGCCACGTTCGCCGCTTCGTTGCTGACCACGATCCGCGAATTGGCGCCGCCAACGATATTTACGCCCATGGTGCGATTTTCCGCCGAATCCAACTCATCGATGGTGTCGCGAAGCAGCGTGAACCCGTTCGTACCCGTGATGGTGAGCGTCGTGTTGGGCGCCATGCTGAGCGTGTGGTACAAAGCATTCGTAAAATCACTCGTTATCCCTGCATTTTGAGAGAAACGGAGAGAACCGATTGTCGTGCTGGCATCCAAGCCAATGTTCGTGAATGAAATTCCGCTCGGGAACGAGTTGTTCGTCTGACCGCCACGAGTGCCGAAAACGACATCTCCGGTTGACGTAGGAATGCCACCCAGCCAGCTCGAAGCCGAATTCCAGTTGTTGCTGACATTCAACGAACCATTCCAGATGTGAGCCGATTGAATTTCCAGGGGAATGGTGCGAGTCGCGCCGCCGGTTGCATTCAGATAAAACGTATGAATTCCCGCCGTGATGTTGGTGGTGTAAACGGTGAGCACGATGTTCGTGTCGTCTGATGTCGAGGTAAACGGAGTTCCATCGCTCGTCGTCAGCGTATAACCGGCCCCCGCAGGAAGTCCGGTAACATTCACTTCGACCGGCATACTGATGCCGGACACGTCAACGAGGATGTTGGAAATAACAGTCGTGTCAGTTGAACCGATGGGAACCGTGACCCGGAATTGGGACGGTCGCAGATTCACGTTCTGTGCCGAAGCATCAGTGTTTGCAAGGACAAGCAGGGAGCACAGCGAGGCGATCCCCATTCTGAGCCAGCGGAACGCGATTCTGGGTTTACGCTTACCACACCCGCGCGGGGTTGTGACGAGTTCACTGGAGGAGTACTCAGGGTTCATAGGGTTTTCGTAACTGATGGGGTTTGTTTGAATCGGACAAATTATCGCAACACCTCTCGCGCAGTCATTCAACGGGAATCAACGATTTATTCTTATTGATAGGGCATGCCGTCATTCATATAGGCATAATCCACACTCGCCGGAGTGCTCGGTGGTTGGAAAGGAACAGGAAATGTCTGTCCACCACCCTGCCACCATTTTATCTGATACTTCACAGCCTGCTTGGTCCGAGGATCCTTCCACTTGCGAATTTCCGAGTGACCGTCTGCAAAGGAAAGACCTCCCGCACCATTGTGATGACTGGACGGCATGTCCTGCCACTGATATGCGGCTTGTTGATACCCAGGGCGAAACTGGAAAATGAAGTCGTTGATGCTGTCGGGATGCTCATCCAGCACCACCCAAACCTTGGAAGGACCCGGCCTGTTCAGAATCGAGGCCCTCTGACCTTTCGTGTCTTTGATATAGGTGCGATTCCCCTCGGGATGATAATCTCCACCGATGGTTCCCACAGTTCCACCCGCGGCGGCGTTCATCGCATAGCTGCGAGGACGTGGTTGAGTGTTTCCCGGCCCCTGAAAGTTGTCGCCCGGACATTTGAAGACTGAGATCGACCGCACATAACCTTGCGTAAGGGGAAACTCCGGGTTTGCAGGATCCGGCTTGATCATGTCATTGGGATCAACGTCCGTTGTCCAGGTCATCGGGCCACCTCCCACCCAATTGTTCGGTTCGGGCATTTTGTCATTGTTGTCGCCAATGAACATCATCCAGCCCAGCATGAGCTGCTTGGTGTTGTTCATACACCCGGCAGCCTGCGCCTTGGTTTTGGCCTTGGACAGTGCCGGCAAAAGCATCGCAGCGAGAATCGCAATGATCGCAATCACCACAAGGAGCTCGATAAGGGTAAAACCGGTTTGATGCTGATTCTGAGAAAACGTCTTCTTCACTGCCTTTTGCATGCTGGAGTCCTTCGAATTCAAAGCACCAAGGAAACAACTGCCGCCGCCATCGAACCGCCGGGCACATTCAGGTTCATTACTGCTGCCGACATTTTCATGCTTCGCGCTTTGAGGAATGCAGCATTGATACCCCATCGACTATCAATCTGTAATCGCAAAAGTGTTAAAACGTTTGCCAAAATTGCCAGCGTCACTTTTTCACTCCTGCCCCGGGCGTCCGCGCTCTATAACACTTGGTCGAGTGAAAACCTCTGTAACCAGCCCCGTTTTCGGTTCGCCTGAGTCCTGCGGAATGAATTCATCCCAGCCCCACACGCCCGATCCTGTTTTCCACGTCGGCATCAATTCCCGAATTTCGCGGCGACGGGCAATCGGCTGGATGGCGGCCGCGTTGCCAGGCATTCAAATCAGCCGCGCACTGGCCGCGCAAATCGCGTCGGAAAACGTTGCCCGATTCGCCGGCACACGCGAATCGCTTTCGGCCTATCAATGTCCCGAATGGTTCCGGAACGCGAAGTTCGGCATCTGGGCTCACTGGGGACCACAGTCCGCCGCCGAGTGCGGCGACTGGTACGCGCGCAATCTTTACATCGAGGGATCACGTCAGAACCGGCATCACGTCAAAACGTACGGGCATCCGTCCAAAGTGGGATACAAGGACGTCATCCCCACATGGCACGGCCGTGATTTCAACCCGGATCATCTCGTCGGCCTCTATAAGAAAGCCGGCGCGCGCTACTTCATGAGCATGGGCGCGCATGTGGACAATTTCGATCTCTGGAACTCCAAACACACCCGCTGGAACGCCGTCAAAATGGGGATCAAACGTGACGTGGTCGCCGAGTTCCGAAAAGCGACTCTCAAACACGGACTCCGCTTCGGCGTCAGCGATCACCTCTGGATGGCCTACAAGTGGATGTCCGTCTCGCGCGGAAGCGACAGGAACGGCGAGTTCGCAGGCATTCCTTACGACGGCATCAATCCCGAATACCACGATCTTTATGGCGATTGCCCAAGAGTCTATCGCAACCTGCCGTGGGACGAAGACGACATCCCGGACAAGTGGAAACAGGAATGGTTCAACCGCATCAAGGATCTGATCGATCAGGCCGAGCCGGACATTGTTTACAGCGACGGACAAATTCCATTTGGCCATTACGGACTTGAACTGGTCGCCCATCTCTACAACCAGAGCGCGCGGCTGCACGGCGGCAAAGTCGAAGCCGTCATCACCAGCAAGCGCGACCAGGATTCGGCCGATGGCATTTGCGTCTTCGACAAGGAACGCGGAGTCGTCGAAGGCATTTACCCGCGGCCATGGCAGCTCTGCACGTGTGTTGGAAAGTGGCATTACGATCGCGAAGTCGTTTACAAAACACCCAAGCGCGTCATCGACATGCTCGTGGACGTCGTCAGCCGGAACGGCAATCTCCTGCTCAATTTTCCGCTGCCCAACAGCGGCGCGCTGGACAGCGAGGAATTGAAGATTCTCGACGCCATCACGCATTGGATTCACGTGAATGGCGAAGCCATCTTCGACACGCGTCCGTGGAAAACGTTCGGCGAGGGCGGACTGGTCAAGGAAGTTCCCGGAGTGAAATACAACGAAGCGAGTTTGAAAGACTTCACTTCAGACGTCGTGCGATTCACGACGAAAGACAAAATACTTTACGCGTTCTTCATGGGATGGCCCGGAAAGGAAGTCACCATTCCCATGCTGGGCGTCGGCAAGCCGCACGTGGCCGGAAAAATTCAGAACGTGGGACTGGTTGGATCCGTTCCAGGCCTCAAATGGCAACACAACGCAAACGGACTGACCGTTCAACTTCCCGCAGAAAAGCCGTCCGATTTCGCGCATGTGCTGAGAATTGAAGGACTCGAAACGTGAAACGAAGGTTTTGCAAGCCGAGGCAGTTCTTTGAATCTGCCGCCGTCAGTTATTTCTCCCGGCTGCGACTGCGCGCCTTGACACTGCTTTCATTCGCGCTTTCGCTCGCCCCGGCGTCGGCTGCTGAACTCTGGGTTTCACCAAACGGCTCCGACAAAAACATCGGCACACGCGAAGCGCCGTTCGCCACAGTGGCAGCAGCGCAACGCAAAGCGCGCGAACTCCGCCGGCTGAATGATCCGTCCGCGCCGTCAGGCATTCGCATCGTTCTCGAAGATGGCACTTATCCGCTTCTCACTCCCCTGCTCTTTCGCGCGGAAGATTCCGGCACACCCGAAAGTCCGACAGTGATCGAAGCTGCACCGAACGCGAACCCAACACTCAGTGGCGGCGCTTCAATCAAAGGCTGGAAAAAAGCGCCACGAAACTTGCCCGGATTGCCCAAATCTGCGCGCGGCAGCGTTTGGTTCGCCGAAGCTCCGCGCGTGAGCGGACGCATTGTTGAATTCCGACAGCTTTGGGTGAATGACGTCAAAGCCGTTCGCGCCCGCAATCCAAACGGTCCCGTGCTGAACCGCATGCTGGTTTGGGATCGAACCAATCGCTATGCTGCGGTTCCCGTTTCTTCACTGGCCGGACTCCAAAATTCCGCCGGAGTCGAAATGATCTTTCATCAACAATGGGAGATTGCGATCTGCCGGGTGAAGTCGCTCGACCTCATAAAATCTGAAGCACGTCTCACGTTTCACGAACCGGAATCGCAGATTCAATTCGAGCATCCCTGGCCGCAACCGGTGATGTCCACGAACGGCGCACCATTTTATCTGGCCAACGCGATCGAGTTTCTGGATTCGCCCGGCGAATGGTTTCAAGAATATCCCGGCGGCCGCATTTATTACTGGCCGCGTTCCGGCGAAAATCTCGAAACCGCAAACGTCATCGCACCTGTTCTTGAAACGCTCGTTCAAGTTGAAGGCACGCTGGATCATCCCGTTGCCCACGTTTCCTTCCGCGGCATCCGATTTGCCCACACCACCTGGATGCGTCCGTCTCAGCAGGGACACGTTCCGTTGCAGGCAGGCATGTATCTACTCGACGCTTACCGGCTCAGGCCGACCGGCACGCGTGATCATTCGGCAGGTCTGGATAATCAGGCCTGGATTGGACGCCCGCCCGGCGCGGTTTCTGTCAAAAACGCCCGGCACATTCGTTTCGAACGTTGTGAGTTCAAACACACCGGCATGTCAGGCCTCGATATTCAAAGCGGCACCCAGGATTTTGTGATCGAAGGCAACCTGTTTCGCGACATCGGCGGCAATGGAATTCAACTCGGACTCTTCGCCGAACCCGGATTTGAAACGCACCGGCCTTACCGGCCGACCGATGAACGCGTGATTGCGGCGCGACATCGCATCGCGAACAATCTCGTCACTGATGTCGCCAATGAAGACTGGGGTTGCGTGGGCATCATTGCCGGTTACGTCCGCGACACAACGATCGAGCACAACGAAGTCAGCCACGCCGGTTACACCGGGATCAGCGTCGGCTGGGGTTGGAACAAGGCGACGAACATCATGAGCAACAATCGGATCATCGCGAATCATATCCATCACGTCGCGCAATGGATGGGCGACACCGCAGGCATCTACACACTTTCGCCGCAGCCCGGATCATTGATCGCGAGCAACTGTGTTCACAGCATCCAGATGAGCCCCTACGTCGCCTATCCGGAACACTGGTTTTATCTCTACCTCGATGAAGGTTCGTCTCACATCACCGTTCGCGACAACTGGTGCCCGGCGGAACGTTTTCTGAAGAACGCGAACGGACCGGGAAACATCTGGGAAAACAACGGCCCGATGGTTTCTGATGAAATCCGCAGCAATGCCGGACTCACACCCAAATTCCAGGATTTGCTGAAGAAGTAAATGATTGCACCGCGAATATTGCCCGTTGCAGGTTGGACCGCCGGTTCGACGCAACTTGCTACAACTAAAATTCAGCAATCGACTGCCGCAAAAACCAATCGACGTCCAATGATTCGAAATCGTCCCGCGATCACGTCTTTCTTCGTTGTTCTTTGTTTCCTTCTGTTCCAACTCCCGCTTTCCGCTGCGATCGTTCCGACAAAACTGCTTTGCGAATATTCGCCCAGTCCGTCAGGCATCGATGTTCCAAACCCGCGCCTTTCCTGGCAGGTGCAAAGTTCAGAACGCGCCCAATTCCAATCCGCCTTTCAAATCCTCGTGGCGAGTGCACCGGAACTTCTCACGGAAGAAAAAGCCGATCTCTGGAACAGCGGCAAAGTCGCCTCTGACGAAACGTTGCACATCCGTTACGCGGGCAAGGAATTGAAATCCTCGCAGGACGTTTTCTGGAGAGTGCGCGTGTGGGATCAGAATGATCGCGCGTCGGACTGGAGTCCGGTTTCGAAATGGACCATGGGCATTCTGCCACCGTCCGGTTCGGTTTCGCAGGACGCTCCGCCCGCGGGCTGGCAGGCGCGCTGGATTTGCGCCCAGACCGCCACCGAATCGCTGTTGCTCCGGAAGGAATTCCACATCAAACCCGGACTCAAGCGCGCCATCATTCACGTTTCCGGACTTGGCCATTACGAACTGAATCTCAACGGACGCAAAGTCAGCGACGACCTTCTCACTCCCGGCTGGACCGACTACAACGACACGATTCTTTACGACACCCGCGACGTGACAGATTTGCTTCGAAGCGGTGAAAACGCAATCGGCATCACGCTCGGCAACGGCATGTATCATGTCGTCCGACGAAATCGCTTCGCGAAATTCACCGGCTCGTACGGGCCGCTGCGGGCCATCGCGCAACTCGAATTGGAATACGCCGATGGTTCGCGCGAAGTCCTGGTCACCGATCCCACCTGGCGGACACATCCGGGACCGATCACCTACAACAGCATTTATGGTGGCGAAGATCACGACACGCGGCTCAATCCTGTCGGCTGGGACAAACCGAATTTTGACGATCGTTCGTGGAAATCTGCCGTCCATGTCGTACGACCCAGCGGCCGTTTGCGCGGCCACGGCGTTTCGGTCGAACCCATCCGAGCGATCGAAGTCCGCAAGCCGATCGAAGAAAAACGACTCGCAGAAAACAAAATCGTTTACGATCTCGGACAGAACACTTCCTACATGCCACGCCTGCGCATCGCGGGTCCGGCCGGAAGCACGGTTCGGCTGATTCCCGCCGAAGTGATCAATCCCGACGGCTCGATTCAGCGCTCAACGATGGGCAGCACAAACCGCGGCCTTTCCTGGTGGCAATACACGAAGGCAACTGACGCCGAAGAGGAATGGTTTCCAAAATTCTATTACGTCGGCTGCCGCTATCTGGAAGCGACGCTAACTCCGCCGGAGGCCGTCGCCGAAACCGATTCAAGTTCCAACACAGGGCTGAAAAACCCCGGCAACCCGCAGACTGAAAAGTCCGCTCCACGGATCAGTTCCCTTGAAGGCGTGATGGTTCACGCGGACGTTGCGTTCACCGGTGATTTCGAATGTTCCAACCCATTGCTCAATCGCATTCGCGAACTCGTCCGCTGGGCGCAGCGCGCCAACATGGTTTCCGTTCTGACCGATTGTCCGCATCGCGAAAAACTCGGCTGGCTGGAGCAATATCATCTCAACGGCCCGTCCATCCGATACGAATTCGACATGGCCCGCATGTTCACCAAGGGCATGAACGACATGGCCGACGCGCAGCTCGACACCGGGCTCGTGCCGAACATCGCGCCCGAATACACCGAGTTCAAAGGCGCGTTTCGCAACGCCGCGGAATGGGGCGCCGCATTCATCGTCGTGCCGTGGCAGCAATATCAGTTCTGCGGTGACCTTGATCTGCTTCGAACGCATTACCCACGAATGAAACGTTACTTCGCGTTCATGGAAGGCCTCGCGACGAACAACATTCTTTCGCAGGGACTCGGCGACTGGTTCGATCTCGGCCCGAAAAAATCCGGCGCACCGCAACACACGCCGCCACCCGTCACTGCCACCGCCTTTCTGTATCACAATGCAACCCTCCTCGCTGAAACGGCGAAGCTGTTGAATCAACCTGCCGACGCGAAACATTTCGAACAGCGTGCCTCCGAAATTCGTAAGAGTTACAATCGCGAATTTTTCAACGCCGAAACCGGCAGCTACGCCACCGGCTCACAATGCGCCAATGCCATGCCGCTCGTTTTCGGAATCGTCGAACCGCAGCATCGCTCGAATGTTCTGAACGCCATCATCGCCGATCTCGAATCACGCGATTATCTGATGACCGCGGGAGATGTTGGATTCCGCTTCCTGCTGCAGGCGCTCGCGCAAAACGGCCGGCAGGATGTCATCTACCGCATGATCAATCAGGATGAAAAACCCGGATACGGGTTCATGCTGAAGAAAGGTGAAACGAGCCTGACCGAAGCCTGGGATGCGAATCTCACCACATCGCACAATCATTTCATGCTCGGGCATATCACCGAATGGTTCTACAAGGACCTCGTTGGGATCGATTGCGACCTGAGCGGCCCCGGCTTCCAGCGGATCATCATCAAACCGCAACCGACCGGCGACCTCACCTGGGCACGCGCCAGCTACGATTCAGTCCGAGGAAAAATCGTCAGCCACTGGCGGAAATCCTCCGGCGCGTTCGAACTGAACGTCACGATTCCTGCAAACACCCGCGCCATCGTGCACCTGCCGGCTGCGTCCGCACAACAGGTGACAGAAAGCGAAAAACAGCTCACGGAAGGAGAAGGGATTTTCGCAATTCGTCAGTCGGGTTCACACGTGCTCTGCGAGGTCGGTTCGGGCGAATATCGCTTCCGGGTCAGGCATTGAACCGTTTTGCGAATTCAAGGATCGAGCGGCCGCATTACCTTCAACGTTCCTGATCCGACAATCGCGTTCGGATCGCCGGCATTTTCCGTCCATTGCCCGAGCCAGTAGTGCAACGTTGCGCCAATAACGGGTGCGTTGGTTGTTCCGCCCTTCACCGTCGATTTGCTGCTGATGACAGCGCTTCCACGCGAGTGATCGCTCGTGGAATCGTAAATGTAGGAAAAGCGTTTCATCGAGGTTCCGGCGTTGTTGGTGTACGACTCCGGAAATGCGAGGCGAAACACTTCGCAACGGAACAGATTTGGATCGTTCACATTCACCACCTCCAGCGCATCGCCCAAAGCATCGGCGTCGAAATGCAGCACCAACGCGAGATTTTCCGTGGAGATATTCGCGTTCGTGGCGCAGCGTTCGATGAACGTGCGTTCGGTGACAGTGATCGTGCGAAGCTTGTTGGTTCCACCCGCGGTTTCCGTTCCGCGATAAGTAACAATCCAGCGCGACTGAGCAGACACCGCGCTGACGGACAGAGCGACCAGCAGCATCAGGAGAGAAAGGCGAAGCGTCGTCCGGTTCATAGGATTTTCATTTAATGGCTTTGCTCACCTTGAAAGTTCCACTGCCGATGCGAAGTGAATGGGCGCCTTCCGGCAACTGATACCATTGCAGCTCGCCACTCGAGACGAACCGGTTGGTCTGACCTTTTTTGTTGATCATCAGCTGCTGGTTCAGAATCGCCGTGCCGCGCGAAAACTCCGACTGATGCAGGTTGTAAAGATAGGCAAAGCGTTTCTCCGTCACGCCCTTGCTCGACACCGCCGTCGCGGACTCGGGAAAGAACAGCGGAAACACCGTCGCGACATGGCTGCCATCCTTGCGGTTCAGAATCTCAATCGCATCGCCGCGTGAATCCACATTGCGATGCAGGGCAAGGGTCAGATTCTTGAAGTTCGTCACCCCCGCCCGTCCGGCCCATTCCTGGATCAGGTTTTTATCGGTGATTTTTCGCACGACTTCGTTGCCGGAGGAATCGACCGTGGAAATCGTGCCTTTGAATGTCAGCCGGTAATAGCTTTGCGCCTGAACGGAACCGGCCGCCAGAAGACACGCGGCAACGAATCCGACGCGCACCTTTCCAATCGAGCTTCTGATATTCACGAAACGAGCTGTAACGCTTCCAATCCCGGCAAAAAATGGGGCGATTTGGGTAAGGTATTCTGCCCAACTGTGAGTATGACACGGCACAGAACAAACTACGGATGGACCCCGATGAACACCGGCGGCAGACGAAAACAACCTGCGCACTATACATCACTGAATCGCCTTCGGTCAGAATCAGATTCCACAAAGAATCCCGATCCGTGTTGATCCCCGTGCATCCGTCGCTAAAAAATTGATGTGGTTAAAAGATTGTTGAACGAACACCGAATGCTTCTTTTGCTGACGATTCGTTCCGCCTAATCTCGGCACATGGTCCGTTCCGACAACGATTCGTTGATCTCTGTCGAGCTCCGCAACGCGGTGCAACGGATCAGCACGCACTTTACAGAACACCTGCTGATCGCCCGTGTTCATCAGCAACAATTGTTTCACCTGCGTGCCGCAATCGTTTCGGAACCCGAGGCCGTCCCGGATTATCAGGTTCAGCGCAATTATCTCATTTCAACGTCGCGTTTCGGCATCGGACAGGTCTCCGGTTCCAACTGCACACCGCTCGGACTGCATCGCATCGCGGAAAAGATCGGCGCGCCCTGGCCGGCCGGAACGGTGTTCAAAGCGCGTCAGCCCATCGGCTTCACCTGGAATGGAATGCCGGACGCCAAAATCACAACGCGCATTCTCTGGCTGGAGGGATTGGAAGAAGGATTGAACCGCGGCGGCAATGTCGATTCGCACGACCGTTACATTTACATCCATGGCGTCGGCGACCAATCCAGCGTCGGAAAACCGTCGTCGCACGGATGCATTCATCTCGCCGACAAGGATCTCGTGCCGTTGTTTGAAATCATCCCGAGCGGAACTTTGGTGTGGATTGAAGCCTGACTTCAAGCCGCTCTGAAAATCCATGAACTCTCAATAGCACCGTGCTTCAGCGCGGTGACTGCGATCGTGCAATATTCAGCCGTTTGAAACGCCTTTCGTTCCGTCTGAAAAAGCCGTTGAAAACGGCTCTTCCATCCCGCCGCAATTTCACCGTGCTGAAGCACGGTGTTAATGAGATTACTCCAATACCCTGATCAATGCGCTTCTCCGCAACTGCAAGCTGAACCCGCCGGTGCCGGGACTTTCGAGTCCCGTATTCCAGAGAACGCTTTCGCCATGCGGACGTCGGCAATTCCGCGCATTGACATGACACGTCGCCATGACGAAAGTGGCGCGTGCCCCGAATTCTTTGCAGTGTGCTGATGCTTGTCGCTGTCTTCACAGCGACCGGATCGCATTGGTTCGTTCTGCAAACGATCGCCTGGGGCGGAATGCTTTCCGAGAATCTTCGCGAACGCCCGCTTGTCGAAGCGGTGCAACGCACGTTCGATGGCGAACATCCCTGCTCGCTTTGCGTTGAAATTTCGAACGGCAAAAAAGCTGAGAAAAAGCCTGAGTTCCGCATTGATCTGAAGAAGTTCGATTTCGTGCTTCAGGCGCAGCGTTTCATTTTCATCGCGCCGGAAGAATTCACCCTTCTTCCGGAGTGGTCTGCCGATTTCCAAAGTCAGACACGCCAGCCTTCCGTTCCCCCGCCCCGCACAGCCACAGCCTGACCTTCCGTTTCGGTTTGTTCTGTGACCGTGGTCGCCCACGGCGCTCCTGTTTCCTGTTCTGAATTGTTTCAGGAGAAAATCCTGTGTCTGGTTATGGTTGGAAAATTTTGTTTCCGACGACGCGCTTTTACATTGATCGAGCTGCTCGTCGTCATTGCGATCATCAGCATCCTTGCGGCTCTGATTCTGCCCGCCTTCAGCAAGGCGCGGCAGAAGGCCTGGGGCACCGTGTGCCTTGGCCATCTCAAACAGATCGGCCTCGCAACGCGGATGTACGCCGACGATTTCAATGACGCATTGCCGCGCTCGGCTCACACAGGACAGTCGTGGACGAAAACGCTTCAGCCGTATTGCGGCGGAACAAACCTCTGGCGCTGCCCGCGCGATGAGCACAAGACCCGAATCTACAGTTACGCGCTCAATGACTTCCTGCTGCCCGCCTCGAACAATGCGAGTGCAGCGAATACTTACAGTAAATTTACCCAGGTGCCGTCTCCCTCGGAAACGCTCTGGGCCACGGAATGCGCCAAAAGCTACGCATTCCTGGATCACTTCCACTTCAGCCCCGCAAACGATGGCGAGATCTCGTCGAAGAGTTTCCCGGGCCAGGTCGGAGTTATAAACCACAATCGCGGCGCGAACTACCTGTTCGTGGACGGCCGCGCGCAACTCCATCGTTGGAACCTTCTGATTTCTGAAATCGATCGCGCCGGATCACGTTTTATCGATCCGGCCGGCAAACCTTAAACTTTTTCAATACCTGAAAACATTTCGTCCGATGCAACTTCGTCTTCTTCTCACAGTCGCCAGTCTGTTGCTGGCATCCGTCACTGTTCTCAAAGCCCAGGATCACGGCCATCTCAACATCGGAGCCGTCGGCACGAATCCGGGCGATCCGCTCAAGTTTGAAAACGGACCCGACTTCGCTGAAGAAACCGGTTACGTGAACACACTGATCTTCACGAATGCCGGACCTTACAGCGGTTATTTCGTCGGGAACATCACGCTCACCGGCCTTGCCGCAACGGAAGATCGCGGCGGCCCCATTCCCGGCGCTGCTGCTCTGGGCTCAAGGTTGTTTGTGCAGATCGCGGCGGTTTCCGGACCGCCGGGTGGCGCATTCGGATTTTGGGATTCTGGAGCAACGTCACCAACGATCAGCGTGGAGTCCGGTGCCACTTCAACCAATCTCTGGCGCCTCAGCGAAAATGACGGCTCGCCCGGATCCGATCCTTACGGTCACATTCATGGACGCCGATTCACCGCGAGCAGACCGGGAATCTACGTCGTGACCTTTCGCGCCTTCGATCTGTCAACCAATGGCTTAAACGGCAACCCGATCCATGCACCCTCCGAACCGCTCCAGATATCCTTCCAGGCCGGGATCAACATCCGATCGGTCATCCCGTCCAATGACACGACTGTGATTTCCTTTGGCGCGAAAGCCGGCTCCAGCTGGCAGGTTGAAAGCACGGATTCGCTGGCGGAACCCAACTGGACTGAAGTGGGCGAACCGGTCTTCGGTTCGGACCATTTCATTGAAGTCATCGATCCGGCGACTGCGACTGGGCCTCAACGCTTTTACCGAGTTCGCGAAGAATTGTTGCCCTGACACCGGGCTGAAGAAAATCGCCGCCGCGAAAGGACCGCGACTCTGCGGAGTCGCAGCGACGCACAGTTTGCAGTAAAGCTTGGAAAATCTCCGCTCCAGGACAGTGAACATCGCTGCGCCTCCCGGCTCCCGGCTCCTTCCCCTTTTCTCCCCCGCTCCCTTTCAGACTCATAGACTCACACACTCACACACTCACCGGCTCACCCATTCCGCACAGCCGTTCACGCTTGCCAAACGTATCGCCAGCCTTAGATTAACGGCTCATTTGAACTAAAAACTATGGATTTTAACAATCTCAGCGTGCTCCTCGCCCAAGCCACCACGCAAACCGCCCAGAATCCCAAAGCTGAAATGATGAAGATGGTTCTCACCTTCGTCATCTTTGGCGCCATCTTCTATTTCGTCCTGATCCGTCCCCAGCAGAAACGCGCCAAGCAGCAGGCTGAAATGCTCAAGGCGCTGAAGCGGGGCGACAAGGTGGTTACCACGGGCGGCATCATTGGCCTGATCTCCTCCGTGAAAGACAAGTCGCTCGTCATCAAGTCTGACGACTCCAAGTTCGAAATCACCAAGGGCGCCGTCGCCGAGGTGCTGGAGCGTTCGAATGAATCAAGCGAAGCCTGATCTCCGTTTTCCAAGTCCCCCAACGCCTCCCCTCTCATGAACCGAAACCATCTCTGGAAACTGCTCCTTATCGTCTTCCTTCTGGTCTGGGCGATCTATGAAATGACGCCCCCGTCGGCGCGGCCGCTGGTGGACTATTTCAAAAGCAGGGCTGTAAACCAGGATGCCACGTTCAATGAAATCTACGAGCGGGCCAAAGCCGCCGACGCCGAGCACCCCCAGCGTTCGTTTGGAAACCTTCAGGAAGCCATCGGAACGAACAGCATCGCGAAGTATTTCCCCTTCTATGACACCAAGAACGAAGCCCGTCCCACGACCTACATCCTGAACCGGCTTCAACGCGAAGCTGCGGGCAAGGTGAAGCTCGGCATCGATCTGGCCGGCGGCACCTCGTTTCTGGTGGAGATGGATACGAATCGGCTGAATTCGGTTGAAATCACAACCCGGACAAACGCACAGGGAGATGTCATCACCGTCACGAATGTTGTCCCAACGGACATCAGCGGCGCGCTCAATCAGGCGGTCGAAGTGTTCCGCAAACGCGTCGATGCGCTCGGCGTTGCCGAACCTGTCATTCAGCCCGAAGGCAATAATCGCATTCTGATCCAGTTGCCGGGTCTGTCCGAAGAGGTCATCGAAGACGCCCGCAAGCGCATCCAGAAGGTGGCCTTCCTCGAATTCCGCCTCGTTCATCCGCAAAGCCGGCAGCTGATCGAGAGCGGCTCCATGAGTGCTCCCGGATATGAACTTCTTTCTGAAGTCCGCACGGCTCCCGACGGCTCCAAACAAATCCAACGGTATCTCGTCAAACGCCGGCCGGAACTCGTCGGCGGCATCAAGCGCGCCGGTCTGAGCCGCGACAATTTCGGCCGCCCGGAAATCCTCTTCACTCTCGAATCTGACGCAGCGGAAAAATTCGCCCAGATCACCCGCGAAAACATCGGACGCCAACTGGCCATCGTCCTCGACGGCGAACTGCAGAGCGCTCCGAGCATCAAAGGCGAAATTCCCGGCGGCAGCGGTAGCATCACCGGCGACTACACCGAACAACAGGCCCGCGCGCTGATCAGCGTCCTGGAAAATCCGCTCAAGGCACCGGTCCACATCATCGACGAACGCAAGGTCGATCCCACACTCGGCAACGACTCCATCGCGAGCGGTATTCGAGCCTCCCTTTACGGCATCATCGCTGTCTCGGCGTTCATGCTGATTTATTACCTGCTTTCCGGCCTGATCGCGAATGTCGCGCTCTGCCTGAACATCATCATCCTGATGGGCGTGATGTGTTCGATCGGTGCCACTCTCACGATGCCCGGTATCGCCGGTATCGCGCTGACAATCGGCATGGCGGTTGACGCAAACGTGCTGATCTTCGAACGCATCCGCGAAGAACTCGCTGCAGGAAAATCGCTGCGCGGAGCATTGAACGCCGGTTACAACAAGGCGTTCGGAACGATCTTCGACTCCAACCTGACGACGCTTATCTCATCCGTCATCCTGATCTACATGGGAACCGGCCCGGTCAAGGGCTTCGGCGTCACGCTGAGCATCGGTGTCGCAATCAGCATGTTCACCGCGCTGGTGGTCACGCGCCTGATCTTCGACTTCCTCCTCGCGAAGAACCTGATCAAGAACCTCAAGATGCTGCATGTCATCCGCAGCACGAAGATCGACTTCATGCGCTGGGCGATTCCGGCCTTCATTGCCTCGTGGCTGTTGATTCTCATCGGAAACGGCTACGGCCTGTTCGTCCGCGGCTCGGATGTCTTGAGCGTCGAATTCGCCGGTGGCGAAACGGTCACGCTGGGCTTCGACCAGAAGAACAAGGTTGAGGTCGATAAACTGCGCGAAACAATCCGCGAAGTGACCTCCGGCGATGTCCTCGTCGCCTATCAGCGCAACATTTCGACCGGCTTGGACACGCTTCGCGTGACCGCGCGCGCCTTCGGAACCGCTGACGAAGGAGTGGGCGAGAAGATCTTCCAGCATTTGCGGCAGAAGTTCCCCGAGGCGAAATTCGGAGGCGAAGCCGGCAAACCGCTCAGCATCGAGCGCGTCGGTCCAACCGTTGGAAAGGAAATCCAGAAAACAGCCGTCATTGCATCGTTCCTGGCGCTGTTCGGCATCCTCATTTACGTCGCGTTCCGTTACGAAATCTCCTTCGCCGTCGGTGCTGTGGTCGCCATTTTCCACGACATCCTCATGACGCTGGGATGCTATTTCCTCGCTGGACACGAATTGAACGCAACCACGGTTGCAGCCCTGCTCACGATCATCGGCTTCTCGATCAACGACACGATCGTCATCTTCGACCGTGTCCGTGAAGATCTCAGACTTGGCGTTCGCGGCACATTCAAGGACGTGATGAACCGGGCGATCAATCAGACCCTGAGCCGCACGATCATCACATCAGGAACTGTGCTCCTTTCAACGCTGTCGCTCTACATCTTCGGCGGCGGTGTGATCAACGACTTCGCCTTCACTTTCCTGGTCGGCATCATCAGCGGAACGTTCTCAACGATCTACATCGCCTGCTTCATTGTGCTTCGCTGGCACAAGGGCGAGAGGCCGAACATCGGGAGCGCCACTCCGGCTCCCGTGGACGCTGCCGTTCCCGTCACTGGAAAATAGTCGTCCGGCGATCACCTGATGCACGCATTGGAAATCTCACCCTGGCATTGGGCGGGTTTCATTGCCTGCATCCTCGTTTTCCTCGCGCTTGACCTGGGCGTGTTTCACCGGCACGCCCATGTCGTCCGCTTCAAGGAAGCACTCCTTTGGAGCGGAATCTGGTTTACCACTGCGATCCTGTTCGGGCTCTTCATTGCGCCCGCGATGGTGGAAAGCTGGACCCGGACGGAAACCATCGAATTCGTCACTGGCTATCTCATCGAGCTTTCGCTCTCGATGGACAACGTCTTCGTGATCGCGCTGATCTTTGGCTATTTCCGCATCCCGTCCGAATACCAGCATCGCGTGCTGTTCTGGGGAATCCTCGGCGCCCTCGTCATGCGCGGCGCCATGATCGGCGCCGGTGTGGCGCTAATCTCCGCATTGCATTGGGTGCTTTATATCTTTGCGGCATTGCTGATCTACAGCGGTTTCAAGATGATGTTTGTCGAAACGGATGTGGAACCGGAAAAGAACGTCGTGCTCAAGCTGGCGCGAAGGCTTTATCCGGTTTCGCCAACCCTGGACGGACAGAAGTTCACAACGCATTGGAATGGACGCATGGCGCTCACGCCGCTCGCCCTTGTGCTGATGATGGTAGAAACGACCGACCTCGTTTTCGCGCTGGATTCCATCCCCGCCATTTTCGCCGTCACCACGAAGCCGTTCATTGTTTTCACTTCAAATGTCTTCGCCATCCTCGGCCTGCGCTCGCTCTATTTTGTCCTCGCCGGCGCGATAGGCTATTTCCGTTATCTCAAATACGGCCTGTCACTCGTCCTCGTGTTCATCGGCATCAAGATGTTGCTCGCGCCGCATCATCCGCCAAAACAGTGGTATCAGGTTCAAATTCCGACCGGCATCTCGCTCGGAGTTGTCGCCGCCATCATTCTCATTTCCATCGCCCTTTCGGTCGTTGCAGCGCAGCGCGAAAAAAGGCTCGCCGCCAGGGCGAAGGAGACGAAGCTTCACCGCAGTTGAAAAAGCTCGTCTCGGCGCAGCTTCGTGGTATCCGTTCCTCTCGATGAAATTCCGTTGGTCCATCGCACCATCCCAGCCGCTGCTTGTCCAACAGCTCGCGAAGGACCTGAACATCTCCTTTCTGCTCGCGCAATGCCTCATCAATCGCGGACTGAGCGAGTCGGAAAAGATCGCCGGTTTTCTCGAGCCTCGCCTCAAAAACCTCTCCGATCCTTTTCACCTTCCCAACATGGACGCCGCCGTCTCGCGGCTGTTCGTCGCACGGGAACGGCGCGAGCCGATCGTGATCTTTGGCGATTACGACGTCGATGGTGTCACTTCCACCGCGCTGCTGCACGAGGTGTTCAACCGGCTCGGCTGGATCACGCACTATTACCTGCCCAATCGGATGGACGAAGGCTACGGCCTCAGCCAGGACGCGGTCGAAAATTGTCTCAAACAATATCCCGTTCCGCTTCTGCTCGCGGTGGACTGCGGTTCGACCGCCATCGAAACCATCGCCTGGCTCAAACAGCGCGGAGTCGAAACAATCGTGCTCGATCATCACCAGGTTTCGACTCCTCCGCCCGAAGCAGTGGCGCTGGTGAATCCGCAGCTCAATGTCGGATCACCCACTGCACCGCAGTTTGTCGAACTTTGTTCCGCCGGACTCGCGTTCAAACTGGCGCATGCTCTGGTGAAACGCGGACGCGAAATGGGAATTGCCGAAGCGGCCGATTTCGATCTTCGTCCGTTGCTCGATCTGGTCGCACTCGGAACCATTGCCGATCTCGTTCCGCTCTGCGGCGAAAACCGCATCCTTGTCGCCGCCGGTCTTCAGCGACTGAACCGAACCGAACGCCCGGGACTTCTCGCACTGAAGGAAGTTGCCGGAATCAACGGCTCCATCGGCACTTACGAAGTCGGCTTTCAACTCGCTCCTCGATTAAACGCGTCCGGGCGTCTGGAAACTGCTGAGGAATCGCTCCATCTCCTTCTCACCACAACCATGGAGGAAGCGAAACCGATCGCACAACGTCTCGATTCCCAGAATCGCGAACGCCAGAAAATCGAACGCGGCATCGTCGATCAGGTCATTGGTGCCATTCGCGCCAAATTCGATCCAGCAAAAGATTTCGTCATCGTGGAAGGCCAGCTCCTCTGGCACATCGGCGTGGTTGGAATTGTCGCATCGCGTGTTCTGCACGAATTCTACCGGCCAACCATCATTGTCGGCGGTGACGCCGGGCACTGGCGCGGATCAGGACGCAGCATTGCCGGATTCGATCTCGCCGCCGCATTGCGCGAGTGCAGCAGCCTGCTGGTCCGGCACGGTGGACATGCGATGGCCGCCGGACTCAGCATCGCCTCGGAAAACCTCGATGCCTTCCGCGAAAAATTGAATGAGTGCGCGCGCCGCTGTCTGAAGCCGGAGGATCTTCAACCGCCGCTTCGACTGGACGGTGAACTCGCGCTGGAAGAGATCAATCTCGCAAGCGTTCAGGAGCTGGAACGTCTTCGCCCAACCGGCCAGGGAAATCCGAACGTTCAATTCTGCGCCCGAGGCCTTTCACACAAACGCCCGCTGCAACGCATCGGCTCCGAAAAACAGCACGTGAAAATGTGGGTCACGAACGGAATCGTTTCGCACGAAGCCGTCTGGTGGGGCGCCGGCAATGGCTCACTGCCAGTCGGCACATTCGACCTCGCCTTCGCCCCGCAGCTCAATTCCTTCAACGGCAACACCACCGTTCAGCTGAAAGTCCTCGACTGGCAGCCATCGGTTTGATCGAAAACCATTCACACACCCCGCGTCCCGCTCACTCCTCACGCACCACTCATCACTCCTTCCCCGACATTCCACTTTCGACTTTGAACTTCAAACGTTGAACTTCAAACTACCCACATGGTTTCCGCCATCATCGTCGCAGCAGGCAAAGGCACCCGGATGGGGCCGAACGTGGACAAAATTTTTCTCGAGATCGCCGGACGACCGGTGATCGCACACACCTGGGCACGCTTTGTTGAAGCTCGCTGCATCGATGAAATCATTCTCGTGGTTCGCGACGGGATGCAATCGGCCTTCGAAGAACTGGCCCGGACTTACAAGTTGAACAAAACCTATCGCATCGTTCCCGGCGGCGCTGAACGACAGGATTCCGTCTGGAACGGACTGCAGGCCGTCTCAGCGGATTCCGAGATTGTCGCCATTCAGGACGGCGCACGCCCTTGCACCAGCGAAGCGTTGATCGAAGCCACAGTTGAAGCGGCTCGCGAAGCAGGCGCTGCTGTGGCCGCCCAACCGGTCACCGACACCATCAAGGAATCCGCCGACGGAAAAACGGTTGTGCGCACACTGGACCGTTCGCGTCTTTGGGCCGTCCAGACGCCGCAGACCTTTCATGTCGAAATCATCCGAAACGCACTGGCTGAAGTTCGCAAACGCGGATTGCACGTCACCGATGACACCGCCGCGTGCGACGTGATCGGCCAGAAAGTGCAGCTCGTTTCCAGTGCCCAGCCGAATCCGAAAGTCACGCGTCCCGAAGACATTCCCTACGTCGAGCTGCTGTTGAAAAGAGGTTTGGAATAACAATCGCCAGGCGCTGAAGCAAATTCGGCAACGCTATTCAATTGCACCTACTCGCGGCGGGCTGGCGGCCGGAACCGGATTTCCGAAGATGTCGCGTCCGCCGTTGTTCTCGACCGTTCGCCCGCGCAGATCGGTTCCCTCTTTGAAGCGATACGCCTGCAGCGAACTCATCCCCTTCCCTGCGCCGCCGGGCTTCATCAGCGGAGGACAGTTCGTGATCGCCAACCGATCCAGCGGCGGCGCGACGTGTGTTCCGCAGAACACATTGTTTTCGAAAATCATTCCACTGCTTTTGCCGAGGTCGTAGGTCACGCGTCCATCGACATAGAAGATGTTGTTGAAAAAGCGAACGTCTTTCGGATTGCCACGATCCCATTCCGTGCAGAGCACCAGCGGCAAATCCTGATTCGATCCAATGTAAATCGTGTTGTTGTAGATCAGCGTATTGCTGGAACCACCGCCGAAATGAAACACGCGCGCTGAATTGATGCCGTCGTTCTGGCTGACGTTGTACCGAATGATTGTGCCTTCGTTATAAGAATTGCCGGGGCCGCAAATCAGAAAGAAACCACCTTCGTTGTCATGACTGTAGTTGTATTGGAACACCGACCGGCGGCACTGATAATCCGAATCAAATCCCTGGCCGTCCCTGGTTCCCTTGTATCCGGAAACTTCGTTGAACTGGATCAGCGTGTCATCGCTCGAAAAAGGCCAGATGCCCGCGGCGTAGTCTTCGCATCGCATGCGTCCGCCGCGAATCACGTTGTGCTCCACGAGCGCGCCGTTGCTGCCCCAAATCTTGATGCCGTCGCCACCAATGTCTTCCAGCAGGTTCCGGCGAATCACCACCCCTACGCTGCGTGCGCGGCCGGCGGTTCGCTGGCAGATGCCGTTGCGATCCGTGCGCACGACATGACAGTTCTCGATGATCAGGCCGTCGAAGTGCGACTGATTCCCGCCGCGGCTTTCAAAATAGATTCCGCAGCCTTCCTGTTCCTTGCGGAGATCGCCGTTCACATCGTGCACGTAAAGATTTCTGATTGTGATGCCTCGCATCTTGCCGAATCCATCCGAAACAATCCGCACGCCCGTTCGCCACGGCTGCCGTTCCTTGTCTTGATTCGTGATCTCCAATCCTTCCACTTCCCAGAACTCAACATTTCTCAACAGCAACGTGTCGAGCACCTTGCCTTCGCCATCGATTCGCGGACGCGCACCTTCGCCGTAAACACCGATCGAAATCAGATTCGATGAATTGCCCGAACCCTTGGGCGCGAGCCGGCCTTTGTAGCTCGTGCCCGCCTTGAACAGAATGCGGTCGCCGGGCTGAAAAATGGTTTCATTCACGCGCGCCAGACTTTTCCACGCCGCGGCACCATTGGTTCCTGAATTGGAGTCGTCCCCGCCAGCGGCATCGACATGATACGTGGCTGCGAAACTGGAATCGGACAGCAACAGTCCGGAAAAGAAAACGGCGACGAATGGAGCGAACGATCGATTCATGAATCTCTAGCGGCGTAATGCCGCAGCAGGAGACGAGCGTCAGCGAAAAATGGTTTCGATGAAAGCATCATTCAACTCGTGGAATCACCCGCAGCCAATGGGGCGCATTCACCAGCCAAAGAACCTTGCCTTGCAAAGTCGTTGCGCGATAGAGTTCGCGCATGGCTGAAATCGCAGAGTTCGTGAATCGCGGTGCCGCTACGATCACACCGGCGGTTGTGGAAAAACTTGTCCGCGCGCTGCCGCAATGGAAGCTGGAATTCACCCAGATTTACGAACCGCTTTTTCCACATCTCGGCGCCCAGCTCGATTTCCTGGCCAACGCGATCGAAGATTCCGCCGAAGGCGCCTACAAGGAACTTCCTTATCTCGCGATTGCTCAGGCCGCCTTCGCACTGATTTACGCGCACAAGAAAGTGGGAATCATTCCCGACGCCGTCCTCAACCTCGGCCGGGCCGATGATTCGAGCGTCGTCCGTGCCGTGCTGATCCAGAACGAAAAAGCGTTCGCAATTTACGCCGCAGCGCAGGACATCGAGTGGTCGAAGATCACGAGCCAACCGTGAGGTTATTTATGATTTATGATTTACGATTGATGATTTGAGAATCCGCGCAGCGCTCAAATCCTGAAAAGCCATCAATCATAAATCGTAAATCATAGATCCCTAAGCCTTCTCCACACCCGCAGCACTTCCGTCACTCCCCACGCCTGCGCGTCGCAACCGCGCTGAACATGCGGCGCGTCGCCATCCACGTTTTCCGGGATCTGGCCAATGCAACCTTCGTTCATGAGCCGGTCCACGCTGCCAAGATAAGCCCGGGCCGCTGCAATGGATTCCGGCGATTTCTCCCACGCCAGCACGAGCGCTTCGCAGAATGTTGGGAACGTCCACGTCCAGCCAGTTCCATTGTGATAAGCCGGTTTGCGGCGCGTGTCTTCGTCGCCTTCGTATCGTCCCCAATACGGCCGCAATGGATCGTTCAACAATCCGCCGTGATTGCCATGAACCGGTAACGGGACAGCAACTGGAAGCGGCGCAAGTGAACGCAATGCTCCCGGAATGAGAAGATAACGCTGAGCCGCCTCCACACATCGGCGGGCGCGCTCGCCTGTGATCAGCCCCAGCGATACAAGGAAAAGACAATTGTTACGCAGTACATCGCTCGCCGTCGCATTCCGTGCCGGGGTGCCCGGAGATCCGATCAAAACATCCGCATACCAACCACGCTCTTCGAGCCAGAACAGTTCCTCAACGGACGCGAGAGCCCGTTCTGCGAGATCGTTCCAGCGCGCTGCGTTTTGTTCATCGCTTTGCAACGCCACCAGCTGCAACAACCGGATCCACAGCGCCTGGATTTCCACCGGATAACCTTCGCGCGGCGTGCCGGCCGGGTAATTTGTGTCCATCCAGGTGAAATGGCTCGGACTCCATATCAACGCCGAATCCGAATCCATCCGAATGCCGTTGGGCGTTCCCCGAACGTAGTTTTCCGCAATGCTGATCAGCACGTCCCGAATGCGTCTTCCCGAATCATCGACCTGCGCATCGAAGAGGCTGGATGCATCGCCAATCGCGGCGGCCAGTTCCTCGCAGACAATGCCAAACCAGAGCGGCGCGTCGGACGTGTCGCGGTTCGAAGCGTCGCCGCCATGGATCGTATTCGGCAGCGTGCCGTCCCGCTCAAACTTCGCAAACGTCAACACAATCTGACGCACCTCTTCGATCATTCCCGCGGCGATCAATCCGCGCGCGGCAATAAACGTGTCGCGGCCCCAATCCAGAAACCACGGGTAACCTGCGATCACCGTTTTCCCGGAATCCCGCCGGACCACAAACTGCCGCGCGGCGCAGTTCAGCTGTTCTTCAAACAGGTCGCCTGCGGCCGGACGCAGTTGAAGCGGATTGGGATTCAGGAACAACTCGCGTTCCGCAGTGATCACAAGTGTTTTTGAACTGCCCTTCGGCATTTCGATTTCAAACCAGCCGGGGCTGAAGGCGTCGCCGCTCCCGACATGACCGCGCGTTTGTTCCACAGGATGCGGGATGTTCTCACTCCATTCGGGCTGGGGATGATATCGCGCGCCTTCCGAATACACGCGCAACTGACGATCTACAGCCGGTGCAAAGACAAAGCCTGCGTGAAATTCAGAATCATCGAGCGTGCGGGTGTTGGAATTGAAGTGATGATCCGCGCCGCCATTTCGATGCGTTTGGGAATGAAAGTTCCGGTCTTCAATATCCACACGCACTGTGAGCCGCACATCGGCTTCCGCCGGAAGTTGTTTGCCATGGGCACGCGCCGCACTCGGCCGGCTGAATCGAAAGACCGTGGTGTTCTCGCCATCGACCATGCTGGCTGACAGTTCGATTTCAACCGTCCGGCCATCCCCGGCATTCGCCACAAAACTCCAGACGGCGGGTGGTCCCGGACGAAACGCAGCGAGCTGCTGGTGATTGAGCGGAGAAATGAATCCATCCGCATTCACCCAGACACGAATGCGCTTCACGAATACATGCCTGTCCACGGGAAGGCTCGGATGCAGGTTGGCGCCGAGAACGCAATCGTACTTCGAAGTGACGCGGCCAAGATCCACACAGAGCCGGGCCATCCCGCCACGTCCATTGGTGAGCAGCACACGCGCATCGGGCGGCGGAATGAATTCGCCGTTTTGAAGAACGGGTTCCGCTGCGAGGAAACGGATCGTCGCCTCCACAGTCCGATCCGATTCGGTGTAACGTTCCAATGTCAGCACAGCGTCACCGGCTGAATCGTCCGCTGCAAAACAGGCCACGTGCATACCTGCGGCGGCGATGGACTGAACGTGCCGCGTGCCCGCCGGACCACGAAGCGAACCTCGGAACGGCACGGCGTCTTCAATCAAAAGCCAGTGGCCCGGAGGCACGAGCGTGATTCTGGAGCGATCTTCCATGCGCCATTGAATCACGTTCGGATAACGCCCGGGCCTGCTCGCCAATCGAAGCGCGCCGACGAGGTCGCGCTCGGTTTCGTCCGGATTCAAATGCGCGATCGAAGCCAGAAATCGCGACGGAGATTCGTTCACCAAATCTCCCAGTAAACGCCAGTCGAACGGCCCGATTTCTGACGTCGCCAGCGATTGTCCAAGCGCCTGCACAGCCCACGCTGCCCGCGCGCGAGTGAGGCGATAGTCATCTCCAACCAGCCCGATCGGCACCAGCGCATGGGAAAGACAATAGGCGGCGCCTGCTGGCAGAACGAACTCCAGTTCATGAACATGATTTCGAATCGGAGGCATCGTCTGCCCCAGCAGATCGACCGCGCAGAGGTTCAGCGGCAGTCGGGAAGCATCCAATCGAATCGTCTGTTCCCGCTCGGCATCCGTGTTTACCAAGACCAGCACACGATCCAGTCCTTCCGCCGACTCACGCAGCAAAGCAAAAATGGCGGAATCGTTTCCACTCAACCGGGTCAACTTCGCGCCGTCAAAAAAGCACGGATGATTGAGAAGCAGCCGGTTCAATTGGCTCAGTTCGGAAACGATGTTCTCCGGGCTGCCCCATGCAAGACCGGTGCTTCCGTGAACGCGTATCTTTTCCGTCGCGAGCCATTCGACGCCGCATGTGAAGCCGAAGCCACCGCTCACACTCGTGAGTGCACAAAGCCGGTTGCGAAGCAGCGACCAGACGCGGTCCGGTTTCGGCTCCGCCGGCGGCGCCTCGCCCCAGCGTTGCGCGGCGAGACGGTTATTGTCGTGCGTTTCACTGTAATGAACGTAGAGCCCCACCCTTTCACTCTGACGCAGCGAATAATCGAGATACCATGCGACGTCGCGCCCGGTGTAATTCTGAAACAGCTCGGAATACGCCCATTGCATTCCACCGCTGGTCAGCAACGATTCCGTCGCTTCCCAGGATCCGCCCAGCCCTTCGAGCAGGAAAATGGTGTCTGGAAAATCCTGCTGAACTCGCGCGATGATGTATTGCCAGGCTGGCAGCGGGACTTTGTAACCGGCGTCGCATCGAAAGCCATCCACGCCGCGACGGCACCAGATGAGAAACATCTCGGCGAGCTTGTCCCAGAGCGCGACGTTGTTGTGCTTCAACTCGACCAAATCTTCCCACGTAACGCCCCACGCGCCCGGACTGACAAAGGTGCCGTCCGGTTGACGAAGGAACCATTCCGGATGCGTTTCCTGAAGCGACGATCCCCAGCCGGTGTGATTGATCACGATGTCGATGAACACCCGCCCGCCACGGACATGCGTGGCATAAGTCAATTCGCGGAACTGATCCACGCCCGTCGTTTTCTTGTCGAACACCACAAGCGCGGGATCGATGGCCGTCAGATCGAGCGCCGCGTAAGGACTTCCAAAGCGCCCGAACCGAGCAAATGTCGTCGGTGTCGGATTCACCGGCAGCAGATGCAAAATTCGGCAGCCGAGGGTGTCGATGATGTGTGGGAGAAATTCAATCAGGTCGCGGAGCTTTCCCGAAGGCGGAATGATCGTGAACCCGTGTTCCTCGATCTTTTGAATCTGCGCTTCGAGCGTTTCGTTTCGCGCGCTGATGAACTGCCTTGTGTTTCCAAACAATCTTGGGAAAGCGCAGTAGATCGTGTTTGCGGTTCGATACGCATCCGGATGAACGGAAATGCCAACATCCGCCCCCTCCGGCCAATACTGCCATCCTTGCGGATCGATCAGATACGCCTTGGCCCCAAAGAAGCCGACTTCGTTCAGCGGCAGTTCCAGCCACCATTCGTCGCCGTCTCTCTTCATGGGAAGATCGCGCCACGATGCGCCTGCCACCGGCAGACTGCGGGTGTGGGCGTCGATGATTTCCCTTCGTAAAAGCGCAGCTCGGCCAAGATTGGTCCGTAGTCGCGCCTGCCATCCTTTTTCCACGCCACCCGCTTCCGGGAAACGCAAAGTGAAACGAATTCGGTCCCCGACGAAACGCAGCAGGCGTTCGCCGGGCGCGGGAGTCATCGCTGGAATCAATTGTCCCATTTTGCCTCGGGAGACAGCGCGGTTAAAATCGCAGGATCAGACCGGAAAGCAATTCTTCGTTCACGACGGAAATCTTTGCCCCAACGTGTCCTGCGGCGGATTCCGACTGTCCCGTGATGGACAGCTACATCAGCGTCAGGCGTTCCGAAACGAGACAAAAATGTCCGGCTCTGAACCCCCGCCCCGACCGGCAGCTCGAAGCGGTGGCAAATGGCGTCCGGAAATCTTCGGAGTCGTTAAAGCTGGCGGAAATTCTGCTATGCAAAGCATGCCCGGCATTCCACCCGTTCACAGGAACGTTTTTGCCGGGTGAACTCAAATGGCGAGCACATTGACGCAGAGCGAAGAAGCTCAGTTGGCCCAGACAATCGAAATGTTCGAGGTCATCACGGAGTCGCAGCCGCATGATTACCAGTCGCTGGAAATCCTGAAGGAAGCGTACTCCAAACTGGGCCGGGACAAGGACGTGGTCCGCACCGCAAAACGGATTGCGGAGGCCTACGTGGACATGGGCCAGCTTTCCTCGGCCATCCTTGAATACGAAACAATCCTCCAGCGCTGCCCCGACGACCCGGATGTTCAGGCGGCCCTGAAGCAGATTGAATCGAAGGCGAACAATTTCTCCACGACCACCATCAACGCCGACACGGACCATGCCCGTCCCGCAGCGAAGGCGTCAAAATCTCCCGACCGCAATGGCACCGCAAAAATCGATGATGGCCGCCAGACGCTTTACAAGATTTTCGTGGACAGCAAAGTGATCACTGCCGGCGATTTCGATCTCTGCTGGGTTCCCTCCGAAGCGGTTTCGCTCACAGGCATCGTCGAGCCGTTCGTGCAGATTCTGGCGGACAAAGGCATTCTTCCGTTGGAAAAATCGCTGAAGCTTCTTTGCGACAAATCCCGCTCCGCCTACCTGCCGCTGGAGAAGTATGACGTCGATATCGACCTCGCCCGCGGTTTCCCCGCTCAAATCTGTCAGCGCTGGTGCATTCTTCCTTTCGATCGCATGAGCAAGTCGGTCCTGGTCGCCACTGCAAATCCATTCAACCAGCAGGCCGCAAAAGAACTCGCCGCCGCAACGCAATACAAGTTGCTCTGGTACGTGAGTACACCCTCGGAAATCATCAAGGTTCTTCAAAAGGCATTTCGTTGATCTATGGCAGCCGTTAAATCATTTGGTGAACGCATCGCGGATGCGCTGGTCGAGGACGGCCTGCTTACTGTCGCCCAGGTCGAGGAACTCCTCGACCAACAGAAAAAGGGCGGCACACGCCTGCTCAAGCTGATCCTTGAGAAGGCTTACGTCAGCGAGCAGGACATGGCCGTCTGCATGGGACGCGTCCTGAACACGCCGCCGATCAATCTCCCCCGCATCAACATTCCGCACGATATCGCCGAGCTTCTCCCCCGCGACGTCGCGCAGAATCACAAGGTCATCCCGGTTTCACGCCTCGAGAACAAGCTGTTCATCGCGATGGCCGACCCGTTGAACGTTCTTGCCCTCGACGACGTTCGCCGAATCACGCGTCTCGAAGTCGCGCCGATGATCGCTCCCGAGAAGGCGATTCTCGACAAGCTCGCCAGCCTCGATGCCTCCAAGAGCGGAAGCATGGAGGACATCATCCAGGACGCTCAGAAAAAGCAGGAAAACGCCGAGGATGCGGACAATCTTGAAATCGCCAAGGAGGCGGTGGAAGAGGTCAACCTCGACCAGCTCGCGGCGTCATCGGAAGAAGCGCCCGTCATCAAGCTCGCCAATCTTATTCTCGTTCAGGCGATCAAGGACCGCGCCAGCGATATTCACATCGAGCCTTACGAGCGCGGCATGAAGTTGCGTTACCGCATCGACGGCGTGCTCACCGATGCGACGCCGCCGCCGAAGCAGATGCAGCTCGCGCTGGCCTCACGCTTCAAAATCATGAGCAGCCTCGACATCGCCGAGCGTCGCCTTCCTCAGGACGGTCGTATGCGCGTGAAAGTCGGAGGCAAGGACTACGATCTTCGCGTCTCAATCATGCCGACCGTTCACGGCGAAAAGATCGTGCTGCGCGTGCTCGACAAATCGAACCTTTCCGCGAGCCTCGACAAGCTTGGACTCGACGCGGATACGTTCCAGCAGGTGAAGAACGCGGTGGATGCGCCGCACGGCCTGATTCTGGTGACCGGTCCGACCGGTTCCGGAAAAACCACAACGCTTTACTCCGCACTCAACGAACTCAACAACCCTATCTACAACATCATCACGGTTGAAGATCCGGTTGAGTTCCAGATTCCCGGAATCAATCAGGTGCCGGTGAAGAAGGAAATCGGACTCACCTTCGCAAACGCCCTTCGCTCGATTCTCCGTCAGGACCCGGACATCATCATGATCGGTGAAATCCGCGATACTGAAACTGCGGAAATCGCGATCGAAGCCGCGCTCACCGGGCATCAGGTGTTGAGCACGATGCATTGTAATGACGCCCCCGGCGCCATCGCGCGTCTCGATGACATGGGCATCGCGCCCTTCCTGATTTCATCGTCAGTAATTCTCTCCTGCGCACAGCGCCTCATGCGCCGCATCTGCTCGCACTGCAAGGAGCCGGTCACCTATCCCGAGAAGATGTACAACGATCTGAACATCGACCCGAGCACCTTCGACGGCATCACGCTGTATCGCGGTCGCGGTTGCGATCGCTGCAAAAATTCCGGTTACGCCGGACGTCTGGCGATCATCGAGGCCATGACCGTGAGCGACGAAATTCGCAAGCTGATCATTGCCCGCGGTAACTCCCGCGAGATGTCGAAGATCGCCATTGGCCAGGGGATGCGCACATTGCGCATGGTCGCCCTGGATCGCGTTCGCGATGGTGTTTCCACACTGGAACAGGTGCTCGTTCTGACGGCATCGCATTGATGAAGGTTCCCAGCCGGAACGAGTTTCAGACCTTCCGGTTTGAAAATCTCCGCGGCGTTCGTAGAGTCGGGTCATGCTCGAACTTGAAGACGCCGTTGCACGCATTCTTTCCAGCCTTCCGCAGGCACGAACCGAAACGATTGATCTCGCCCACGCGCACGGAAGAATCGTTGCCGCGAACATTTCCGCGCCAATCAACCTTCCGCCATTCGACAACTCCTCAATGGACGGGTACGCCGTCCGCGCTTCAGACCTCGCCAGGGCTTCTGAACTGACACCGGCGGTGCTGCGGCTCGCGGGAAGGATTGTCGCAGGACAGGCGCCTGACGTCGAAGTTCAGCCCGGGCGTTGTGTGCGCGTGTTCACTGGTTCTGTGATTCCTCCGGGCGCCGATGCAGTCGTGATGCAGGAAGACACCGCGATCGATCCTTCGAATCCGAATCAGATTCAATTTCTCGAGACAGTAAAGCCGTGGGAAAACATCCGGTTTCATGGCGAGGATGTGAAAGCAGGCACAACCATTCTCCAATCCGGACAGGAGATCAATGCCGCGCGACTCTCCATTCTGGCCGCGACAGGCATCAGCCAGATCTCGGTGGCAAAACGTCCGACCGTGACTCTTCTGGCAACCGGTTCAGAACTCCAGCAAGGCGGCGGCACGCTTTCCCCCGGACAGATTTTTGAAAGCAATCGGGCAAGTCTGCGACCGCTCATCGAGCGCGCCGGCGGATGTTTGGTTCGATCGGAAATTGTTCCGGACGATCCCGCTTCAACGCGCAGAGCATTGGAGACAGCTTTTGCCACCAGCGACATGGTCATTACTTGCGGCGGCGTTTCGGTCGGCGAAATGGATTTTGTCAAAGGCGCTTTCGAGCAACTCGGCGGCAAACTGGAATTCTGGAAAGTCGCTATAAAGCCCGGACGTCCTTTTGTGTTCGGCCAGCTCGAATCGAAATTCCTATTTGGTCTCCCAGGCAATCCCGTTTCTGCATTCGTCACGTTCCTGCTGCTGACCCGCCCTGCCCTGCTGGGCTGGCAAGGGGCTGCGAGCGTGAAACTTCCGCGCGTGCGCGGAACGATGGCCGAAACGATTTCGAATCCCGGAAACCGCCGCCATTTTGTCCGCGTAACGATAGACGATAGCGGAACGATTCACTCCGCCGGAATCCAGGCGTCACACACCCTGAGCTCACTTGCGAACGCGAATGGACTTCTCGACATGGCGCCCAAGACCGAATTGCAAAAAGGCGCAGAAGCAACCGTGATGCGATGGGGCTGATTAGAACCGCCGTTGCGGGAGGGAAAAATCGGGCTTCGGCGGAGCGATACGTTTCGTCGTGGTCGGATTGATCGTCTCCCGGCTTTGACCCGGAGCAGATGGGGCCATGGGAGCGGCAGGAGCTGCCGGTGTTGCCACCGCAAACGCTGAGTTATAGGAACCGGACAGCAATGGATCGGGCGCCGTTTGCACGAAGGCCGGATTGAAACTTGAGGGGGAAGCAATCCAGCTTCTTGTATTCTGCTGAGGAAGACTGGTGATGCCACCCGGCGGACGCACTTCAAGGGCTTTCCTGAATGCCTCGGTTTGCCGTTCGGCGGCAGCGCGTTCGCGAATCGACTCCGGCGAATAGGGATTGTTCCGAAGGCCCAGAAGGTCCGGCAACGAATCGACCCGCGTCGGCAAATCAACGAGGTGCGGACTCGACGGCCGCAAGGCGTCATAACCCACATCGATCCCCACGCCGCTCAATGGATTCACGAAACTCGGGCTGGTGGCGTCCGCTCCGTCGGACGCGGAGTCCGTCGCGCCGCCTCCGCGCATCTGCCGCTCGTAATAGCGTTCCACGGGCGACATCGTATTTCGGTCACGACCGTCGCGGGTGAAATCCGGCAGCGTAGGAACGGTTTTTGACATGTAATCCCGCACCACGTCGTTTGGCGTCAGAAAACCCCAGTTGCTGTCATCCAGGAGATTGCGCGGTCCGCGCGGCCCGGTCTGCCGCGGCGGTGCGATTCGCTGCGGCCTGGATCGGTTTCCGCCAAAAAGATCATCCAAAGTGCTGGGGCGATCCGGAATTTTGAAATTGCGTTCCGGAACGGTGGACGAATTGTCCAACGAGGATGAATTGCCGGATAAGCCCGCCGAGGAGGCTTCTTCAGCCAACGCACCCGTCGCAACCAGCAGGAAAAAACCTGCAGCGATCGGAACCGCGCTCCTTAAAAAACTGAAGAAACCGGAAATCATTCGGGGCAAATCCTAACGCACTGAAATGGCTCGGTCAAAAGCTAATCTGAATCTTCTTTGGCATCTTCCGTACTGCGCCCGGCACGCGCCCCCACATCCGGGCAAACCCCGCGTTTCGCGCTCGAAACGAACTCGAGCACAATCTTTGACGGCCGGCTCGAAAAAACGTTCATCGCCTCATTCACCGCCTCCCGAAAATTTTTCCCCGATCGGAACAGCACGTGGTAAAGCCGCTTCAGTTCAAGCCGTTCCTCCGAGGTGAAACCCGCCCGGCGCAATCCCACGATATTCAGCCCGCAGATGCCATTGATTCCAGAGGCGATCGTGAACGGCGGGACGTCTTGGCTGACGGCCGCCCCACCCTGCATCATTACCAGCATTCCCACCCGGGCAAACTGGTGAACCATGCAGTTGCCGGACAGGAACGCTCGATCCTGCACCGTCACATGCCCCCCCAGCAAAACGCCGTTGGCGAAAATCACGTGATTACCGACGACGCAGTTGTGCCCGACATGCGCGTTGGCCATCAGAAAATTGTTCGATCCAATCACCGTTTCCTCGTCAGGCTTCGTGGAACGATGCGCGGTGACGTGTTCCCGAAACACGTTTTCGTCGCCAATTCGCAGCCGCGTCGGTTCGTTCCTGTACTTCAAATCCTGAGGCGCATCGCCGATCACGCAGCCCGCGTGAAAACGATTTCGCGCGCCGATGGTCGTGACGCCATCGATGACCACATGCGGGCCGATGATGCAGTTCGGTCCAATCTGAACGTTTTCGTTGATGATCGCGTAAGGCCCGACTTCAACAGTGGAGTCGAGACGCGCTTTCGGATGAATAATGGCTGTCGGATGAATCACGGTTGCTGTGGTGCGCCGGATTCTCGGCGCATTGAATTGCGCGGGACACTAACAGGATGCGATTGCAAATCAAGACGCTGTAAAACATGGACAATTGAAACCTGTCGCCCCGCCGTCCGTCTGAGAAGCGAATCCGGATCAACCGGTCCGGACCAGTTCGATTAGAAATTATGGCATTCAGATTCAGCGCTCCGACAAAGCGATCACACACTCGCAAGACGATTCATTTCTCCACCCCACTGCTCCTGCTTTTCACAATGCTGCTGACCGGTGCGCATTCCGCTTGCGCCGCGGCTGAAGTTCAGTTGATCCGGCCCGGCGACGGCCCGCGCAGCACGATCGATTTTGATTTCGACTGGCGCTTTGCCAAAGGCGAGTTCGCCAGCGCGATGTCGCCGGACTTCGATGCCAGCCAATGGCGTATGCTCCATCTCCCGCACGACTGGAGCATCGAGGGACCGTTCGGACCCGACTATGCCAGCGGCACCGGCTTCGCACCCGGAGGCATCGGTTGGTATCGCAAAACATTCCGTGTCGATCCGTCCGCAAAGAACAAGCTCGTCGTCGTGGAATTCGACGGCGTCTATGATCACGCGCAGGTCTGGATCAACGGCCACTACCTGGGCGGACGACCTTACGGTTACTCCAGCTTCGAGTTCGATCTGACACCGTATCTGAAATGGAACTCCGACAACCTGCTCGCGGTGCGCGTGGATCATTCACGCTTCTCGGATTCGCGCTGGTACACCGGTTCAGGAATCTACCGTCACGTGCGCCTGCGGCTCACTGAAAAATTGCGCGTCGCCACGTGGGGAACATTCGTCACAACGCCGACCGTGAAACCGGCCTCCGCGGTCGTGCGCGTTCAAACCGAACTTCAAAACGATTCCGGCAGCGACACACCTTTTCAGCTGGAGCTGCAAATACTCGACGCCGACGGCTCGCTGGTGACCGGTCATCGCGCATCCGGCAGCATTGCAAACGGAACGAACGCTGTCGTCGCTCGTGACATCAATGTTCCGAACCCGAAACTCTGGTCACCCGAAACGCCGCACCTTTACACGTTGCGCACACGGTTAGTCGCCGCCAACAAACCGGCGGACGAAACAACAAACACGTTCGGCATTCGAACCATTCGTTTCGACGCCAACAAAGGTTTCTTCCTCAACGACGTTTCCACCAAACTGAAGGGCGTCTGCCTGCATCATGACGCGGGTGCCATCGGTGCCGCGGTCCCGATCAAAGTCTGGGATCGTCGATTGCGCACGCTCAAGGAGATCGGCGTGAACGCCATCCGCACGAGCCACAATCCCCCGGCGCCGGAATTTCTCGATCTTTGCGATCGCATGGGATTTCTCGTGAAGAACGAAGCATTCGACGAATTCACCCCTTCCAAGAACAAATGGATCGCGGGCTGGAACAGCGGCGCGCCGAGCCGGTTCGGTTACGCCGAAAATTTTGAGGAATGGTCCCGTCGCGACATCCAGGATCTCGTTCGTCGCGATCGCAATCATCCGTCCGTCATTCTCTGGAGCATCGGCAACGAGGTCGATTACGCCAACGATCCTTTCTCTCACCCGGTTCTCGGCAACGAATATCGCCCGCATCATCCTCCCGCCGAAGATCTGGTCAGACATGGAAAGCCACTCGTCGCCGCGGTGAAGGAACTCGACACCACCCGCCCCGTCACAGCAGCGCTGGCCAATGTTCGGATGTCCGACGCCGTCGGCTTCGGCGATATCTTCGACGTCGTGGGTTACAACTATCAGGAGCAACGTTACGCGGAGGATCATGCCCAACGCCCAAACCGCGTGATTTTCGGCAGTGAAAACAGCCACAACTGGAACGCGTGGCTCGCGGTGCGCGACAATGGATACATCTCCGGCCAGTTCCTCTGGACCGGCATCGACTATCTCGGCGAAGCCGGCCGCTGGCCGAATCATGCCAATGGCGCGGGAATTCTCGATCTGTGCGGCTTCAAAAAACCGCTCGCATGGTTCCGTCAGAGCCTCTGGAGCGACAGGCCGATGGTTTACATTTCGGCCAGTGGCGGAGGCTTCGGCGGACAACGCCGCGGGCGCTCGGAGGAAAGCTGGAACTGGCGCAGCAACTCCACAGTCACCGTGCGCTGCGTCACGACGTGTCCCGAAGTGGAACTTTCCCTGAACGGACGTGTCATCGGAACCAAACGCGCGGCGGAGGCCGTCGAAGGCATGCTTTCGTGGGAAGTTCCGTTTGAACCCGGAACCTTGAAAGCCATTGGCCGCGACGGAACGAAATCGCTCGCCGAATATTCGCTCGTGACTGCCGGACCGGCAGAACGCATCGAACTCATTGCCGACACCAAAAAACTCTCCGCGTCGGAACGCGACATCTGCCACATCGAATATCGAATCGTCGATGCCAACGGCGTCCGCGTGCCGAATGCGAATCATCTGGTCACATTCAACGTGGAAGGCGCGGCGGAAATTCTCGGCATCGGCAATGGTGATCTGAACAGCACGGAAGATTACAAGGATTCGAAGCACAAGGCGTTTCGCGGCCAGGGATTGCTGATTTTGCAATCGACCATGAAAACCGGCCCAATCAACCTCTCGGCCACGGCGGAAGGCCTGGCTCCGGCCACTGTGACATTGGTAGTTGAATAAAACAGAGCTGCGCTCGGCGGTTCAAACGCATCCGTTCATCGAAAGGGACTGACTATGAGAATGCGGTTTCGTGAAAGCATCCTGTTTGCACTGATTGCGGCCGCCTCCATCCCCGCCAATGCGGCGCACCCGGGAGCTTCAGTGATTCCAACGGAACTGCATCGGATGGCGCCGAATTATCCGGTGCCCTATGGTCCCACGAACGTTGCCGCAATCACTGAAGTGCTCAATCGCGTTCACGGCTATCTCGCCGCCAATACCCCGGCGCGGTTTGTGAACAGAAACTCCGGCGCTCCTGTCGCTGCCGAGAAGATCGATCGAGACACGATCGTTGAGCGCGGTCATTTCCCAATCATCAGCTACGAATGGGGCGTCACTTATTCCGGAATGCTGCTCGCCGCGGAAGTGACCGGCGACAACCGCTTCAAGGATTACGTCGCCGCCCGAATGCAGTTCATTGCAACCAACACGCCGCGATTCGAAGCGCTGGAAAAGGACGGACTCGCACCAGGGCGAAATCCATTTCGTCCTGTGCTGCATCCAGGCGCCTTGGATGACGCTGGCTCCATGTGCGCGGCGATGATCAAGGCACAGCGCGCCGGTCTTGTGGAGGGACGCGCGCTCATTGACCGCTGGGCGGATTATGTCAGCTCAAAACAGTTCCGCCTCGAAGACGGCACACTGGCGCGGAAACGCCCGATGATGAATTCCCTTTGGCTCGACGATCTTTATATGAGCGTTCCCGCCCTGGCACAGATGGGGAAACTGACCGGCGACCGCAAATACTTCGACGATGCCGTGAAGCAGATTCGGCAGTTCTCGGATCGCTTGTTCAATCGCGAGAAAGGCGTTTACATGCACGGCTGGATCGCCGGCATGACGGTGCATCCCGAGTTTCGCTGGGCACGTGCAAACGGCTGGGCATTGATGGCGAAAACCGAGTTGCTTGACGTGCTGCCGCAAGATCATCCCGACCGTGCCTTCGTTCTGGAACTGTTCCGCGCGCATGTCCGCGGACTGGCCGCTTATCAATCCGGCAATGGCCTCTGGCATCAACTGCTCGATCGGAACGATTCGTATCTGGAAACGTCCGCATCTGCGATTTTCACCTATTGCATCGCGCATGGCATCAACCAGGGCTGGATCGATCCCCTCGCCTACGGCCCGATGGTGACGCTCGCGTGGAATGCAGTGGCGACGAAAGTGAATGGAACCGGACAGGTTGAAGGTGTCTGTGTGGGAACGGGCATGGGCTTCGATCCCGCTTTCTATTATCACCGTCCGACAAACGTGTTCGCAGCCCACGGTTACGGACCGGTTCTGTTGGCCGGCGCGGAAATGATCCGACTGACCCAATCGGATCGCGCTGTGATCAACGACAGCGCAGTGCAATTTGACAAACAGCCCGCCGACATGCGCAACGCGCACTGAACTTCCGCATTGTTCGACTCTATTGGGATTCGGGAAGCCGTTTTCGCTCCCACACTTCAAAGCCTTCGGGTGGTTCGGAAACCCATTCCACATGGCCGTCGGCAAATCCATACGCCCGGCCCAGTCGTCCATTGAACCAGGTGGGACGTGATTCCCTGACAACGATCGTTTGAGACGGATTGGTAACTGCCGAAAGCGAACCGGTCACGAGCAGATCGAAATCGTTGGTCATCGTAGGTGGGGGGTCACTCCGAGACAGAAAGTTGGACATATGCGAAAGCTGTTCGGGCAGACGGTTTTGATTCTCCGAGGCAAACAGAATCAATCCCAAGGCGAAAGCCCTCGCGTCATTCATCTTCGCATACACCATTTTGCGTTCAGGAGTCAGTTCCTCGGACTCCTTCTCCTCCAGCGCCTTGATCGCGACCGCAATTCCCTCCTGCAACTTCCGATTCTCTTCACGGAGCACTCCGAGTTGATTCGTCTGCTGCCGCAAGAAGCCAACCTCACTTCGTAGTCGAAGCAGTTCGCTTTTGTCCGCCTGCAATCGTGCCAGCTCCACTTCTGAAGGTGATGCAACAGGGGCACTCGTTTCCTCCGGTTTTGCGCGCTCTGACTGGAGCACCTGCATTTGATTCCGAAGCCTTGCAACTTCGCGCGCTTCATAAATTCCTAACCCAACCGCACCGACAAGCGCGGCGCCGAAGATTGATTTTTGAAGTGTGGTCATGGCGGCAACCTTTGCAGAGGTGACAATGGAAACGGAGGCTCCAGAACCGACAGCAGCAGCGGACAAAAGTGTAACAACAGCGGCAGGTGCGGCAGAAACCGCATTGGCCGAAAGCACCGCGGACAAGCCAGCCGCGGAAATCGTGACTCCACGTCGGGCAAAAATATCGCGCAATTTCTCCAGCGCCCGGCTCACGCGCTTCTGCGCAGCATCGTCGCTGACGCCCAACGCTTCACCGACCGAACGGAAATCGCGCTCTTTGAAAAAACGCAGCAGGAGCGCGTCGCGGTCGGCATCCGGCAATTCCGCCATCGCTTCGTCGAGCACAGGTTTAATTTCGCTCCAACGCGGCTCCGCGGATGGGTTTTCGTTGAGCTGTTGCATGGCTTCCTTCTCGCGAATGAGCCGTCGCAGTTCGGCGCGACGATGATTCATCGCCACGAATCGCGTGCTGCGGAAGAGCCATCCGGCCAAAGAGATTTCATTGGATGATTTTACGGAGATTTCACGTGCCTTCGCTGCCAGGTCGCAGAACACACGTTGCGAGACATCCTTGGCTGCGTCCGGTTCCCCCACCTGCCGCAATGCCGCCGAGTAAACGAGATCAGCGTATCGACGCACCAGTTCCTGAAACGCCTGCTCGCTTCGGCGATTTGCGAACTCCGCAAGCAGCTCCGCATCGTTCTTTTCGCGCATTCACCTACAAACAGCCGCCGTTCCCGTTTTCCGACAAGGAATTTCTCCTTTCTGATCGCTCCTCACGCGAAGGGCGCGAAGGGCGCGAAGGAAACTATGGCTCGTAAGAACGGCGAACGGTTTGGTTGGCAGCAACCATCCGTTGCGCGAATGCGGCGTCCTTACTGGTTACTCCTTGCTCCTCATTTCGCGTCCTTCGCGTGAGTTTCTCCTGTTAAGCCTTGAGTATTCTGAAAGGAGTCACTTGCCAATCGGCGCCATCATGGCGCGATTCATATCAAGCGCCATGCGGCTCGTGTCGATCGCCCGCTTGCGGAATTCGTCGAACTTTTTCAACTCACCTTCACCCAGGAAACTTTGAGCGCGAACAGCAACATTGGCGTAAATGTTTTCGAGGAGCTGAAGATTCCGCGTGGCATGAGATTCGGACGCAATGTTTCGGAAGTTCAGAATGGGGACGGTTTGAAAGTCCGGCGGCAATCCTGCATTGGCCAAAGCGTTCGCAACCTCTTCGCGCATCGCCGCCAGCAATTGCTCTTTCTTTGCATCGCGCTCGGAACCTTCACCGGTGAGCGATCCCTTGAATTGTTCTGCGGTCAAATTGGCAGAGAGGTCGCGCGTGAATTCCTCATACTTGGCAAACGCTTCATCGCCGAGCAGCGATTTCACCTTGTTGTCCAGATCGATCTCCAGCTGCGCGAACATGCGTTCCATCTCGGCAGCGTCCGGCTGGTCGCGAAGCACCTGGGTGATCAGATCGACATTTTCCATGATGTTATCCGCGAGCGCGTCGCTCAAAGCTTCACGCTGCTCGTCCGGAAGCTGCAGTTGCCGCGCAAGCGGTCCATACATCGATGCCATGCCCACCTTCTGCTGATCCCGCAGGAACTTTCTCGCCTCGGGCGTTTCGGTAACCTTGCTCAACGCAGCCATGCGGCTGATCGACGCTTTTTCCTCCTGGAGCCGCCCGACTTCTCCGCGCAGTTTGAGAACTTCGGTCGGCTTCTGTTTGAACGCAGCGTTCTCTTCCGTCAGCGACGCCACAACATTGCTGAACTCCATGCGCTGACGTTCGAGATCCTGGATCCGTGCGGACAATGGAGCCTGCTCCTGCATGAGCACCTGAACCTCCTTGCGCAGATCGGATGCCTGTTTCGTCTGATACAACGCCACCCCGGTGGCGATTGCGATGGCGGTGGCAACGACGGTTTTTTGAAGTGTGGTCATAACGATAGCCTGTGTGACGGGGGTTGCTACGGATACAGCGGCGTTCCCCGCGAGTGCCGCCGCAGTGGAAACGGTCAAAGCGAGTCCCACCGGCGCAGCCTGAACTGCGTGTGCGGTGAGAGCGACGGACAGTGCGGCGGCGGTGGACGTGACGCCTTTGCGCCGGAGAGAATTCTCGAGTTTGTCCAACGCGCGGCCTATCCGCATGCGGGCTCCGTCTTCGCTGGTTCCAATCGCCTCGCCCACGCTCCTGAAATCGCGCTGCTCATAAAACCGGAGCAGAATAGCCGTTCGATCGGGCTCCTCGAGAGCGTCAATCGCCTGATCGATCACCGACGCTACTTCAGAGAATTCGGTTCCGGAAGATTCGTGTAGCGCATTCATTTCAACCGCCAATCTCTCGCGAAGCTGACGTCGTCGCTCGCCTCGCATCACATTTGCCGCGACAAAACAGGTGTGCCGGTGCAGCCATCCACCAAGCATTACGTCCGCAGGCAACTTCCCAGCCATGCGCGACAAATCCGAAAAGACCGCTTGCGACACATCCTCGGCCCGATGCGTGTCGCCATCGACAAGCCGGAGCGCGACGGAATAGACGAGATCAACGTAGCGACTGACCAGTTCACGAAACGCCGCTTCCGAGCCGTTTTCCCTGAAACCGGCAAAAAGTTGGTTGTTGTCCGTCATCTTGAATCACCAGTAAAGACCCGCCGTTTCAGGAAACCGAACAAAATTTTTTGAAGCCGTCCGGCGGACGGTGCGTCTGTAAAAATATGATTCGCAGAAGGGCTTTTACGCTGATCGAACTGTTGGTTGTCATCGCCGTTATCGCAATTCTCGCCTCAATGCTGCTTCCTGCACTGGGTGCGGCGCGTCAAAAGGCCTGGACCATCCTGTGCAATTCGAACCTCAGACAGATCGGGCTTGGTCTCACCATGTATGCCGACGATGCGAACGGGCGTTATCCCAAATCCGGCGGTTCGATCCCATGGAACGTGACCAATCCCAACGACCCAAACAACGCATGGATGCAGCAGGTCGTTTCGTACGTGCAGAACACGAATGTTTACCGGTGTCCGTCGAACAAAATGCTGCCTCAAACAGAACAATCCCCGTTCAATTATTTCAATGGTGCGCGTGCCGCGTTTGTCGCTGCCGGTGCCGCGGCGTCACTGGACACGAAACGCATTCGCTTTCCATCCGCGCATGTGATTTCGGGCGACACACTGGAATTTCATCCATCCGACGCCGACAAGGACGACTACACACAGAATTGCGTGGGCGGCATTGAGAATGGTTATCCGTGGATCGAATGGCGCGCCCACACCAAGGGCCAGAACATCCTTTTCGCCGATGGCCACACCAGGTGGTACAAGCGTTACAACACGAACGAAATGACCTTCCGGTATGAGTCGATGCATGGGTGGGAGTGAAAAACGAAGTCCCAGGTTCAAAATTCAAGTTCCAATTGCGTTCTACGTTTCGGGTTCCAGGTTTTGCGTTTTGAGTTGAATCCGCGTCCGGACCATGATTGCAGCCGAAGGAGGGTTGGAAATTGAGTTTTGAGATTCCTCGGGGCTTGAGACCCGGATTTTGAACCTTGGCCCCAGGTCCATTTTCCTTTTGCGGCCCCGGCTGGTTGGCGCTTTAATCACGCCCGCATGAAAATCGTTCTAGCGTATTCGGGCGGCCTCGACACGTCGGTGCTGCTCTCGTGGATCAAAGAGAAATACAATGCCGAGATGATCGCGTTCTGCGCGAACATCGGCCAGGAGGAGGAACTCCGCGGTCTCGACGCCAAGGCGAAGAAGACCGGCGCTTCGAAGATTTACATCGATGATCTCCAGGAGGAATTCGCGCGCGATTTCATTTTCCCGATGATCCAGGCCAGCGCGATTTACGAAGGCCAGTATTTCCTCGGCACTTCCATAGCCCGCCCGTTGATCGCCAAACGCATGGTTGAAATTGCCCGGAAGGAAAAAGCCCACGCGATCGCCCACGGCGCCACCGGCAAGGGCAACGACCAGGTCCGCTTCGAACTCACCGCCGCCGCACTCGCGCCGGATCTTCAGGTGATCGCGCCGTGGCGGGATGAGCGTTATCGGAAGGAATTCCCCGGCCGGCAGGAAATGATCGATTATTGCGCGAAGCACAAGATTCCCGTGCAGGCCAGCGCGAAGAAGCCGTATTCGATGGACCGCAACCTTCTGCACATTTCCTACGAAGCCGGCATTCTCGAAGATCCCTGGTACGACTCCTACGATCTCAAGAACCGCAGTTATTTCACGACGCTGTCGGTCCTTCCGGAAGACGCGCCGGACAAACCGGAATTCGTCGAGCTCGACTTCGACAAAGGCAACTGCGTCGCGGTGAATGGCAAGAAGTTGAACCCGCTCGGCGTGATGAAGCTGCTGAACAGGATCGGCGGCAGGCACGGTGTCGGACGCGTGGACATGGTCGAAAACCGTTTTGTCGGAATGAAATCACGCGGCGTTTATGAAACGCCCGGCGGCGCGATCCTGCATTTTGCGCATCGCCAGATGGAATCGCTCACGATGGACCGCGAAGTCATGCACCAGCGGGACGCGCTGATTCCGAAGTATGCGGAGCTGGTTTACAACGGTTTCTGGTATGCGCCCGAACGTTACGCGTTGCAGGCTTACGTCACCGAAAGCCAGAAGAACGTCACTGGCACCGTGCGCGTGAAACTCTACAAGGGCAACATCATGGTCTCAGGCCGCAAATCGAAGGTCAGCCTCTACAATCCGCACATTGCGACGATGGAAGCCGATCCGACGAAGGCATACAACCAGGACGACGCCACCGGCTTCATCCGACTGAATGGCCTGCGATTGAAAGTCGCCGCCAAGGTGCACGGGAAGAAGAAGTAAGTTTCGAATTCCTCTTTCAAACCCGCGACAACAGCGTCGCGGGTTTCTTTTTGTTCGCCTGCAATTTTGGAAAAAACGGATGATCGATCGCGGCCTTCAGCTTGACGCTTTGGACCAGCGCGTTTGTGAACTGGAACAGAATCGCTGAATTCCAGCTATTTGCCGGCGAATGCGTCGGCAGGAACGAGATCGATCGCTTCCTTGCAATAAGGAATGCCCCGCCGCTGGATCACCATCAATCGAAGCAGATGCTTGAACACCGGTTGCAGCGTCGGGAATCGCGTGGTGAGCTGGCCTTGCGGCATCGACGAGATCAACACGCGGATGAATGCCTCCACCGAAATGATGTTTCCATAAAGGGCGAGATTCGATGTCACGACATGAGGCCAGCAGGCGGGAATGATGCTGCCGTTGATGCTGCATCGCGTGTCCGCCGGTGAAAAACCAAGAACAGGAAAACTGCCGCGGCGCAAGCCGGTGACGAGTTGTTCGAGTTCGGTCGGAAGCAGTCCAAACACCGAGCGGGTCAGTTCCGCGGCACTGGTCATGCCTGAAATCCCGTATTCGTACGAGAACGGCGTGGTGAGGAAAATTTCCAGTCCGGTCACCTCCTCTTCGCCGGTCAACCGTTCGAGCCGGAGAAAACCGTATTCGGCGGTGACAGCGAGGCTGCGTCCGATGTCGCTCCGTCGGAACGCGCTGATTCCGGATGGTGTGGCCTTGCCGAGCACGGCGAAGACGCGGGTTCCCTTTCGAAGAATTCCACCCTCCAGCGAGGTGGTCAGCATGTTCAGCTTTTCCGGCATGGCCTGTTCAAGTTTTCCGCGGATGAGATTCCAACGGGTTGAGTGAGAGTAGTGGAACGACCGCGTCCGGCGAAATCCGTAGAGGCTGCAATTCGCCGCCGGAAAATGCGGACAACGTCCTCCCGAATTCACCTCATCTCTTTGCCCTGCACTGGTGTTTGATTCGTGCAGATTTGCCTCACGCGAAGGGCGCGAAGGGCGCGAAGGAATTTCAGGCATGAGGACCGCAAATCCGAACCAGAGCACGTGAACCCAGCCTCCTTGCTCCCTACTCCCTGCTCCTTGCTTCTCTCCCTTCGCGCCCTTCGCGTCCTTCGCGTGAGGCCTTTCGACTCCGCCGAAAAAAGTTTCCGCGATCCCGCGTCAGCCAATACTCTTCGCGCCGTGACGGTTCTGGAATGCATTCAGAAGAGCGCCGACTTTCTTCAGAAGAAGGGAGTCGATTCGCCGCGCCTGCAGGCGGAACTGCTGCTTGCCCACGTGCTGAAGCTTCAACGCATGAAGCTTTACCTGAACTTCGAACGCGTGCTCGCGGATGCCGAAACAGACCAGCTCCGCGAGCTGATAAAACGCCGCGGCGCACGTGAACCGCTCCAGCACATTGTCGGCACCACTTCGTTCTGCGGATTGGAAATCGCCGTGAACCGGCATGTGCTCGTTCCAAGACCTGAAACCGAACTGCTGGCCGAGAAAGGCTGGCAATTTCTGAAGACTCGAACGGAAGGTATTCCAGCAGCACTCGATCTCGGAACCGGGAGCGGTTGCATCGCCATCGCTCTCGCCTCGAAATGTCCGACGTCGAAAATTATCGCCATCGACATTTCCCCGGATGCCCTTGAAACCGCGAAGACCAATGCCGAACGGAATCAGGTTTCTGAACGGATCGAATTCCTGCAGAGCGACGGCTTCGCTGCATTGAAAGAACCGCAGCGTTCGTTCGATCTCATCATCAGCAATCCGCCTTACATCGCGTCCGAGGAAATCAACACATTGGATCCCGAGGTGCGCGATTTCGATCCGAGAAGCGCCCTTGATGGCGGCCCGGACGGACTGGACTTTTATCGAATGCTCGCCAGCCAATCCGGCGCATTCCTGAATCCAGGCGGACATCTGATGGTGGAATTCGGCGACGGCCAGGCGGACGCGATCAAAACCATCTTCGAATCTCAAAAGTGGGTTGTGGAGGGCATTTACGAGGACTACACTCAGCGCCAACGAATCCTTGTTGCGCAAATACCGAGTTGAATCTGAAGTGCGCTCACGTCAGCCGAGCAAACCGAACATTCTCCGAGCTTTGTCATTGTTTAGAAATCCATGGAAAGTCTTTTGATTAAAGGCGGTGTTCCGCTTCACGGCGACGTCATGATCAGCGGCGCGAAAAACGCCGTGCTCCCCATCATGGCGGCCACGCTTCTCACTGCCGAGCCCTGCATCATCCGCCGCGTTCCAAACCTGAGCGACGTCCGTTTCATGGGCCAGATTCTCCAGTGGCTCGGGGCGAAGGTTGAATTCAAAAACGGCGAGGTGCGCATTCAGGCGAAGAAAGTCAAAGGCGCGGGCGACTACGACCTCGTCCGAAAAATGCGCGGCTCCATCTGTATCATGGGCCCACTGCTGGGCCGGCTTCGCAAAGCCACGGTTTCACTTCCGGGCGGCTGCGTCATCGGCGCCCGCCCGATCAATCTCCACCTGAAAGGCCTTGAGGCGCTTGGAGCCAAAATTCGGATCGAACGCGGCTATGTGGATGCCACGGCGAAAAAGCTCGTGGGTTCAGCGATGTTCCTTGGCGGTCGCGCCGGCGCAACTGTTTTGGGAACAGCAAACGTCATGATGGCCGCAACGCTCGCAGAGGGCGTGACAGTGATTGAAAGCGCCGCCTGCGAACCGGAGGTGGTCGATCTCGCCGCCTTCCTCAATGCCATGGGCGCGAAAATTTCCGGAGCCGGCAGTCCGACAATCACCATCACCGGCGTGAAGGAGCTTCACGGCGCGGAACACGAGGTGATTCCCGACCGCATTGAAGCCGCGACTTACGCCATCGCTGCCGCGGCAACGAACGGCGAGATCAACATTCACGGCGCCCGCGCAGATCATCTGCATGCCGTTTTTGACAAGCTGAACGATGCCGGAGTGAAGATTGAGCGAAAAGGAACCGTCATCACCGTCCGACGCGGCGGGAAATTGAAACCGGTCGATGTGACCACCCTCCCCTACTCCGGATTTCCCACCGACGTGCAGGCACAGATCATGGCGCTGATGACGCTCACTCCCGGAATCAGCATCATCACCGAACGCATTTTCGAATCGCGCTTCATGCATGTCAGCGAACTGACGCGTCTCGGTGCGGACATTGAGATTGAAGGTCCGAGCGCGATTGTGAAAGGCGGCAAACCGTTGAGCGGCGCGCCCGTGATGGCGAGCGATCTGCGGGCGTCGGCGGCATTGGTGATTGCCGGCCTTGCAGCAAAGGGAACCACTCAGGTGAACCGCGTTTACCACCTCGATCGCGGCTACGAGAACATGGATGCGAAGCTTCGCCAGCTCGGTGCGCGTGTCGAACGGATCGAGGAGTCATGAATACGAAACTCATCGGAGGCCTGATCGTCGCGGGCATCCTCTTCGTCGGCTGGAGCCTCTACAAGTATTGGGAGACATTTCAGGATCAGAAGGCCGCGGAAGAAAAAGCGATTGCAGCCAGGACGGTCAAACCAGACCAGCTGCCCGGGATGCCTTACGAATTGCAGGGCTCGCTGGAACTCGCGCGACGACAAGGGCCGAAAGCCATGCAGCAGTGGCTGAAATCAAATGCGCGTATTCTGCAGGATCCGCGCAAGGCATGGCTTGAACTGGACCTGTGCGGAATGATGTATCGAAGCGACCCCCAGGAGGCGAAACGCATTTTCCAGGAGGTTCAATCGCGCACACCGCAGAATTCACCTGTATGGCACCGAGTTCAGGAAATGCGGAACACGTATGAGTGACGCCAGGGCGTTGCGGCGATGAACACATTTTTCTCGCAAACAGCGACATCGGGTTTTAGGCTGCAAATGCGTTGAACCTCACGCCTGCTCAATCAAGTTATGGATATCATCTTCAATTGCCCCAAGTGTGATCAGGAACTCGAAGTGGACAGCTCCGGTGCAGGAAGTGAAATCGAATGTCCCTCCTGCTCGGAAACAATCGTCATCCCCGCGGTCGGCGCGAAAGGCACCCGCACGAGCGGCGCAGACACGAGCGGCCGAATCCCGGTGGCGCAGGTTCCCACGGCCAACCCCATCGCCACCTCCGCCGCGGCCAAGGTCCAGATGCATCTGAAGGTCCCGGTGCGCTCCACCCCGGCCGAAAGCCTGATCACCAAACCGCTGCCCCCATTGGAAGTTTCCGCCAAGGAAACGGACAAGAAGGTCAAGGTGAAGACCATCCGACACACCGATTGCGTTGAAGTAGGACACGATCGTTTTGACGAAGTCGTCTCCGCATTCCTCGGCAAGGTGGGCGAAGACAACATCATCAACATCAGTCCGATGACCTATACCCACGTGGATCTGTCCACGCAAAAGCTGGTATCGGACTACGCAATCATGATTGTTTATCGCGGTTGATCGTCTGACGGATCGTTCTTGGGCGATCCGTTCAGCCAGGACTCTGCGGCTGCCTTGACTTGATTTCAGGCCGTCTCTACCGTTCCGCGAATGAATCGCCGGCTCGCTTATTTTTTTCTTCTCAGCACGCTGTTGCTGCTGACGCCGTACCGCTCCCCTGCTCCGCTGATTTATACGCCGGGCGAAGGCTGGATTTACGAACCCGTCGGCGGCGAAGGACGCTGGCAACGGATGCGCGCCAAGGATCAGCTGATCGTCGCGCAGGATGCCTTCGACAAGAAAGACTACAGTCTCGCCCTCCGTGCAGCCCGTAGAACGGTCAGAGTCTGGCCGTTGTCCGATTACGCTCCGCAGGCGCAGTATCTGGTCGGCCGCTGCTATCAGGAGCGCGGTTTCAGCGAACGCGCGTTCAAGGAATACCAGAAGCTCCTTGAGCTATACCCGAAGTTCGTCAACTACGAAGAGGTGCTCCAGCGCCAATACGAAATTGCCAATGGCTTTCTCGACGGCGAATGGTTCCGTCTGTGGGGTTACATCCCTTTCTTCCCTTCGATGGAGAAGACCGCCGACCTCTATCAGAAGATCGTAAAGAACGGCCCCTACAGCGAAGTCGCCCCCCAGGCGCAGTTGAAAATTGGGGAAGCTCGCGAGAAGCAGTCGAATTACCCGGAAGCTGTCAAAGCCTACGAACGCGCCGCGGATCGATACAACGACCGTCCCGCAATCGCAGCGGAGGCGTTTTTCCGGCAGGGACTCGCGTATCACAAACAGGCCAAGAAGGCTGACTACGACCAGAACACGGCCGCCCAGGCGATCGCAACGTTCACGGACTTCATCACGCTGTTCCCAGAGGATCAGCGTGTGCCGCAGGCGCAGAAAATTATTTCCGAATTGAAGACCGAACAGGCGCGCGGGAGTCTCGAGATCGCGCGGTATTACGAAAAGGGAAACCTGCTTCCGGCGGCGAAGATTTACTACAACGACGTGGTCAACCTGCTGCTCGATGAACCGGACTCCCCCTACGCGGTTCAAGCCCGGGAAAAACTGGAAGCGCTGAACCAGCGGCTTCAATCTGCAAGCAAATAATCATGCTCCCGGCCCGACTCTTTCTCCTGTGTGTCGCACTGCTTGTCTCAGGCTGCGCCGGATACAGGCTGGGGCCCACCGACGGCACCGCAGCCGGATCACGCACGATCCAGCTGACTCCGTTCTCAAACCAGACCATGCAACCAAGGCTTGGCGATGCCGTAACCACGGCTCTCCGCCGCGCTGTCCAGCAGGACGGGACGTTCCGCCTGGCAACTCGTGAAAAGGGAGATCTCGTGGTCACCGGCGTTCTGACTCACTACGACCGCAGAGAACTCAGCCTGCTGCCAAACGATGTTCTCACTGTAAATGATTTCCGCATCAACGTGACGGCGCGCGTCACGGCCAAGGATCGCAGCACAGGGAAAACGGTTCTCGATCGAGACGTCACCGGCTACACACTCGTCCGCGCCGGTTCCGACCTCGCCAGCGCCGAACGTCAGGCCATGCCTGTTTTAGCTGAGGAACTCGCGCGAAACATTACCTCCCTTCTCGTGGACGGCAGCTGGTAGCCGCCGAGATCTTCCAGCGAGAAGACGGCTTCCGCTCCTGTTACGTCTCTGTGACTGGCCGGGCAATTCGCGAGGACATCTCATCTTCCTTGTCCAAAAACCGCCCGGGAAATCGGAGTTGCTTGTCATCTTCAGACTGTGTTTTCCAGAACCGCATCGACCGCAAGTCACTGGGGAAGATTGCGCTTTGACCCGGCGCAACGAAACCTTACCTTTCAGGGATGAAACATTCGGGTAAGGCAAGAAAAGCGGCGTTCAAGATGTTGCTGATCACGCTGATTCTTGTCGCATTGGTTCCAATCATCGGTGTGCTCGCGACGCTTCTGGGCGGCGCAATGGTGGCGATTTCCTTCTTTGTGTTCGGCCTGTGGGTCGCGTTTGCCATCTTCGTTCTCTATTTCTTCCGTGATCCGAATCCCCGGGTGCCTGCCGGTTCGAATCTGGTGCTCTCGCCCGCCCACGGCAAGGTCGATGTGATCGACACCACCACCGAACCGAAGTTCATGGGCGGCGAATGCCAGCGCATTTCCATCTTTCTCTCCGTGGTGGATGTCCACGTTCAGAACGCACCGGTGACCGGCCGGGTCGCCTACATGAAATACACCGAAGGCGCCTTCATGAACGCCATGAAAACCGAATGCGCCACGTGCAACGAAAATGTGTTGATTGGCTTCGAATCCACCGAGCCCGCCGATGTCAAAATCGGTCTTCGCCTGATCACTGGCGTCATCGCCCGCCGCATCGTTCCTTGGATTGGCACCGGCGATGAAGTCGTTCGCGGCGAACGCATCAGCCTCATTCAATTCGGTTCGCGCTGCGATGTTTACCTTCCGATGTCGGCGAAAATCAACGTGAAGCTCGGCGACCGCGTGGTCGGCGGCGAGTCCATTCTGGCGACGATAGATTAAAGGAACTGGCATGGCTTCGACGGAACCCAATCCCAAGCCGAGTGAGAGCGTCGAAGGAAAGTTGAAGATCTATTTCCTGCCGAATCTGCTCACCGCGGGAAATCTCTTCTGCGGCTTTGTCGCACTGACGAAAATCGTCGAGGCAGATCTTCATCTTGGCGACTACTCCCAGATCAAGGTCGCGCTTGCATTCATCCTGCTCGCCTGCATTTTCGATTTATTCGACGGCCGCGTCGCCCGCATGGGTGGTGTTGAAAGCCCTTTCGGCCGCGAGTTCGATTCGCTGGCCGATCTCGTGTCATTTGGCGTTGCGCCGGCATTTCTTGTTCATCGTGTTGTGCTGCGCGATGCGTTCAACGGGCCGCCTTTTGATCATCCGGAAGTCGGCTGGTTCATCGCGTCTGTTTACCTCCTTTGCGGTGCATTCCGGCTCGCCCGGTTCAACTGCCTCGCCACGATGTCCGGCGGTGGAGGCGGCAAGGAATTTCTCGGATTTCCAATTCCTTCAGCCGCGGGTTTGGTGGCATCGCTTACACTCCTGATCATCAAGCTGAACGAAAATGAGAAGAGCCTGGGGAACTGGAAATATGTTCCAGCCGTGGTGCTGGTCTTCCTCTCAGCGATGATGGTGAGCACCGTGAAGTACCCGAGCTTCAAATCGCTCGGCCTGCGCTCAACCAGCACCTTCGCCAAGGCGATCATCGCATGCCTCTTCCTCGGCCTGATCGTCGTCTGGTGGAAGACAATTCTCTATTACGCGTTGCCACTCTTTTTTACCGCTTACCTCGTTTATGGTTTCATTCGTCCACGCATCTCCAGGCGCATCCGGAATGAAATCGAAGAGGAGGATGACGACTACGATGAGCCTGAGAGCCGGGTCTGAAGGTCAATGGCGGAACTGGATGTCATATTTCGCGCGGGTTTGACGGGCTTCATCAGCGGCCTCCTGCTATCCATCCCGGTCGGCCCCGTCAACCTGACGATCATCAACGAAGGCGCCCGGCGTGGTTTCAAATGGGCTCTCCTGATCAGCATGGGCGCCACGGTCATGGAGGTCATCTACTGCTTCATCGCATTCACAGGCTTCGCTTCCTTCTTCGCCAAAGGCGTCGTGAAAGCTGTGATGGAACTCGGCAGTTTCGTCTTCATGCTGTTTCTCGGAATCAAATTCCTCCGCGCCAAATCAGTCGAAGCGCCGGTGGAACTGGGACCGATCGCACACAAGCTCGAGGAACGGATCGAGGAACGCTTTCATCCGCACTCGGCGTTCATGACCGGTTTCGTCCGGGTGATGGCCAATGTCGGTGTGCTGGTGTTCTGGATCATTCTTGCCGCCAACTTCATCTCGCGCGAATGGGTCGCGCCCGACTGGACCGGAAAACTTGCCTGCGTCACCGGTGTCGCGCTTGGAACCGGATTCTGGTTTTTCATTCTCAGCTTCAGTTCCTCCCGCGGCTACGGACGTTTCAGCGAGAAAACGTTGCTTCGAATGGAACACATCTCCGGCATCAGCCTGCTCGCGATCGCCGTGCTTCACGGCGGCTGGATTGTGTGGCAGATGACACGACGATAGCCAACGGTTCAACATCCAATGCAAGACCAGAAACAATCATTGAAACAGAAGCAGGCTGAACCGAATCCGCAGGAGCATCCGTGCGAAATGTGCGGCCGCTTCGACGCCGTCCAGATCGGCGACCGCTGGTTGTGTGTGGATTGCTATGAAGGTTGCGGCTCCTGCTGTCAGGAAGCGGACATGCCTGAGTCTGACTAGCAGGCTGTTGAAAAACCGCGCTTTTTCCGGACGACTCGTTTTGAAGGGGA
>CALBZA010000006.1 GCA_937890005.1 uncultured Verrucomicrobia subdivision 3 bacterium | reverse complement strand
GATCCAAAAGATCCTAAAATTCGTCACTTTCGCAGTCGAATAGCGGAAGTCGGGCTAAGAAAAACGGAAAATAAAAACCGCGGCAGGTTGCTGCCGCGGTTTGATGTCGAGAGCTTTTCGATTTTGATTTCTCAGATGAACTCGTTGATCAGGTTCTCGAGGAATTCCTGGCGTCCGCTGGTGTTCGGCGACGCGTCGCCTTTCTTCAGAATGTAGGCTTCGAGTTCGGCCATCGTGATCTGGCCTTTCTCGATCTTCGCGCCGATGCCGCTGTCCCAGCTGCTGTAGCGCTGTTTCACAAAATCCGCCAGACGGCCGTCCTTGCGGATCGCAGCAGCGATCTTAAGTCCGCGCGCAAAGGCGTCCATGCCGCCGACATGTGCATGGAAAAGATCGATCGGTTCGAAGCTTTCGCGGCGAACCTTTGCGTCGAAGTTCACGCCGCCGGTTGTGAAGCCGCCATACTTCAACACGCTCAACATCGTGTAGGCGGTCAGATAAACGTTCGTCGGGAACTGGTCGGTGTCCCATCCAAGCAGTTCGTCACCGGTGTTGGCGTCGATGGAACCGAGAGCGCCGGCGGCTCCCGCAACTTCGAGTTCATGCTGCATGGTGTGGCCGGCGAGCGTGGCATGGTTGGTTTCGATGTTCAGCTTGAAATGTTCGAGCAATCCGAACTCGCGGAGGAAGTTCAGGCACGCGGCTGCATCGGAATCATATTGATGCTTGGTCGGTTCCTTCGGCTTCGGCTCGATGTAGAACTGGCCTTTGAAGCCGATCTGCTTCTTGTAATCGACGGCCATGTGGAGAAGCTTCGCCAGGTGCTCCTGTTCGCGCTTCATGTCGGTGTTGAGAAGCGTGGAATAACCTTCGCGACCGCCCCAGAAAACGTAGCCTTCGCCCTTGAGTTCGTGCGTCACTTCGAGCGCCTTCTTCACCTGCGCGGCGGCGTAGGCAAAGACGTCCGCATTGCAGCTGGTGCCGGCGCCATGAACGAAGCGCGGATTGGAAAAGAGATTTGCAGTGCCCCAGAGCAGGCGGATGCCTGTGCGCTTCTGTTCTTCCTTCAACACCTTCACGACCGCGTCGAGGTTCGCGTTGGTTTCCTTGAGATTGCGTCCTTCCGGAGCGACGTCGCGGTCGTGGAACGCGTAAAAGGGGGCGCCGAGTTTTTCAATGAACTCGAATGCAACACGCGCACGGTTCTGGGCATTCTTCACCGAGTTCGAACCATCATCCCACGGCCGGATGGCGGTGCCGGGGCCGAACGGATCGGAGCCGGTTCCGCGGAAGGTGTGCCAGTAAACGACCGAAAAGCGCAGGTGATCGCGCATCGTCTTGCCTTCGATCTTCTGGTCGGGGTTGTAGTGTTTGAAAGCCAGGGGATTCCTGGATTTCGGTCCTTCGAAACGAATTTTTGAAACGTCTTTGAATGCAGTGCGCATGTGAATTTGAGCAGTCAGTTGATCCGGCTCATGAACAGTTCGAAAACATCACGAGCCTACGGAGCATGCTGACAGCATCGCGAGGAAAGCAATCAGCTTTTTAAGCCGAAACGACAGATTTTGCTGCCAATCAGAGTATCATCCATAAATCCCGGCCCGACAGCGTCAGTGAGCCGGTTGAGGACGTGGAATGGCGGTTTGAGCGGGTGTGGCGGAAGCGGCTTGAGCGGGCTTCGAAGGGATCGCTTCGGTGAGATATTTCACGAGTGATTCGATCTGCGCATCGTTCAAAATGCCGCCTTCCTTTTCGGAAAACGCGGGCATGAGCGTGCCGGGTTTTCCTTTTGTGATCCAGTTGCGCCAGTACTCAGCATTGGTCGGCTGCTTGAGCTCGCGGAGGTTCGGAACCATCGAGGCGCGATGTTCGGCCTCGTGACAGACGCCGCAGACGGAGGCGTAAAGTTCCTTGCCGAGCTTGTCCCTGGTGTCGGCATGACAACGCGCGCAATCGCCGCGGAAAACCGCCTGCCGGTCGGCCAGCGCAATCATCTGGTTGCTCTGACGTTCGTTCCCGGTCATCTGCCCTGCCGCCGGTGGCAGAATGATGGAACGGACGAACAACATCTTGGATCCCTTGTCGGTGCTCACCGTGACCGTCTTCGTGATGGTGCCGGATTTGTTGGCCAGGTTCATCGTCACATTGATGACACCGTTCGAACCGGGGGGAAGAGTCCAGGGCTGGCTGGGAAGACGGGCCGCGGTGCAACCGCAGGAGGTTCCGACGCCGTTGATTGTGACGTCGAACGTGGAAACGTTCGTCAGCCAGAATGAAAACTGCGTTTCGATTACATCGTTGGTTGCGATTGCTTCCTTCGTTTCAGCATCCCATTTCAGGAAGTCATCGACGGAAAGCGGCTTGCCGGGCTGCACTCCTTGCGCTGGCGGAGCGGGGGCGGGAATCACCTCTGACGACACGATCTCCACCGTGGCGCAATGGGCGGCAGCGGGGAAAATCAGCGATGCGGCGGAGAAGGCCACAAAAAGGGCGCGGTGCCAGTTTCGGTTCATAACGCATGAACTCTAAAGGTCTGGGAAGATTGCGCCAGTCTGAAAATAAGGGAAGGCGATTAGGCTTAAGGCTTTGGGCGAAAGGCGCACAGAAGGAACGAAGACAGTTAAAGGCTTTGGAACAACCGCCGGGACGCCGAGACGCAGAGCAAAGAATAAAGTTTCTCTGCGTCTCTGCGCCTCGGCGGTGAATTTAGTTCGGAACCTGACCGAGGAGCTTTTCGGCCCCTGCTGTCGGATTCTTCAGGCGAACATGATCTTCGTCGTTGTCGCCTTGTCGTCCCAGCCGCGGGTCGGTTCTGCTGTAACGGAGCTGATGTCCTTGATCGAGATCTGTCGTCCGCGCGTTTTCGGGCTCTTCACTTCCACCTCGCTCGGATCGCAGGTTTGCTGGCTGATCTTCTGATGCGGAGCGGGTTTGTAGCGCACATAAAGCACCTTGGGCGTGCCCGGCGCGAAGAACAGGATGCGCGACTTCTCGGGGATGCAGTTGTAAACCTTGTTCGTGATCGTGCCGCCGAAGGTGAAGCGCTTGAGGTAACTCGCGTTGCGATCCGTGTAGGCGCAGGTAAACACGGCGTCCCGGTCGGGCAGGGCGCAATACACCACGTCCGGACCAACGAACAGTTTCTCGGGCAGTTCGACCACCTTGTAGGTGCCGTCCTTGAAGACCAGCAGCAGCTTGTCGAACTTCGTGCAGTCCATCTTGAATTCCTCGCCGCCGACCTTGTAGCCGACGTAACCGGACTCGCGATCGTAGGAAACCTTGAAGGCCTTGAACGCCACCGCCTTCACATCGACTTCCTCGTGGCGCGCGGATTTGGTGGTAAGACGCGGGTATTGGGGACCGTATTTCTCCAGCAACGCCTCCAGATGCCCGATCGCATACTTGATCAGGTTCTTGAGATTCTTCCGCGTCTCCTCAAGATCCGCTTTGACCTTGTCGGTTTCCTCGCGGTGTTTGTTGATGTCGAACAACGAAATGCGGCGGATGCGAACGCTGAGGAGCTTCTCGACATCGGGATCGGTGAGATCGCGATACATCTGTTTGCGGAACGGTTTGAAGCCTTCGTACACCGCGGCGAAAACCGCCTCGTTCGTTTTGCACTGCTCGATCTTCTTGTAAATCCGTTCCTCAATGAAGATGCGTTCGAGCGTGCGGAAATGAAGTTCGTCCTCCAGCTTCTTGATCTTCAACTCCAGCTCGCGCTTCAGAATTTCCACCAGCTGATCGGTGTTCTCACGCAGAACCTCGCTCACGGTCATTTCCACCGGGCGATTGTTCTTGATGACAATGATCCGGCTGGAAATCGAAACTTCGCAGGCGGTGAACGCATACAGCGCATCGACGAGCTTCTCCGGATCGACTCCCTGCGGGCAGCGGATTTCGATCTCAACATCTTCCGAAGTGAAATCGTTGATCGACTTCACCTTCAGCTTGCCCTTGCGAACGGCGTCTTCGATCGACGCGATGAGCGATTCGGTCGTGGTCGTCGGTGGGATCTCCTTGATCACCACCGTGGCATCGTCCTTCACCTTGATCTTGGCGCGCACCTTCACGCTGCCCTTGCCGTCCTGATAATCGCGCGCGTCCATCAACCCGCCGGTCTGGAAATCAGGGAGACACTTGAACGGCTGCTTTTTCAGGATCGCGATCTGCGCTTCAAGCAGCTCGGGGAAATTGTGCGGAAGAATGCGGGCGGAAAGACCGACGGCAATGCCCTCCGCGCCGAGCATCAGAGTCAACGGCAGCTTGGACGGCAGCGTGACCGGCTCTTTGTTACGACCATCGTAGCTCGGAACGAACTCGGTGATTTCATCGTTGAACAGTTCCGTTCGCGCCAGTTCGGTCAGGCGGCATTCGATGTAACGCGGAGCGGCGGCAGGATCGCCGGTGAAAATGTTTCCGAAGTTTCCCTGGCCTTCGATCAGGTAACGTTTGTTGGCCAGCACCACGAGTGCATCACCGATCGCGGCGTCGCCGTGCGGATGATACTTCATCGTGTCACCGACGAGATTGGCGACCTTGATGAACCGGCCGTCGTCGTTCTGATGAAGCGCCCAAAGAATGCGTCGCTGCACCGGCTTCAAGCCGTCGGCGAGATGCGGAATCGCGCGGTCACGAATGACGTAGCTGGCGTATTCCAGGAAGCTGGTGTTGATCCGGCGATGCAGCGGCAGCTCGATCTTTTTGGGGCTGAACGGCGCATGAACCAGGTTTGCGGGAACGGCTTCCGCCACGACTTCGTTGTGGTCTTTTCCGTTTTGGCCCGCGTTTTTCTCTGCCAGGCTGGCAGCGTCATGCGGCTGCTTTCCGCCCATCCCGAGGTCCAGTTGGTTTGCGTCTTTCTTACGTTTGTCTGCCATGTCTCGTCGGGAACGCAGCAATCGCGTTCCGGTGGTTAAATCTTCTGCGAGGCAACGGTGGATGCCCGTTTCAGTTCATCTCGCGAGGGCTAGAAACTGCAAGCAGCAGCAGAAAAAGAAAAGAATTCTTTGCGCGAAAGGCCTTTCATCCGCGGATGGAAAAGCACTGAGGCCAGATGAACGCAGATGCATACAGATCCATGGGAGATTTTCCCGAACCGAAATTTCCCCGCCGTCGCAAAGCCGCACGCGAAGGACGCGAAGGGCGCGAAGTGAAGCATCTCATCTCGGAGAGGTCACAATTGACGGCACCAATGTCCCGATGTCCGGCGTGACGGTTCGCGCGTCCACGAACGCATCAACACGCTGAGACGTGTCGCGGGGCACCTCGGATCGATCATGAAAAGAGCGCTGTTCGTCATAGCGGGTGTGCTGTGGCTCGCATTTGCATTGGGCTTCGGGTTGGTATTGTTGAATTACTTGCGATCGGGGGCGGGAGTTCAATCCGTTGGCGGGATGTTTTCATCGGGAAATGTTCTGTTGGGGGTTGCGCATGTCATCGGGTTTTGTTTTGCGGCGCTGGTGTGTCTCGGGATTGGAGCCGGCTTGTTTGCTCGCGGCATCTCGTCCAGGGATTCGGGTTCGGATGGGTTCGGAGACTCCTGAAGTTCAGCCGAACAAGGGCCGGCGCGAATCGGCGCTCCGCGTTTTAGTTGCGAGCCATCAGTTTTCGGCGGGGTTCTCAGCGACGGTCGCTGATTTTGTTCGTGCAACACCGACTTCACCGCGTGCCCGAAATTCAAGTTATATCTCCGGTTTGGATTCCATTTGATAGCACCAGTCATTCTGGCTGTGGTGACTCTCATGTCATGAAGGCACGTCATCGAGGATTAATTTAAAAGACGTTACGCACCAGGCTTTGGGTTTTGCCTTCGGCCTGGGGCAATAGATTTGGGCGTTGGGTTTTTATTTGCGTATTCGAAAGAGTTTCTTGCGGGCGGCCCTGACGACGGTCCACTTCTGAATCATTCCCCGCAAATTCTTTTCTCCGCTTCCTTCTCTCTTCCGCTCCGCTGTAACCCAATCGTAACAATCGCGCCGCGATGCCGTAACAAGGGGCTGCCACTCTGCAATCGAACTGAATTCCAAATGAACAACAAACGACTCAAAACGATCATGGTGGTGGCTGGTGCGGCAACCGTATGCGCCAGCGCGCCTCAGGCACGCGCACAATCGGTCGATGCATTGCTCGACAAACTCGTGGACAAGGGAATCCTCTCCGTCTCGGAGGCCAATCAGCTCAAGGAGGAATCGGACAAGGGATTTTCGTCTGCGTTCTCGGCCAGAACCGGTTTGCCGGAATGGGCATCGGCCCTGAAGTTCAACGGTGACTTTCGCGGGCGGTACGAAGGCTTTTTCTTCGAGAACGAAAACCCCGTCGATCGCCAGCGCTTCAGATATCGTCTTCGCTTCGGCGCGACCGCAGTGTTCAAGGACAACCTGGAACTCGGTTTGCGCCTGAGTTCGTCGGAATCCAGCAGTGGCGGTTCCTTTGGTGGCGATCCCATTTCCGGCAACACCACCTTCTCGGACAACGCGTCGAAAAAATTCATTTTCGTCGATCTCGCGTATGGGCGCTGGAGGGCGGTGAATTCACCGGACTTTCTCGCAACGTTCACGGTCGGGAAGATGGAAAATCCCTTCGTGTTCTCGGACATGGTGTTCGATGGCGATTACACGCCGGAAGGTGTGGCGGCCCAGCTTGCTTACACACTCAGCGACAGGCATTCGCTGAAGTTCAACGCCGGCGCATTTGTCATGGATGAAATCGGCGGCAGCAACAACGATCCGTATTTCGTCGGCGCTCAGGCGCGTTTCGATTCTGCCTGGAGCAAAAAGATCTCAACCAGCTTCGGCATCGCAGGGCTGTTGATCGACAATCAGGAGGCGCTCAATGCCAGCCGCTCCCAAACACTCACTCCGACGGGTACGAACACCACGACGACATGGACCATTCCAAATCAAAACGGTGGGAACAGCCGAAGCGGCGTGGTGGGCTCGACATTTGGAAATCTTCAGAATCATTACAATCCCATCGTGGCTGATGCGGCGTTGACGTGGACTCTGGACAAGTTCCCGCTCTACAACGGTGCGTTCCCGATCCGGTTTGCCGGCGATTACATGTATAACCCAGCGGCGCGGCATCAGAACGTCGGGTATTCCGTTGGCGTGACGTTCGGCAAGTCGGGCAAGAAGGGTTTGTGGGACCTCAGCTACCGATACAAATATCTCGAGGGCGACGCGTGGTTTGAAGAGTTTGTCGATTCCGATTTCGGCGCGTTCCATCAATCCAGTTCCGCGCGCACCGGTGGCGGCAGCGGTTACATTGCCGGAACGAACATCAAAGGCCACATCATCAAACTTTCCTATTCTCCTTATGATTCGCTCACTTTGGGTGCGACTGCATTTCTCACGGAAGCCATTCAGGAAAGCCCGTCCGGTTCCGGGAGCGGAACGGCGCGGCTTCAGATCGATGCCACTCTGAAATTCTGAACCAAACCACCAACCAACACTCCTTCTTCGAACATGAAAACACTCATTGAAAAACTCGCAATTGCATCGGTCATCGTGGTCAGCGCGGTTTCAGCTCACGCTGGAACCATCACGGTCAAAGGCTCGGACACGCTGGTGATTCTCGCCCAGAAATGGGCTGAGGTTTACATGGGGAAACACCCGGAAACGAAGATTCAGGTCACGGGCGGCGGCAGTGGAACCGGCATTGCCGCATTACAGAATCGATCGACCGATCTGTGCAATTCGTCGCGACCGATCAAGGCCGCGGAGATTCAGAAATGTCTCGCCGCGTTTCAGGCCCGGCCGCGCGAATACAAGGTGGCCGTGGACGGCCTGTCGATTTACGTGAACGAAGAGAATCCGGTCCGGGAACTGACTGTTGAACAGCTGCAGCAGATCTTCACGGGAAAGATTCGCAACTGGAAGGACGTGGGTGGAGCTGATTTGCCAATCACGGTTTACAGCCGCGAAAACAGTTCCGGCACATACGAGTTCTTCAAGGAACACGTGCTCAAGGGCAGGGATTTTGTTGCGAGTGCACAAACGATGCCCGGAACGGCGGCGGTGCTTCAGGCTGTGGCGAAGGATCGAAAAGGCATCGGCTACGGCGGCGCGGCGTATGGCGCCGGAGCGAAGCATCTGCCGATCAAGGCCGACGACAGCTCACCCGCGATTGATCCGACGGAGGAAAATGTTGTTTCACAGAAATATCCGATCTGGCGTTACCTCTACATCTATCTCAACCCGGCACTCGATAAGGGGGAGATTGGAGAATACCTGAAGTGGATTCGCAGCGATGAAGGTCAGAGGGTCGTGAAGGATGTCGGATACTTTCCGATTCCTGCCAACTTGCGGGAGAAATGATTTGGAAGGGAATGTGAAAATGGCTCGGGGAAGGCTGCGGGTTGTTCACGCATCACGCATCACGCATCACGCTGGAGGAATAGCCAATAGCCGATGGCAGATAGCCAAGAGTTGACGGTTCAAAATCCCATGCCTCATCGATATCCCAACCCCAAACGTCCCCTTGGATGGATGGGAATGCAGCGCGGGCACAGAGCGCGTCCGCTGGAATGGGTCGCGGAAAGGTTCATCCTTATGGTTTCGCTTTCCGCGATCCTGATGGTGCTGTTGATCTTCGTCTTCGTCGTGCGCGAAGCGGCGCCGATCTTCACCGGCAGAATGAACAGTGCCCTGATCAAGGAAACGATTCCGGTGGAAAAAATGGATTCTCTGAGCTCACGGGAACTGCGCGATTACCTCGAGTTGACTCCGGAACAGTTCGCTGCGATGGACCGCGACACGTTGCGGCTCATGATGGAAGTGAAAGCGGAGGCAATGAACGAATTGCCGGAATACATCCGCGACGACAAGGATGCCAGGGTCAACACAACGAAATGGCGCTACATGCTTCTGCCGCATCGATGGACCGGTTACGACAGTCCGGAATACATCTGGCAACCCGTAGGGCAGATTCACAAATACAACATCCTCCCGCTCATCATCGGCAGTTTGAAAACAACCTTGATCGGACTGCTGTTTTCAGTGCCGCTCGCTGTTGGTGCGGCGATTTATGTTTCGCAGCTGGCGCGTCCGCGTGTCCGGGAAGTGGTGAAGCCGATGATTGAGCTGCTGTCTGCGATTCCGTCGGTGGTAATCGGTTTCTTTGGCCTGCTGGTCATGGCGTCGGTGCTGCAGGGGATATTTGGATACGAAACGCGGTTGAACGCCTTCGTTGCGGGGATCGCTCTCGGATTTGCCGTCATCCCCATTGTGTTCTCAATTGCGGAAGATGCACTGACCAGCGTGCCGCGAAGCTACACGCAGGCCGCACTCGCGCTAGGGGCATCGCGCTGGCAGACGGCGTGGCAGATCGTTCTGCCCGCGGCACTGCCGGGCGTGTTCGCATCGGTCGTGCTCGGATTCGGTCGCGCGATCGGTGAGACGATGATTGTTCTGATGATCTGTTCCGCGAGCGTTGTCTCGTGGGACATTTTCGATTCCGCCCGAAGCATCACGACAACCATCGCCGCCGAAATGGCTGAAGCGGTGCAGGGTGGTCATCATTATCGAATCCTGTTCATGCTCGGCACGCTGCTGTTCGTCGTCACGTTCGTTTCGAACATGATCGGTGGCATCGTGATGAACCGGCTGAAGAGCCGTCTGGAAGGAGGGAAGGCGTGAACGGAACCGCATCGCCGGCAGCGCGAAAGGGATTTCAGGCGGAGCGATTTGATTTCGCGTCGTTCTTCTTCAGCGGGCTCACAGGATTGGCGACGCTGCTGATCCTCTCGATCCTGGCTGTCATCCTGATAAACATCGCCGCGAATGGCTGGAGCGGTCTTTCGTGGCACTTCGTTTCCACGATCCCGAAAAAGGATTTCTTCAATCCGGAAACAACCGGTGTGCTGCCCATGATCATTGGCACCACCATCCGGGTTTTTCTAATGACGATTTTTGTCATCCCGATCGGTGTGATCACAGCGGTTTATCTGACCGAATATGCTTCGCAGAAAGCGCCGCTGACACGGATCATTCGGGCGGCAGTCAACAATCTCGCCGCGGTTCCTTCGATTGTGTTCGGTTTGTTCGGACTCGGGTTCTTCATCAACTTCATCGGGAGGAACATCGATTCTCTATTGAACAATCCGGGCCCGGTCTGGGGCCAGCCCGCGCTCCTCTGGGCTTCGCTCACGCTCGCGGTGATGACACTTCCGGTCGTAATCGTTGCAACGGAGGAATCGTTGAAAGCCATTCCGCCCGGTCTGCGTGAAGCCAGCCTCGCGCTGGGTGCGACGAAGCTCGAGACGATCGTTCGCATCGTGTTGCCGCAGGCGCTGCCCGGTATCATGACGGGCGGCATCCTCGCGATCAGCCGGGCGGCCGGAGAAGTGGCGCCCATCCTGTTCACCGGCGTCGCCTATTACATGGCGAGTTTGCCGCACAGACTGACGGATCAATTCATGGACCTGGGCTATCACGTTTTCGTGCTTTCCACCCAGTCGCCGAACATCGAACAAACCCGCCCGATTCTGTATGCGACGGTGATGGTGCTGCTGATGCTGACCTTCGCTTTGAACCTCGTGGCGATTCTGATTCGCGCCCGCATGCGGAAAAAATTGCGCGCCCTCGGATGAATTTATGATCCCTGTTATGCCGGAACCTTTGATTCAGAAAATTGCTGTTGGAAGCGCGGCAGCCGCCGCGGCTGGATCCGCCGGGCCGCTGATTGAGATTGAAAATTTATCGCTCCATTACGGTGCATCCAGGGCGTTGAAGAACATTGGCCTCACGATGAAGGAAAAACTGGTCACCGCATTCATCGGCCCTTCCGGTTGCGGGAAATCAACGTTGCTGCGTTGTCTCAATCGCATGAACGACCTGATCGATGGCGTGCGCATTGAAGGCGAGGTGAAGATTGGCGGTTGCGACATTTACGGAAGCGATGTCGATGTCATTGAGCTTCGCAAACGGGTCGGCATGGTGTTTCAGAAATCGAATCCATTTCCAAAATCGATTTACGACAACGTCGCCTACGGCCTGAGGCTGCAGGGTGTGAAGAGGAAATCCGAACTCGATTCGATCGTTGAAAAAAGCCTGCGTCAGGCCGCGCTCTGGGAGGAGGTGAAGGATCGTCTGCATACGAGCGGGCTCGGGCTTTCCGGCGGACAGCAGCAGCGATTGTGCATCGCGCGCGCGATTGCGATTCAACCGGAGATCATTCTGATGGACGAACCCGCGTCGGCGCTGGATCCGATTGCCACGGCGCGCATAGAAGAGCTGATTCTCGAACTGAAGAAAGATTTCACGATCGTGATCGTCACGCACAACATGCAGCAGGCGGCGCGTGTGTCGGATTACACAGCGTTCTTCTACATGGGCGAGCTGATCGAGTTCGATCGCACGGCCAGTATTTTCACCAATCCCAGGCAGAAACGAACGGAGGATTACGTCACCGGCCGGTTCGGCTGATCATTTTTCAAACCATGGAACATCACATCGATATGGAACTCGACGGGTTGAAACAGCGGCTTCTCACCATGGCCAGTCATGCGGAAACGGCGGTGAACGATGCTGTGCGGGCGCTGGTTGAACGAGATTACGATCTAGCGCTGCGCGTGAAGGAAGACGACGACGTGCTGGACCGCTTCGAAGTGGAGATTGACGACATGGTGATTCATCTTCTTGCCAAGGCGCCGCTCGCGGGCGATTTGCGGCTCGTGATGGCGGCGATGAAGATATCGCAGAATTTGGAAAGGGTGGGGGACGAGGCGGCGAAAATTGCCAGACGCGCACGCGACCTCAGCCAGGAACCGCCGGTGAAACTTCAGATCGATCTTCAACGCATGGCCGCGCTCGCATTGGGGATGTTGAGGGAGGCGCTGGACTCCTTTGTTCATCGCCACCCGTCCGCTGCGCGCGCTGTGATTCCGAAGGACAAGGAAGTGAACGCACTGAACAAACAGATCAGCGCGCAACTCGCCGATCACATGAGAGAAAACCCGGACGCAATCAAACGCTGTTTGCATTTGCTCGTGGTTTGCAAAAGTCTGGAACGCATTGCCGATCACGCCAAGAACGTGGCGGAAGAAGTGGTTTACCTCTGCGAAGCTCTCGATATTCGTCACGCCGGAAAACCGTAAAAGCATGGTGCCCGTTTGACGGAAGGAAACGGGGAGCGCTGACAGGCGAAGCTCGGCAACTCCATGCATTTATCTGCAGGAATCGTCCACCTTGATTTTCGTCCGGGGTTCCTTATGTTTTCGCCCAGTTGAAGTCTGCTTAATGGCTGCAGCGTCTGCAGTCAGCGGGGGACCCGAAAGTTCCGTTCGCAATGCGAATGGATTGGGGCTAACGATGATGCATCGGGAACACTTAATGGTTCCAGCCCGACAGCTAACCTCGTCAGCGCGAACATTAAGGGCGATGGATCTTCCATTTCCCGCCGGTCGCATTCGCCGGTCTGTCTGTACACGTATGGAAATTGGAACACATCGTCCGAGAAACGTCGGCTGGGCGCGGGCCGCAGCGCTGCTCTACGGGGATTGGGGCACCAGCAAGGCGTACGTCATCGGCGCGGCATTCCTCGCAATCAATTACGCATCCCTTCCCACGATCATCGCTGTCAGCCTCCTGACCGGACTGGTCGGATATAACTACATCGTCATCTGCAAAAATTTTCCTGACGGCGGCGGTGTCTATTCCTCCGCACGATCTCAAAGCCGGTTGCTTGCTGTGATCGGCGCGTTGCTTCTGGTCGCAACTTTCACGGTGACGGCATCGCTGAGTGCCTGGGCAGCGATGGTTTATTTCAAGGTGCCGAAGGAACTCATCGCGGTCAGCGCGATCGCGGTCACTTTCTTGATGGGAATGATCAATGTGTTCGGTCCGAAGCATTCGGGCAGCATGGCGATCTCTCTGGCGATTCCGATGGTGCTGGGCATGGTGCTGATCGCGGTGTTCAGCGTGCCGCATCTGACGATTGTTCATCTGGAGGCGCCGCATCAGACATTTGAGAAAAACTGGATCGGTTTTGTGGGAGTGATATTGGCGCTCAGTGGTGTTGAGGCGATTGCGAATCTGACGGGCGTCATGAAACTCGATCCCGGTTCCAGCATGGAAAAGCCGTCTGTGAACCAAACTTCCCGCCGGGCCATTCTTCTCGTGGCCTGTGAAGTGGTGTTTGGAACGATCCTTCTTGGCTGGGCGATGCTGTCGATTTCACCCGAGTTCAAGGCGCATTTGAGTGAACGCTGGGCTGATATGCTGACGGTACTGGCGGAGCATTATGGAACGCTCGCATTTGGAAAATCGGGCGGGGAAGTGTTCGGAACGGCAATCGGCATCGTCGTTGGACTGCTCCTTTTGAGCGCGGTCAACACTTCCATCAGCGCTCTGATCGGTCTGCTCTACCTGCTGGTCCGTGACGGCGAAATGCCGCGTTCCTTCGGACGGCTGAATTCCCACGGAATGCCGATTCTGCCAATGGTCATTGCGACCAGCCTTCCGATTCTGGTCATCGTCTTCTCGCCGAATCAGCTTTCGCTGATGGAGCTTTATGCCATCGGTGTCGTGGGTGCCATTGCCGTGAATCTCGGCTCCTGCGTGATCAACCGGAAGTTGAACCTTCGTTGGTACGAACGGGGAACGATGATTGTCACGTTCGTGATTCTTTTCTGTGTGGAACTGACGATCGCGAAAACAAAGCCGAACGCCCTGTTCTTTGTTGTGTGCATTCTCATCGTGGGACTTGGACTGCGTTCATTTGCCCAGCGCAAGGCCGGACTGGAAACGATCACGGTCAGCAAGGAACTCGCGGCTGCGGTGAATCCCGACACGCTGACGGCATTTCGACCTGATTTCACGACGGGCCAGTCGATATTGGTCGCGGCCCGCGGCCTTACTCCGGTTCTCAAGTTCGCGCTCGAAGAGGCGAAGCACCGACAGGGAAATCTCTACGTGCTTTACGTGAAGCAACTCGCCGTCAATCTCCCGGGCGCGCCCGCCCGCGCTGAACGGCCCCTTTGGCAGAATGACCCGCATGCGGCGCGAATCATGTCCGGTGCGTTGGAACTTGGAAAGGCAGCGGGCGTTCCGGTGATTCCGCTGTTTGTTGTGAGCGACGACCCGGCTTCAACCATTATTGATCTGGCTGCAACAATGGGAATCGACATCCTGATGCTCGGATCGCCGCATCGAAGCGCGATGTCGAAACTGCTTCAGGGCGATGTAGTGACCCAGGTTGCCCGCCACCTGCCGGAGAACATCCAGCTGGTGATTCATAGCTGAAGAGTTCAAATCCGGTCACGCTGCGCAAAAGGAAACAGTTGGCGCTGACGATTGTAGGTCAAGCTCCGGGGCGTGATTGATAAAAATCGGGTTAAAAATCGGCGGCTTTCTTAAGGAAAACGCCGAAGTTTGCTTTGTTGAATTTTCTTCATCGTTTCGTGTGGCAAAACCTTTGCTAAGGGTGCCACATGAACCGAGCGCGCCATTCACTCCGCCGATCCGCAACAGGAACCCGGCTGGCTCAACCGCGTCGCGGTTAACCCTAAAACCCACATGAAGAAAGTCGAAGCGATCATCAAACCGTTCAAACTGGAAGAGGTGAAAGATGCCCTGGCCGAAGTCGGCATCGAAGGAATGACCATCACAGAGGTCAAAGGCTTCGGAAGGCAGAAAGGCCATACCGAGATTTATCGTGGAAGCGAATACACGGTTGATTTCCTCCCGAAGATCAAGCTGGAGGTTGTCATTCCCGACAACCGGCTCGACGCCGCAGTGAGCGCGATCGTAAGGACCGCGAAAACCGGAAAGATCGGCGATGGGAAAGTTTTTGTTTCGTCGATCGATGATGCGATCCGCATTCGCACCGAGGAAAAAGGGGATAATGCGGTCTGAACTGCTCCGAACCTGAACCTGATACACCTATGAAAAAACCTCTTCTCCTGATTTTAATCTGCCTTTTCGCTCTCGCGCGGACTGCGGCTTTCGCGGCTGATGCTCCGGCTGCGGAAGGCGCCGCCGCGCCTGCTGCCGAACGCAGCATTGAGGACCGCATCGCAGACATTGAAGCCTACATGAACAACGAGGGGCGTAACGATGGTGATTCGAAAGTCGCCGGCCCCGGCCCCGGCCACAATGCGTGGCAGATGACCGCAACGGCGCTCGTGCTGTTCATGACGCTTCCCGGACTGGCGCTGTTCTACGGCGGACTGGTGCGCCGGAAAAACGTTCTCTCCGTCATGGCGCAATGCATGGGAATCGCGGGCCTGGTGACGATTCTCTGGTGGCTCTGCGGCTACAGCCTTTGTTTTGCGGATGGCAATGCGTTCTTCGGCGGTTTCGCCAATGCTTTATTCAAGGGCATCGAACCGGGCGCGGTGGGAGCCGGCTCCGGGTGGATCAGTGACAGCGTTTGGGCGATGTTCCAGCTCACGTTTGCGATCATCACGCCGGCGCTGATCGTCGGTGCCATTGCCGAACGCATGAAATTCTCCGCGGTGCTGCTGTTCGTGGCGCTCTGGATGTTCGCGGTCTATTTCCCCATGGCGCACATGGTGTGGTCTTCAACCGGTCTTATGAGCGGTCTGGCGAATGAAACGGCTTCGATCAAGGCCCTGGACTTCGCTGGAGGGACGGTGGTTCACATGTCGTCCGGCTGGTCTGCGCTGGTGCTCTGCATCATCCTTGGAAAACGCCTCGGATTCGGTCGTGAACCGATGCCGCCGCACAGCATGGTGCTGTGTATGATCGGAACCGGCATGCTCTGGGTTGGCTGGTATGGCTTCAACGCCGGTTCTGCGCTCGCTGCAGATGGCATCGCATCGAATGCATTCGCGACCACCACATTGGCCGCGGCGACCGCTGGATTTGTCTGGGCGGCTGTGGAATACCTGCATCGTGGCAAGCCGAGCATTCTTGGTTTCTGCTCCGGAATTGTGGGCGGGCTCGTGGTTGTCACGCCTGCCTGCGGTTTCGTGAATACATCCGGCGCCATGGTCATCGGCGTTGCGGCCGGAGTCATTCCCTACTTTGCGGTGGCAAAGCTCAAAGCCTGGCTCGGTTATGACGACGCTTTGGATACGTTTGGCATCCACGGAGTCGGCGGTACGCTGGGCGCAATCCTCACCGGCATTCTTGCCGATGAGAAGGTCAATTCAGCAGTGGCCGGGGTGAAGGAAGGCCTGTTGATGAATCAGATCAAAGCGATCCTCGTGACGGTGGTCTGGAGCATCGTGGCGACGGTCATCGTTGCCTACATCGTGAAAGCAGTCGTGGGATTGCGTCCGAGCGAAGAGGTCGAGACGGTTGGACTGGATCTCTCCGAACACGGCGAAGAGGGTTATCACGGCGAAGGCACTCGCTGACAGTTGTCGAAATTACAATGCGCCGGCTCTGGAAACGGAGCCGGCGCATTTCTTTGAAAATTTCCGGGGGACGCCGATCAAACAACACGAATGACCAGCGCAGTCGTGTTGTCCCGGCCGGATTGTTGCAATGACGCTTCGACCAAAGAACGGGCCGGGTTCGCCGGATCGATGCCTTCCCGTCCGCGAAGAAGATCAACGAGGTTGTGATCGTACAGCCCGTCCGTCAGCCCGTCGGTGCAAAGGAGAAAAATGTCGCCGGGCACAAAACCGACGGCTCCCACTTGTGGATCAACGAATTGATTGCTGCCGCCCAGTGCCTTTTGAAGCACATTGCGCCTCGGATGCGTTCGGGCTTCACGTTCGTTGATTTTACCGTTTCGAAACAGCCAGCCGACATGGGTATCGTCGTGGCTGAGCTGCTTGATGGTATCGCTTCCCGCTGGAAGGTAGTAGAGGCGGCTGTCGCCAATGTGCCCGAAATACATCCATTCGGGCGTGAGCCAGCAAAGCGTGAGCGTGGCCTCCATTCCCGCGCATTCCTCATAGCAACTGCCCAGGTAGGCAAGCGCACGATGAATCTTCTCGAACAGCTCCTCCATGACGTCGGCAAAACCGGCGTCCATGCCCGTGGCGCGCTGTTGGAACGATTTCGGGAGCAAGGAAGTGATTTTTTCCGTGGCGATCTGGCTGGCGTATTCTCCTGCAAGCGCGCCGCCCATTCCATCGCTGACCGCAAAGGCGAAGTCGCAATTGGTCATGGCGTCTTCACCCACGCGTCCGAGATGCCGGACCTCGCGCGCGTCAAACTGGAGGCCGAGAAAGGAATCTTCGTTGTTCTTTCGCACCTTGCCGCGGTCAGTCCAGCCAAACCACTGGAGTGTGACTGTCTGCGGCGGTTGGGAAGCGGATTGTTCGGGAGCCGTCATCGAGGCATTCACTCAAAGCCCGGGAGAATGGTGGCGAGTTCGAAATCGATCAAGCAAAAGCGCCCGTCCGACTGGCGGTAGGTGACGTTGCGCATGTCGGCATCGTCATGGCGAACTCCGTACGGTTCCAGTTCCGCAAACAGCTCCTTCACCTTTTTTTCGTCCAGATGTTCCACCCGGCTCCCGCAGTTTGTGGTGATGATCCGCAACTGTTCGGGATCAGCTTCGAGCAGGCGGGGAACGAAGTTGCAGCCGCGGCCTTCCAGATGCTTGAGCACCCTGACTTCGTTGGCGAAGCGTTCGGCGGCGTTTGGGCCGTGGAACGTTTTGATCACACGTCCGTCGAACGTCAGATGGACCGTCGCGCGAAGGGTGTCTTTAACTTTGAGCATAAGTTCGGACTCTCACGACTGTTCGGAATATTGCGTAAGCAGGCGTGAATGAAAAGACGAGGATGCTTTTCGTCCGACCGCTGAAATGGGTTTGTTGAATCACTGAACGGGATTTAATGGCTGGAGAATTTTGATCATTGAGATCGAAGCTGGCCAGCTCAAGCTGGCTTTTTTTGTGTGATGGGGAAAAGGCCGAAGACGAGAAAACCCTTTGCCAGACGAGTCGAAACGCGTGTTGGAACCGCGTTCCGCAAAGTGCTTGCGCAGTGGCATTTTCCCTGCTGAACTCCGCAACTACAGTTCATTTGAACCCTGTGGCAGCAGTTGGCCGAACAACCAATCTCAAGTCACAACGACAACACTCAAAATGGCAAAATACAAATTAGAATACATCTGGCTCGACGGTTACGAACCCGTTCCGAACCTCCGAAGCAAAACCCAAATCAAGGAATTTGCCAGCTTTCCCAAATTGGAAGAACTCCCGCTGTGGGGTTTCGACGGAAGCTCGACCCGCCAGGCTGAAGGCCGCAGCTCTGACTGCATGCTCAAACCGGTTGCGGTGTATCCCGACAGCACCCGCAAGAATGGCGCGCTCGTCATGTGCGAAGTCATGATGCCGGACGGCAAGACGCCTCACCCGAGCAACAGCCGGGCGACGGTTCTCGATGATCCGGGTGCCTGGTTCGGCTTCGAACAGGAATATTTCCTTTACCGCGATGGCAAGCCCCTCGGCTTTCCGGAAAGCGGCTTCCCGTATCCGCAGGGTGAGTATTACACCGGTGTTGGTTACAAGAACGTGGGCGACATCGCCCGCCAGATCGTTGAGGAACATCTGGATCTCTGCCTCGACGCCGGCATCAATCACGAAGGCATCAATGCCGAAGTCGCAAAAGGCCAGTGGGAATTCCAGATCTTCGGCAAAGGTTCCAAGACAGCGGCCGACCAGGTGTGGGTTGCCCGGTATATCCTCATTCGCCTGTGCGAAAAATATAAGGTCGATGTGAACTGGCATTGCAAACCGCTCGGCAAGGATGTCGATTGGAATGGCTCCGGAATGCACACCAACTTCTCGACCACACACCTGCGTGAGAAGGGTGGAAAGGAATATTTCGAAGCGCTCATGGCTGCGTTCGACAAATTCAAGAACGAGCACATCGCTGTTTACGGGCCCGACAATCATCTGCGCCTGACCGGTCTCCACGAGACGCAGTCGATCGACAAGTTCAACTACGGTGTCGCAAATCGTGGCGCATCGATCCGCGTCCCGCACAGCTTCATCAACAACGGCTACAAGGGATATCTGGAAGACCGTCGTCCGAATTCGCAGGGCGATCCTTACAAGATCGCGAGCCGCATCCTGCAGACCATCGCGACGGTTCCGATCAAGTAAGATTCAGAAAAGCTTTCCCTTGCTGCAATTGTGGTGGGGGGATGCTCAGGGGGTATCGGAGTACGGCGTGGACGCAAGTCCACGCCGTTTCGATTTTTGATCCAGCAGAACAAAGGCAAGGTTTGCCAAGTCGGCAGAAATCGGCGTCGGGGCTTGGCAAAAACCTTACTTCACTGCCCTGCGTAATAAGCATCCACTTTGGCCGCGACGTCCCGATAGCCGATATCCACTTCGTAGATCTGTTTGAATTGTTCGACGGCTTCTTCCGGTTTGCCCATGGATTCCAGCACACTGCCGAGGTTGTAGATAAGATCCTTCTTCTCGTCGTCGAACACAGGCTTTTCCTTGATCGCGTTCTGCAGCGTGCGCGCGGCGAGGTCGAACATCTTCCGCCTTGCGAAGCACTGCGCAAGGTAGTTCATGGCGGCCAGCCGCTTGTGCGGATTCTGCTGCGCCTTTTGGAACTCCTGAATCGCTTCACCGATCTTTCCTGCCTGGAAGTAAAGCACGCCCATCTCGAACCGGATGGCGAGATCGGTTGGAAATCGTTCCACACGGCTGCGACATTCAGAAATCTGGAATTCCATCTTCTCCGCCGCCAACGCCGCTGATTTTTCGGCGTAATCCGGTGAGCTTGGATCAAGTCCTTCCAACTGCTTCTCGAACTGGCGGACTTTCGTTTCGGCAATGGCGCGGTCGAGAGTTGAATCGGCTCTTCCGGCGTCGGTTGCCTTCACCTGTCCGTAAAACTCCAGCGCCCGATCGAACTCTCCTTTTTGCGTATAGAGTTCCGCAATGGAGCGGAGAAGTTTCAGATTGCCCGGTTCGGTCTTCAGCCGCGCCTCGTATTCCCGGATCAATCGTTCCGAAACGTCCTCCGTCTTTTGCATCCGGTTTTCCTGCTCCAAGGAAACCGCTTCCTTTTCATCCCTCAGAATGTCGCGGTAGGATCCTTCACCGGCGGCGAGCTGTTCATAACCTCCACGATCCAGTGTTTTACGCGCCGAGCAGTTTTTCAGCGCCTGGCCGATGTCCGGATCGCGTTGCATGCCGTTCGTGCGCGCGAAATCGAGAAGCACGTATTCGCCGCGTTCAGGCTCGCCGATGGCCGCCAAGGCTTCTGCGTATTGGATGGCGATGTTTTTGTCCTTCGGCGAATTCCGGTTCAGAACCTCAAGCGAGAGGACTGCGGTCTGCGGCATTTCAAGCGCGTTGGCGGCATCGACCACAATCCGATGCCCGGCAGAGCTGTTCGGATCATTGTTCAAAATCTGTTCGGCAGTTTGGAGCGCGTCGAGGGGATTGGTTCGCAATTCAACCTGTGCCTTGGCGATGAGCGGCGAGGAACTGGCTGAGCCGATGATCTTTTTGAAGAAACCACCGCCCTTTGCCGCAGCCTTCTTCGCCTGTGCGGTGCGAAGTGCCTTTCTCGCGTCGATCAAACCAGGCTCGCGTTGAAGCACCTGGTTGAACAGATCGACTGCGTAGTCAAAATTGTCGCGCAGCAGCGCATCGTTTCCTTTTTGAAAGAGAAGGCGCACGTCCCTGTTGATGCCACTCAGACTTTTCTCTGCCATGGGCAAAGATTAGTCCCATTGCCGCAGGAAAATCTACAGGAAATCTGTTCGGGCAAGTACCCGTCGGCGTGTGAACGATCGCGGCAGGTTGTGCGCTCAGGTGAATGGCCGTTTTGACAGCACCGCGCGAACGCATAAGTTGCCGCGTGTCGCTCCTCCGCATTGAATTTCATCGCGGCGGCGTTTTTCTGCCGCGCCTTGGCCTCTGGCTGGATGCGCACGATCCTCGAACCGGCCCCGAGCGGGTCTTCGTGAGTCACGCGCATTCGGACCATGTGGAGGCACATCGCGAAATGATTCTGAGTGAACCGACCGCGTTGTTGATGCAGGCGCGCACAGGCGGTGCGGAGTCGCGGACCGAGCACCGGCTGCGCTTTCATGAAGAAAGGCGTTTCGAATTCAATGGAACGCCGTTTCAAATCACGCTGCTTCCTGCCGGACATATTTTCGGGAGCGCGATGTCGTTGATCGAAGCCGGCGGCGAAACACTGCTTTACACGGGCGATTTCAAACTGCGCCCCGGCCTTTCCGCCGAACCCTGCGAGCCGCGACGCGCCGACATTCTGATCATGGAATCCACGTTTGGCCGGCCGCAGTATGTGTTTCCACCCACCGACGCGGTTCTACGAAGTGTGATCCGATTTTGTCGCGAAGCTCTGGACAACGATGAAACGCCGGTTCTGCTGGGTTATTCGCTGGGCAAAAGTCAGGAGATCATTTGTGGTCTCGCCGAAGCCGGGCTTCCTCTCATGCTGCACGGTGCGGTGTTTCGACTGACGCAAGTTTACGAGCAGTTTGGACGGTGTTTTCCGCGCTACGAACGTTACGAGGCCGGAACCGCAAAAGGTAAGGTGTTGATCTGTCCGCCAAGCGTCGCGAACTCGGCCATGCTTCGGAAACTGGGCAAAACGCGCTGCGCCATTCTCACGGGGTGGGCGGTGGATCCGAATTGCCGCTATCGGTATCAATGCGACGCGGCGTTTGTTCTCAGTGATCATGCGGACTTTCCTGATCTCATTGAATTTGTCCGGCGCGTTCAACCGAAGAAGGTTTTCACATTGCACGGATTCGCGGCGGATTTTGCCGAGACGCTGCGCCGGCTCGGGTTTGAGGCACAGGCTCTCAGCGAGGACGAGCAACTGGCATTGAACATGGATCTGGTGTGCGCGCCGAGAATAACGGCGCCTGCCGACGCACGCATTGTTGACGAAGAGTTTTCAAACAGCACCGCGGAAGAAACGCCCAACGCAAACGCATTTTCAACCTTTGCTTCAAGCTGTGACGTCATTTCACGCCTTGCGGGCAAATTGGAAAAGATACGGGTTCTGGGCGAATACTTGCGCGGGCTTGATCCCGATGAAGTGGCGATTGCTGCGACCTGGTTTTCCGGACGACCCTTTTCGGCAAGTCAGAACAAGGTGCTTCAACTGGGATGGGCTCTGCTGAGGGACAGCCTTGCTGAAGTCGCGCAAATCGACTCGGCTCAGTTTCATCAGGCTTATCTCAAGCACAGCGATCTTGGTGAAACGGCTTTCGAATTGTTTTCCGGAAAAAGAGGAGGGAGGGGGCTGAGCATCAAGGTGGTTAACGAAATTTTCGAAAAGCTTTATGCTGCCCGCGGGCCGATCGGCAAACGGCCTGTATTGGTCCAGGCGCTTCGGAAATGTTCGGCTCTGGAGGCCAGGTTCTTCGTCAAGATTGTTACCGGCGATTTGCGAATCGGTTTGAAGGAAGGACTCGTTGAAGAAGCGATCGTGAGTGCATTCTCGGCAAATGTGGATTTGGTGAGACGCGCAAATCTGTTGCTTGGTGATATTGGCGCGACTGCGAAGCTGGCAAAGGAAGGAATGCTGGAAAGCGCCACTCTGGTTCCATTTCGGCCCATCCGATTCATGCTCGCTTCACCGGAGGAAACCGCTTCGGACATCTGGGCGAGGCTCCAGACCAGCGCAGAGAAAAACATCGAGCAAAAGCAACAGAAGGAGGCGCCTGTGTCGGCTTGGATTGAAGACAAGTATGACGGCGTCCGTTGCCAGCTTCACAAGGCTGGAGATCGCGTTGCGCTCTACTCGCGCGATCTGAAAGACATCACAATCACATTTCACGAACTCGCAGACGCGGTTCGAGATGTCGAAAGCGAGTTCATCCTCGACGGCGAAATTGTGGCGATGAACGACGACGAAGTGCTGCCGTTCGCGGAGCTTCAGAAACGGCTGGGACGGCGCGAGCAGGATTTGTTCATGCGCGAGGAGGTGCCGATTCGTTTCGTGGCTTTCGATCTTCTATGGCTTGACGGTCGGAGCTGTCTTGAAGAACCGCTTGCATCACGCAGAAAGAAACTCGAACAACTGACATTGCCAGCGAGCATCCAACTCGCGCGAACCACGGAAGCGCATTCCGTGGATGAAATTGAAACCGCGTTCACAGCGGCTCGCGAGCGTGGGAACGAAGGTTTGATGATCAAGGATCCGTCGAGCGGTTATTCGCCCGGTCGGCGCGGGCTTGCCTGGCTCAAGCTCAAGAAGGCGCTTGCGACGCTCGATTGTGTCGTGGTCGGTGCCGAATATGGCCACGGCAAACGGAACAAGGTTTTGAGCGATTACACCTTCGCCGTGCGTGATGAACGATCAGGTGAATTGAAGACAATCGGCAAAGCTTACAGCGGTCTCACCGACGTCGAAATTGCACAGCTGACGAATCATTTTCTGAACCGGGCAATCCGGCAGCGCGGACGTTATTTCGAAGTCGAGCCGGACACGGTGCTGGAGATTGCTTTTGACCGGCTTCAGTCGAGCGATCGTCACAGCAGCGGACTCGCGATGCGATTCCCGCGCATTGCGCGAATCCGAACGGACAAGTCCGTCAATGAAATCGATACGTTGGAAACCGCGCGACGCATTGCGGCAAAAACAAAAAATGCGGCAGCTCGGAGAAGCGCCGCATGATCGTTGATCGAAGTTTTCGTCCCGTCAGATCGCGAAGTCTGCGTCGTCGATCTTCACCGTTTCGGTCGGCGGCATAAGCATTCCGGCGCCGACGGTCTGGTTGGTTCCCTGTTCAATCAGGATGAACGAGCCGGTCAGGCGATTGGCATGGTAGCCATCGAAGACGAGCGGCCTGGCGGTCTTCAGCCGGATGACGCCGATGTCGTTCACCGCGAGTTCACGTGGCTGTGGCTCGGCATCGAAGGTGGAGATATTGATTTTGCTCTCAATGCTCGTGACCACGCATTGCACGGTCTGAGTGGTGTGCTTAAGCAGATATTTTTTTCCCTGCTGCAACGGCCGGATATTCATCCAGCAGATCCGGGCGTGAAGGTCGGAATTCATGCCGGGCAAACTGTCGAGTGCCACAATCATGTCGCCGCGGCTGACGTCGATGTCGTGCTCCAGACAAAGCGTCACTGACTGCGGTGAGAAGGCTTCCTCCAGCACGCCGTTGTAGGTCCAGATGTCCTTGATGGTGCTCTTCAATCCGCTGGGCAGCACCAGAACCTGCTGGCCTTTCTTCACGATTCCGCCAGCGATCTGTCCGCTTAGGCCACGGAAATCGTGAAGCGTCGGATCGGTCGGATTGTTTGGACGATTCACCCATTGCACAGGAAAACGGAATGCATTCAGATTCCAGTCGCTCGCAATGTGAACTGTTTCGAGATGGTTCAACAATGTCGGTCCGCCGAACCACGGTGTGTTCTTTGAGGGTTCGACGACGTTGTCGCCGTTCAATGCGCTCAGCGGAATGAATTTCACGTCGCGAAACACATCGAGCTTCGGCAGGAAGCTTTCGATATCTTCACGAATTTCGAGAAAACGTTCCTCGCTCCAATCGACGAGATCCATTTTGTTGACCGCGATGACAAGGTGCGGAATGCCAAGCAGCGCCGCGATGTAGGTGTGACGGCGTGTCTGTTCGATCACACCCTGGCGCGCATCGATCAGCACGATGGAAAGATTGGCGGTGGAGGCGCCGGTGACCATGTTGCGCGTGTACTGCACGTGGCCGGGTGTGTCGGCGACGATGAACTTGCGCTTGGGCGTGGCGAAGTAGCGATAAGCGACATCGATCGTGATGCCTTGCTCGCGTTCGGCCCGAAGGCCGTCGGTCAGGTTGGCGAGATTGATCTGGCCGCCGCCGGTGATGTCAGCCGAGCGCTCGAGCGCTTCGATCTGATCTTCCATCAGGTTCTTCGAATCGTAGAGCAATCGGCCGATCAGCGTGGACTTGCCGTCATCCACGGAGCCGCAGGTGTTGAAGCGGAGAATTTCGATCGTATGAGCAGAATGGGGCATATCAGGGAGAAACAAATTCCAGATTCCAGGTTCCAATCTTCAAGAAAACATCAAAGTTCAAATTCCCATCCGAAGGCGCGCTCGCCGGTTGAAACCTGGCGATTGAGGCTTCTTGGGAATTTGGGATTTGAAGTTTGGAACCTCTATTCATGAACGTTCAGCTTCCGGCAGGCATTAGAAATAGCCTTGCTTCTTGCGGTCTTCCATCGCGGCTTCGGACGACTTGTCGTCGGCGCGGGAACCACGTTCGGTCACGCGTGCCGCGGCGATTTCCGCGATGATGTCATCGACGTCGTCTGCCGGCGATTCGACCATTCCGGTACTGATGATGTCGCCGATGGTGCGTACACGCACGACGAGTTCCTTGATTTCGTCATTGGGTTTGAGAGGCAGGAGATCGCTCACCGGCAGCCACTGGCCGTTTCGACGGACGCATTTGCGTTTGTGACTGAAGTAAATGCTCGGGACTTCGAGTTTCTCCCGCTTGATGTATTGCCAGACGTCCATCTCGGTCCAGTTGCTCAGCGGGAATACGCGCATGTGTTCGCCGGGATTCACGCGAGCGTTGTAAAGGTTCCAGATTTCCGGACGCTGGTTTTTCGGATCCCACTGACCGAAGCTGTCGCGGAAGCTGAAGAAACGTTCTTTCGCGCGAGCCTTTTCCTCGTCGCGTCGCGCGCCGCCGATGGCGCAGTCGAACTGAAATTCTTCAATCGCGGCAAGCAGTGTTGGAATCTGAAGTCGATTGCGGCTGATTTCTCCCGGCGTCGGAACGGCGATGCCTTTCGCAATCGCGTCTTCCACCTTGCGAACGATCAGCTTTCCGCCCAGTTCGTTGGCCCGGCGATCCCGGAATTCGTTCAACTCAGGGAAATGATGGCCGGTATCGACATTCAGAAACGGCATCGGAATGTCGGATGGACGGAAGGCCTTTTCAGCCAGGCGCAGCAGACAGATGGAATCCTTGCCGCCGGAAAACATCAGGCACGGCCGCTCGAACTCAGCGGCAACCTCGCGCATGATGTGAATCGCTTCGGTCTCGAGATACTGAAGGTGATCGAGTTGGTAGCTGGTTTTTGTCGCGGACATTTTTTCGCGAGTGGTTTCGGTCGGAGACGGCGCATTCGGCGGCTTTGAAGCGGCAGCATCGATCGCGAGCGTTCCAGTGTCGGTGTTCATAAAAATTGCGGACTACGCTTTGACAGCGGCGCCGCCCCATGCAGCATGAAGGCCGCATTCGCGTTTGTCATCAGCTTTGGCGGGATCGAAATAATCCCATTCGTTCGGGAGATTGTGTTGTTTGAGGTAGTTTTCCATCTCCGCATCGGTCCAATGGAAGAACGGGCTGATTTTGATGGCGCCAAAGTTTTTGTCTTCGGAAACGATGTCGAGTTCGGCGCGATTCGGATTCTGCACCTTGCGCAACGCGGTGATCCAAACGGTCGGCGCCAGTTCCTTCATGCCGCGCTGAAACGGCTCGAGCTTCATCAATGCGCTGAACTGCTTGAGGCCGGCTTCATCGTCGGTGGACGGAATTTCGCCGTAGATTGCATCACGGTGTGCTGCGGTGATTTTGGGCAGGTAAGCCTTGATGTTCAGGTTGAGCTGTTTCTTCAACGCTTCCGCGTGCTTGTAGGTGGCGGGGCGGTTGTAGCCGTGATCGACCCAGAGAACGGGAATGTCGGGCTGAACCTGCGTGCAGGCATGCAGGATGGCCGCTTCATACGGACGGAAATTGGTGGATACGATTGCGCGTCCACTGGATTGAGCAATGGCCCAGCGGATGATTTCAACCGGGGACTTTTCCCGGAGGTCGGCGCTGGCTCTGACGATTTGTTCAGCAGTCATGGTTCTGGAAATTGATTTTCAGGCGGACGTTCGTCAGGAGACGGGCGTCCGATTTGTTTGTTTTACCCCGCGGGTTCACGGATTGGATCAATTGACCGCGGCGGGTTGGGCGAGGAGTGAGCGCTGGCACCAATCGCCGAAACGTTCTCCGGCGTTACGTTCCGCCGCAAAACGCTGCAGGATGGGACGCAATTCGCCTTCGATCTCCGGATCTTTCACGACGTCCTTCCAAAGCTTGTTCAAGCGCATTCCAGCCGTGTCGCCACCCAGCCAGAGCTGATAACGTCCCGGCGCTTTTCCGACGAACGCGATTTCCGCCATGTAAGGACGCGCGCAGCCATTCGGACAACCGGTTGAGCGGATGATGATTTCTTCACCCGAAAGGCCGACTTCAGCGCACAGCTTTTCAATGCGATCGATAAGTCCGGGAAGCATTCGTTCCGATTCGGCCAGCGCCAGTCCGCAGGTTGGCAGAGCAGGGCAGGCCATCGACGCCTGATGTAGCACGCTCGCCTGGTTTTCGGTTTTCACGCCGTGTTGAACCAGAAGCGAATCGATCGCCGCCTTGTCCGCTTCGGGAATTCGAGTGAGCAGGACGTTCTGATTTGCAGAAAGGCGGAATTCGATGTGCGGATACTTTCCGGCCACCTGACGCAACGCCGTTTTGAGCTGATGTCCGGCAACGTCTTTAACCCGGCCGGTTTCAACGAAGAGGGTCAGGAACCACGTTCCATCGACCGCCTTGTGCCAGCCATAAACATCACCGGTGGTTGTAAACCGGAACGGACGCGCGGGCTCAAGTTGGATTCCAGCCCGCTTCTCGACTTCGGCCCGAGCCCAATCAATGCCGCGCTCGGCAATGACGTATTTGAGGCGAGCATGCTTGCGATCGGTGCGGTCGCCAAAATCGCGGTGAATCGTCAGAACGGCTTTCGCCACATCGACGATCTTTTCCGGTTTGAAGAATCCGATAACGTCCGCAAGCCGGGGATAGGTGGCCTCATTGCCGTGGCTTCGGCCCATTCCTCCGCCGACTGCGAGGTTGTAACCGACTAACTGGTCGTTCTCGACGATGGCAATCAAGCCGAGGTCGTTCGTGAAAACATCGAGGTCATTCACCGGTGGAATGACGAACGCCACCTTGAATTTGCGCGGCAGGTACGTTTTGCCGTAAAGCGGATCGACGAAGCTTTTGTTTTCGTCGGCATTGAGATCGAGTTGGCGGCCGTCAATCCAGATGGAGTGATACGCTTTCGTCTGTGGTGCCAGCGCCATCGCAACTTTGCGGCAGTCCGCAAACACCTCTTCGCGGGCCCTGGTGTAAGCCGGCGTCGGAGGAGCGAGCACGTTACGGTTCACATCGCCGCACGCAGCCAGCGTGGAGAGCAATGATTCGTTGATTGATTTGATGACGGAACGCAGGCCGGATTTCAAAATGCCATGGAACTGGATGCTTTGGCGCGTCGTGATGCGGAGCGTGTTGTTTCCGTATTTGGTCGCGAGGTCATCAAATACGCACCACTGATTCGCCGTCAACACGCCGCCCGGAATGCGGCCGCGGACCATCATGATGTATTTCTTCCCGGTCTTTCGAAGGTCGCGATCGTCCTGTTGATACGAGCCATGAAACTTCAGGAACTGGTTGTCGTCGTCCGAGAAATGGTCCGCTGCAGGATCGTTGAGCGTGGCTGCAATGGTTCCGGCAAGCGTCGGAATGGCGGCTTTGATCTCTTCGTTATGCGTCAATTTTGCTGGCGATTCTGTAATCACAAGTTAAATGCTTAAGTTATTTAGGATTATCTGGCCTCGCTGTTGAGTTGTCAAATCCGTTCTGTCCCGGCCAATAAAAGCTTTTTACCTAGCAAATCGTTTCCAGAATTACCAGTCTGAGGTTCCGTTTCCTGAACGTGAGCAGGGAGCGACGACAACATGAGCCAGCAGCAGTCAATCATCTACTTCGATAACAACGCAACAACTCGGGTCGCGCCGGAAGTGATGGATGCGATGATTCCATTCCTCCGCGATTTCTGGGGCAATCCGTCCAGTGTTTACGGTTTTGGCAAACAGGTGGGAAAACATGTTGAAAAAGCCCGCCAACAGGTCGCCGCGCTGATCAATGCCGAACCAAAAGAAATTGTTTTCACCAGTTGCGGAACTGAGAGCAACAATTCTGCGATTCACAGCGCGCTCACGACTCAACCGACGAAACGTCATGTTGTGACCACGGCTGTCGAGCATTCCGCAAACATCAAGTTCTGCGCGGCTCTGAAGAAACAGGGTTACGACATTACACTGCTTCCTGTTGAACCCGATGGGTCGATCGACATTCATCTGCTTGAGAAATCGATTCGCAAGGACACGGCGATCGTCTCAGTCATGTGGGCAAACAATGAAACGGGTGTGTTGTTTCCGATCGAGGAAATCGCCGCGATCTGCCGGAGCAAGGATGTGTTGTTTCACACTGATGCGGTTCAGACTCCCGGCAAGCTGAAGATTGACGTTCAGGATCTTGGCGTGGATTTCCTGTCGCTTTCTGCTCACAAGCTGAATGCTCCGAAAGGGGTGGGGTTGCTCTACGTGAAACACAAAACCAAGTATCACCCTTACGTGATCGGCGGCGGACAGGAACATGGGCGGCGCGGCGGCACCGAGAATGTCGCGAGCATCGTTGGTTTCGGACGGGCAGCAGAACTGGCGCTGTCGCACCTGAAGGAAGAAAACACCCGCGTCCGCGCGCTGCGTGACCGGCTGGAAAACGAAATCCTTCAAAACATCAGCGGAACGATTCGCAACGGCTCCCGGGACCATCGTCTTCCCAATACCAGCAACATTTCGTTCAGCGGCATTGAAGCGGAAAACCTGCTTCTTGCCCTGGATCACCTGGGAATCTGCGTTTCGAGCGGCTCCGCGTGCACATCGGGGTCACTGGATCCATCGCATGTTCTGATGGCGATGGGCTGCACTGTGGCGAGGGCTCGGGGAAGTGTCCGTTTCAGCCTGGGCATCTACAATTCCGAGGCGGAGGTGGACTACGTGCTCAAGCATTTGCCGCTCATCATCAACAAGCTTCGGGGACATGCCTCCAAGGGCAGGGAATCGCACAAGAATCTTGCCGCCTGAAAAAGGTCGAAGCGATAAAGCGCGCGTGACGGATTCACAGGTCGCGTCTTAACGCGAACGCTCTATCGCTTCAACAAAGTCAGGATTTCTGTTTTGCCCTGGGCTTGCGTTTGAAGACCTCGCTCGGATCAGCGAGGTTCAGAACCGACAGATCAAGTCCGGCTCCGATGTTGCGCCCCTGCGCGATCTCCATCTGATTCGCGATCTTTTCTGCCGCCGGCTGGGCAAAATATTTGACCGCCCCCACGCTCAACTTGGCTTTGAAAATGACGACCAGCAGGCAATGTTCGTCCACGCAAAGAGCGAACATGCTGAACACTTCACCCTGCTGATACACACTGTTGAAATTGGTTTCCTTCACCAGGTTGGCGATGGTCTGGTTCGCCATGAACGCGCCCGAAGCCAGGGCCGCGATTGTGGTGAGGTCGAATTGCCGTGCGTCGCCCTGATGGGTGATGAGGAATCCGCCTTTGTCGATCACCAACGCTGTTGTTGCTTCAGTTTCCTTGAGCAACTCGCGCAGTGCTTCGTCGAGCACTTCGATATCGTCCTCGATGAGTTGGGGCAAAGTAGCCATATCATGCGTACTGCGGCGTTCCTTGATTGATGAACTTGTGCAAGAGCATTCGGGTGATCATGTTCAACGATTCGAACACGCCTTCACATTTGTGCGCGACAGAGTTGAACGACGGCACCTGAATGTCGCGATTGTTGAGCAGGTACTCCATGTATTCGACCGGTGCGACGTTCGGCAGATCGCGCTTGTTGTATTGCAGCACGTAAGGAATGTCTGCGAGGTTCAGCTTGAGCGAGCGGAGGTTCTCTTCAAGGTTCTGAAAGCTCTCCACGTTTTCGGCCATCTTGTCGTATTGTGAGTCCGCGACAAACACGATGCCGTCCACACCGCGCAACACGAGCTGGCGGGTGGTGTTGTATATCACCTGGCCGGGGACGGTGTAGAGCTGGAACTTCGTTTTGAATCCCTTGATCGACATCGCCTCGATGGGAAGGAAGTCGAAGAAGAGTGTGCGGTCCGAGCTGGTCGCCAGTGAGACAAGTTTTCCTTTGTTGCCTGCGGCGGTCTGCACGTGGTCGTGCACCTGCACAAGATTCGTGGTCTTTCCGCCCATTGCAGGGCCGTAATAGACGATTTTGACCTGCAGTTCTTTTGTTGCCTGATTGATGATTGCCATATGACTTATTGTTTTTTGCGATCCAGCTGGGCGGCGAGAGTGGCGAGTTGAGCCGTGGGCAGACCTTGTCCGGCGCGGCCGAACGCGGCGAAGAAGATTGCGTTTACGCGGAAGATTTTCCACGGAACGTTGCCTACGGTGAAATTCAAATTGTTCAGTTCGCCCATGCGCAGTTCCTTCGTGCATTGACTGACTTTTCCAAAGATCTGCGGAAGAAACGCTGCGAGCGTGTCGCCATTCAGATCCGATGGAACTTTGCTGGCGACCATCAAACCATCCGGCAGGGCCACAAGAGCTCCGGCGACTCCTTCAAGGGCAACGGCGCGGGCGACCACTTCGTTCGGAGTGGCATGTCGGGAAAGGAAATTGGTTTCAACAACGGGCTTGCGTTTGAATTCCGTTTCATCGACCTGCGCGGAATCCGAATTTTCACCCCAGACGTAGTAGTTCGTATCGCCGGTGTTCTGTTGTGGCTGCGGTGCAACCGGCGCGGCGGCTGGCAATGTGACGGCGGGTTCCGGCGCCTGAACCGGAGCAGCTTCCGGCTGAGGGAAGCCGAAGAACAGGTTCGGGATCTTTTCGTCCACTGCGACCCGTTGCTTGGGTTTCAGCACCTCTTTTTTATGTGCGAAGAAGAGCGGAGCGACAACCTTCAGCGGCAGTTCAACCATTGCAGCGTCGTTCGCGGAAGAAGTTTCGGGCAGCGGAGGCGTGATCCAGGAACGAACTGTTTTCCATGGGGCGGAAACGCGTCCGCGCTTCATGCCTTCTTCGATGACATCGAGCGGAACCATCAGGCAGACCTGCGAAGGATTGAGATGCGCGATCTCCTGCCGGAAGTTTTCGTTCCAGCTGTCGGAAGCGGCACCGAGCGGGACGGAAAGCGTTTCCTGCGGTCGCGCTGGCGTCGTCGGTGCCGACGCGGGTTGCGAATTCACCTGAGGACGCGGAGCGGCTGCCTGAGGACGAACCGGTTGTGCAGATGTTTTCCCGGGCGCAGTGAGTCCGATGGATGCGCCGAAATTCAACAGGTCTGATGAGACAGGAATGGAGTTCGGTTCGGTCGATTCCGAAGCCTGCGGCGCGGAAGCGATCGGCGAAATGGGTGTGACGGGCGTCGTCGGTGCCGGCGTTTTGGGAGCCATCGGAGCCACGGGCGCAACGGGCCGTGACGCTTGAGGAGTGGCGGCTGGACGTTGAATCGGAGACGCAGCAACCGGTTTCGCAGTCGGAACAATAGGAGTGCGCGCAATGGGAGCGACAGGTGCAGCCGGTGTTGGCGCTTTTGGTGGCGCGGGAGGTTGCAGCGAAGGTTTGCGCGTAAACGGCGAAATGGGATCAGCCGGAACAGCAGCGGCCGGTGGTGCTGCTTTGGGGGTAACGGCACGGGCGGGTGCGTTGGCTTTGGGAGGTTCGGGAGCTGCGGCGAACGAAACTCCACGACCTCGGTCATCGAAAGGACTGCTGATGTCGGCAGGAACATCGATCTGCCTTTGGTTCCTGCGGCGAGCGAGCAGGGCCGGATCGAGGCGAGGAAGAATTTCTCCCAGTGGCAGTGCGACCAGAGCTTCGTCGTTGCTTGTGTTTTCGGCGAACAGTTGTGGCGCGGCGTTCCGCAGTTCGCCAAAAGTGATTCTTACACTTCCTGTCGAGATCTGGCTTAATGCCCGGTCTGTCGAAATGGACAGTGTTGCGTCGCCGACGTCGGTTGAGCGGACAAAGCGTTTCAGCTCCATCGGCAGACCGTTAAGAACGGCGGCAAGCGAGATTTCGATGGAACCATTCGCGCCATTTGGCTGCGCGACCGGTTTTCGGACTGGAGCGCTCGGCATTCTGGTCGCGGCGCTGGCAGGAACCGGTGACGGCGCCGGCTTGGCCGCATAGGCGGGCGCGGGCGGTTGCTGGAACACGTTCGCGTTCTCGTCCTGGCGGCTGGTGAAGAGGTTTTTTAGGAACCCGAGCATATCAATGGTTTGGCTTTCCGCTTCTTATCGGTTTCTCAACGTCTGACTTGTGCTTTTTCAGCTGCATTTTGTTTCCGGCTATTACGGATGATTCAACGGTCAATGCAGATGTTTTCCGCGCAGACGTCGTTGCATATCCTTTGGCAAGAACTATGCCATGGAGTTGCTTGCATTGATTGTATTTACCGAGCGTGGAAATCCCGGGCACCGGAAATGTTCCAGCCCGCAGATGTACGGAGTCACGGTTCTGTCTCATCGCTGGACTGGATGTCCATCGTAGCGCCCGATAATGGCACGCAATCTCAGACTTGCTTCAAACCGATCGATTGCGGAAGTTCCCATTAAAGTAACGCTCGTCGAAAGTTCCGGAATCCGGCATTTCGGGGAATACGGTTTGCTTTAGGTGCGACGCAAGCTTTCGCGTTATTCTCGCGGGGCATCGTCCGAATCATTATGGAACAGCGTCACAAAGTCCTGCTGCTGGATGACGATCCGGAGTTGCTGGAGATGTACAAGGAGATGCTCGGCCAGTTGCCGAGTCGTCCTGAAGTGCATACCGCAACCACGGGTCCGCGTGCTCTGGCTTTGCTGGATGCGGAACCGTTCCGCCTGATGATTTGCGATCTGAAGATGCCGAAGATGGACGGGCTGCAGGTTCTGGCCATTGTCCGGCGGCGTTTTCCGGAGCTGCGGACAGTAGTAATGACTGCGGTTCAGGATGAAGAATTTCGTTCTCGTGCCTATGCTTTGGGCGTTGATCTGTTCTGGCTCAAACCCGACACGCATCAGAACATGCAAATGTTTCTGGAATGCCTTGAATCTCTTCTGGGGCGCGATCATGAGGGTGGTTTCCGTGGTGTCCAAAGCAAGAGCTTGATGGATATCATCCAGATGGAATGCCTTTCCCAAAGCTCCACTGTCATGCGCATCACGCGGGGGAGTCTTGTCGGCAAGATCTGGATTCAAGGCGGCGAGCTGATTGATGCCGAAGCGGAAGGTGCGCGCGGCGAGGCGGCCTTCCGGCGGATTCTCGAATGGAAATCCGGCACCTTTGAAAATCTTCCTGCCGAACCCGACCGCGAACGGACGATTCACAAATCAGTGAACGGATTGTTGCTGGAGATGGCCCAGGCCTTGGATGAAATCGCCAATCCCGACCCTGCTTCAATGGAAGATGCCGAACATCGTAAAACGGTGTGGCGGCTCTCCACTTTGACGCGTGAGGGAGCGGACTGGGTTGTAACAGCGCCTGACAAAGGAAAACCTGAAGGGTGGGGGACCGAATCCGAAGCGGAACTGGGGCGGTGGATGAAGCAGATGATGGAAACCTGCCGCCGGCTTTCAGAAAAAATTGAAGCCGGACCGCTCTCCCACGTTCAAGGCAAAACGATCGAACGGCGGCTGGTGTTGATGCCGTGGACGGACAAATCGTTTCTCGTTGCATGGCCTCTGGACGCGGATCCAGGAAAGCTGCTCGAACAAACCAAGAAACTGACTGCGTCATGGGATTCCTGAAGCTCTTTTCGCGATCCAGCGCGGCAGTTCAAAAGCTGCCGTCCGGAAGTTTCACTGTGGACCGTGATGGAAACATCGTGGCGAGCACGGTGTCATCATCGTATCCGGCGGATTTACTCAGAGAAATTTCGCGCGAGGTTCTCACGTTGTTTCGTGATGCGCGCGCGGCCCAGGTCCCGATGACCGAATTCAACATTCACTTTGCCAGCCTGCAGGTCACCGCGCGTGAGCTGCGTGGCGGCGCCATTGTGTTTCTTTCGCCCAAGACAACTGCGACATCTCATTGAATCTGTATGAGCACGAACAAAAAACTCGAACAACTGATCACCCAGATGGAGAACTACCTGGAGTGCTGGAAACAGTTCAATGGGTTCGTCAATCTTGCCCGCACCAAGAAATTCGGCCAGGAGGACGAGAACCAGTTCCTTGAAATCAAGAGCGTGCTGGTGCAGGAGCTGGAATTGATTCTCGCCTCGGTGGAAGTGGCGTCTCCGACAAAGGAGGAGGTTCACACGCTCATCGGCAATTCGCCTTCGCTGCGCTATCTGAGCGAAATGAATGAAGGCGCGCTCCGCAACGTGGAGAGCCAGTGGCACAAGATTTACATCGGCTGGCATTCCATCCTCGGCCAGCTGAAGGTTCGGCAGGCGCAGGAAGATTCGAAGGGCGCCTTCGCTTCCCTGCTCGGCAAGAAGAAATAAAAGAATTCAAAGTCGTTGTTCGGGAGGGAATCGCGTCACCGGTTCCCTCCTGTATGTTTTACGGAGCGCTCTCGGGTTTTTCCCACCCAATCTGTTCTTGTTTTTCCGTGCTGATTCCCGTTTCTACAGCGCATGCCTGAATGGATCGCTGTCGTATTGCTCGGAATCATTGAAGGAATCACCGAGTTCATTCCTGTCTCGTCCACAGGCCATCTCTTGCTGGCGGAACGCTGGCTGCCGCACAAAAGCGATCTGTTCAATGTCGTGATCCAATGCGGTGCTGTAGTGGCCGTGCTCCCGCTTTTTCCCGAAAGACTCCGGCAGTTCGCTGTCGGCTGGCGTGAAAAGGCAACGCAGGATTACCTGCTCAAGATTTTTGTCGCATTTGCAATCACCGGCGCGGTCGGCCTGGTCTTGGAGAAAATGGATTTCCAACTCGACAACGAGCCGGTTCCCATCGCCGTGGCGTTGGTGGTCGGCGGTATTCTGTTTCTCGCCATTGAGCGGTGGCTCAAGGGCAAGCCATTGCGAAACGAAATCACCTGGCCCGTGGTGATTGCGGTCGGTTGCGCACAACTGCTCGCCATGATTTTTCCGGGCACATCGCGATCAGGCTCAACGATCCTTTTTGCGCTGTTGCTGGGATTGAATCGACCGCTCGCGACGGAGTTTTCATTTCTCGTTGGAATTCCCACGATGCTCTGCGCAGGTGGCGTGAAAATATTGAAGGCATTGAACACGCCGGCTGGTGAGGTTTCCGAAAATTGGGGAATGGTGTTGCTGGGAACGCTGGTTTCCGCTGCGGTTTCGTTTGCCGCCGTCAGATGGCTGCTCCGCTACGTGCAGACGCACACGTTCGTATTGTTCGGATGGTACCGGATTGTTGTCGGAGCAGCCCTTCTTGTGTTGTTCCTGAGCTGATCCTGTTCAACGAGCCTTGAGCAACGCCGCGAGGTCGGGAGCGTTCTTTTTGATTTCTTCAACTGCCAGATCACAAACGCGACTGGCACCATACGCGTTCAGGTGCGTGTCATCCTTTTTACCATTCGGAATGGTCGGGAAATCTCCCGCTTCAACCCACATGAACAGCGACTTCGAACGCTCGGGTCCGAGTTGAAGCACCAGCTTCCGTGTCGCGTCGTGCAGATCGAGCAAGGGAACATTCTCCTCTTTTGCGACCTGACGAACCGCGACGACATAATCCCCATGCGTATCGGCCAGCTCGGTTTGATTCGTAAAGGCGCGGCGGACAATGGGTGTTGCGACGATTGGCTTCACACCCTTTTCCCGGGCTTCGCGAATGTACCGGGCAAGATTCTCCTTATAGGAACCGAACGGCTCGGTATGACGCGCTGCATCCGGTTTTTCATCGTTGTGTCCAAATTGAATGATCACGAAATCGCCGGGCCGCGCATCGGTCTGCACAGGTTTCCAGCGCCCTTCATTCCGGAAGCTTTTTGAGCTGCGGCCATTCACGGCGAGGTTTTCGATCCGGACGTGCGGCTTGAAGTACATCTGGAACAGCTGTCCCCAGCCGCGTTCGGGTTGCGCCGGGATGAGGTTTTTGTTCGCCATGGTCGAGTCGCCGATCATGAAAATAGTGACGGGAGATTCCGCCGGACTCGTTTCCGCATCAGCTGCGAAACTCGAAAGGTTGAAGACTATCGAGACGACACACAACCATGCGGGCAAGAAGCGCTTCATCATGCACAAGAAGGTAATCGTCACACAGCTGAGTGACATCCCAATTGTGGTGTAGCTGTGGTCGCGACGCAGAAGCTGCTGCTGATATCCCTGCGCAATCGCAAACCAAAACAGTTTTGCGAACTGTCCGGATTCCAACGCGAACGAAAGCTTTCGGAGAGTTTCGCACTCCGCTTGAGAGATTTCCTCTGCAAAGATTGAAACAGTCAGAAACCCCAATGTTTTCAATAATGAAATGCGCTTCCCACCTTCCGTGAAGCTTTCAAAAAAAATTTCAAATCGTGTTCAAGTTTGGAGAGGCAGGTCCGATAGCTCTGGTGTCGCAAGACAGGTGGTCAGCAACCAGAAAAGCTGACAGGGCAGAACGGTGAACCGCCCACGAAAGTGTTCACCCGCAGCAAGGACGCTGCGCAAAATCAATGCCCTTCTCACGAGGGGCGACTCACGGAAAGAGTATATGGTTATCAATACAAATATGTCGGCCCAGAGCAGCGCCCGCCTGCTCATGGATTCCACCAGCAAGCTCAGCAAATCCCTCGCTCGCTTGTCTTCAGGTTCGAAGATTGTTTCCCCGGAAGATGATGTTGCAGGACAGGCTGTGGCTACTCGCTTCGTTGCTCAGTTGAGCCGTATCGATGCTGCATCCAGCAACATCGGAAATGCGATCTCATTCAGCCAGACCCAGGACGGGTTCCTCGACAAGGTTGCCAAGGCGCTGAACCGCATGAGCGAACTCACCATCCTGGCCCAGGATGCTACCAAGTCGGACACTGACCGCGCGCTGTATGACGCGGAGTTTCAAACTCTGTCCAGCTACATCAGCGATCTCGCCACGAAGGACTTCAACGGCGTCAGCCTCTTTGACGGCTCGGCTCTGGAAGTCACGATCGACAGCGAAGGCAACATGTTCCAGATGAGTGCCATCAATCTTGGCGGCACCACCTACACAACGGCCACCGCTGCGAATATCACGACAGTCGCCAACGCAGGCGTCGCGCTGCAGGCCGTCAAGAATGCGATCTCACAGCTCGCAACAGATCGCGCCGGGATCGGCGCAAACATCTCGCGCCTCACGTCAACCGCCGACCAGCTCGGCGTGTTGAAGGACAACCTGACCTCGGCAAAGAGCCGGATCATGGACGTCGATGTTGCAGACGAAAGTACGCAATACGCGCGATACAACATTCTGGTTCAGGCAGGAACGGCGATGTTGGCCCAGGCCAACTCGATGCCTCAGAGCGTCCTCCGTCTCCTCAGCTGATCAGTAATTGGCAGGTGGGCATACCCCTGGGGGCGGTTCGTGAGCCGCCTCCGGGGAATCTGGAAAAGAAACCACCCGCCACGCACAAAGGCCGCGCAATCAAACTGCAAAAGACCGAGTAGAAAATTTCGAGGAAGGAAATGAAGCATCGTCTTCACAACGCAAACAAGAACGCCGGCCCGGACTTTCCGGGTGGAGCGGATGAGATCGTGATGGACTCTCCGCTCTACCCGCGACGGCGGTTCTCGCCACTTTTGGCGCAGTTTGCAGCCTCCTTTGAAAAAGCGGCGACGCGCACTGCGTCTCGACGGGGATCACGAAAAGGTGAGTTCCAAACTGAAAACCTCCGGGCAAAAGAGATTTCGACACTCAAGTGCCGGCAGTCACTGCCGATACAGAGCCGTCGGGAAACGGTCGCCGGCTACCGCAAACAGCTGGGAAGGATTAACAGGCAGACGCCTATTTAAAGGTCCGCCTCGCGGCAGGGATGTCGCGTAATAAAACCCCTCGAAAGAGGGTGACTCATGGAAGGAGTCAGTAGTTATGGTCATTAATACTAACATATCGGCACAAACCAGCTCACGGTTGCTTACGCAATCCAACAGCATGTTGAGCAAGTCCCTCGCTCGTCTCTCCTCAGGTTCGAAGATCACTTCGCCTGAAGATGACGTCGCGGGTCTCGCTGTTTCCATGCGTTTCGATGCGCAGATCAACCGTATCACCGCAGCGAACACGAACGTCGGAAACGCCATCTCGTTCAACCAGACCCAGGACGGCTTCCTGAAGAAGGTCTCGGACGCGTTGAACCGTATGAGCGAACTCGCCGTTCTCGCGCAGGACGCGACGAAGTCTGATTCGGACCGCGCTCTGTACAACTCAGAGTTCTCGACCCTGGCCAACTACATCACCGATTTGGCCACCAAGGACTTCAACGGCGTCAGCCTGTTCGACGGCAACGCTCACAACATCACCACCGACTCGGAAGGCAACACCTTCAGCATGAGCGGAGTGAACCTCGGTGCGGCGACCTACACGACCGCGACCGGCTCGAACGTCTCCACGGCCTCCGCCGCGCAGACTGCGTTGACGAACGTGAAAGCCGCGATTGAAACGCTGGCAACCGACCGCTCCACGGTGGGTGCGAATATCTCGCGCCTGACAATGTACAGCGATCAGCTCGGTGTGTTGAAAGACAACCTCTCGGCCGCGAACAGCCGTATCAAAGACGTCGATGTCGCAGCGGAGAGCACGCAATTTGCCCGATACAACATCCTTGTCCAGGCAGGCACGGCGATGTTGGCACAGGCAAACGCCACTCCTCAGTCCGCTCTGCGTCTCCTCTCGTAAGGAGTCTCAAGCGGGTTGAAATGGTGAATACCTCGGACGACGCGGGGGCGTCGTCCGAGCTTTTGCCATAAAAAGGGTGAAGCATTTGCCAGATTTGACCGAAGGTAGAAAGTAATGGAAAAGCGTAGAAGTTATGGCATCATCCACCGTTTCACTTACCGGCCTGGCCTCAGGCTTCGACTGGTCGTCGTTTATCGACCAGATGATGGAGGTCAGTCGTGTGCCGCAGCAGCGTCTTCAGGCGGATCAATATACCCTGAACCAGAAGAATGCCGCCTACACCAACGTCAAGTCGCAGCTGGCAAGTCTCCAGACGCGCATCAAGGAACTCAAGGACCCCACGCTTTTCGACAATCGCACCGCAACTTCGTCCGACGTTTCCGCTGCAACCGTCTCAGCCAGCAAGGGAGCCGCCCCGGGAACCTACACGTTCAACATCACCCAGCTTGCCACCGCGTCGAAGATCAATGGAACCGTCAACGCCGGCAAACGGCTCAGCGAAACCAGCGATGTTTCGGGGGTAACACTTTCCAGCGCCGGTTTTCCCGCGGCCATCACTGCAGGTACTTTTACAGTGAACGGGAAACAGGTAACCGTCGAAACATCTGACACCCTTGCGGATGTTTTCACGAAGATCTCCACGGCGACGAACAATACCGTTTCGGCTTCCTACGATCCTGACACAGACCGGCTCTCTCTCTCAGGAGCTGGGGAGATCGTTCTTGGCAGCGCGACGGACACCAGCAATTTTCTCCAGACCGCGAGGCTCTACAACAACGGCACCGGAACCGTCTCCAGTTCGTCGGCGCTGGGCAGCATTCGCCAGACGTCGGTTCTTTCGGAGGCGAATTTCAACACTGCGATTTCCGATGGCGGCAGCGGAGCAGGCGAATTCAAGATCAACGGGGTTTCCATTTCATTCAATGCCGGCACGGACACCGTGAACGATCTTGTAAACCGCATCAATGCTTCCAGCGCCGGCGTGACGGCCAGTTACGACACTTCAAACGACCGCTTCATTCTCACCAGCAAGGCGACCGGTGACATCGGCATCGCTCTGGAGGATGTGACCGGCAATTTTCTGGAGGCAACGGGTCTCGCGTCGGGCGCGTTGAACCGTGGAAATAATCTGATCTACACGGTCAATGGCGGCGATCCGATGGTGAGCCAGTCGAACACGATCACTGAAGCAAGTTCCGGCATTGCCGGATTGTCGGTGACCGCGTTGAAGGAGAATTCGACCGTCACAGTTTCCGTTGGCAACGACACCGAAAAGGTCAAAACGGCGATCAAGAATTTCGTCGATGCCTACAATCGCGTTCAATCACTGATCGATTCGCAAACTGCCAGCTCGACAGATGCGAAGGGGAAAGTGACAGCCGGGATCCTGGCGAACGAACGGGATGCCGGTGACATTTCCAACACTCTACGAAAGACCATTTATTCCACTTTCTCGGAATTGTCCGGAACGCTGAAGCATCTCGCCGACCTTGGCATCAACACGAGCGGCAACAACAATTCCATCACGCTCGATGACGAGGCCAAGCTGGACGCGGCGTTGAGCGCAAACTTCAATAGCGTCAAAGATTTCTTCACGAACAGCACGAACGGGCTCGGCGTGAAGCTGGATGCGGTGATCGAGAAGATGATCGGCGACGGCGGAACGCTCGTCGCGCACCAGGACAACATCAACTCCCGGGTGAAGGCACTGGATCAGCAGATTGCTGACATGGAGCGTCGGCTCACGGCGGAGCAGGACCGGTTGAAAGCGAGCTTTGTGGCGATGGAAACGGCACAGGCCAACATCAACCAGCAGCTCCAGTATCTCATGAAACAGTTTGGCGGCTCGTGATCACGCGCTTGTGATGAAAAGCTGCTTCAAATTTCAAAACCTGTTCTTCGCCGCGATCCTCGTCATGGCAACCACCGGCTGCCGCTGGTTGCATTCGAAGCAGGCTCTGATGGGACCGCCGTTCGTTCCGGAGAACGTTTTCGTCGCAGGCTCCAGGCTTCCGGACGAAATGCGCCGCATCGCTCTTCTGCCTGTCGCCATTCCGGAAGAAAGCTCCGCGTTTGTGGAAGGGCGCGAATCTCTTGCCCCCCTGGTCGCGGCGGAACTGAACAAGACCCGGAAGTTTGAAGTCGTGGCGCTGACACCGATGCAGGTCCAGCGCGCTACCGGCCGTGAATTTTGGAGCGGGGAAGAAACACTTCCTGCCGACTTCATGGAGAAAATTGTCGAAGCGACCGGGTGCGATGCCGTGTTCTTCTGTCAGTTGAGCACGTTCAGGGCTCACCCTCCTTTGTCTGTCGGATGGCGGATGAAGCTTGTGGATGTTCGGTTCAAACAGATTTTCTGGGCGGCCGATGAGACTTTCGATGCCGGGAACCCTTCCGTACAGAGCGGAGCCTGGCATTATCGAAAAAGCGAATTTAAAACGATGGAATCGGGCGATTGGCTGATGGAAAACAGCCCGCGCTATTTTGGGCAATACACCATTGCCCGGCTTCTGGAAACGCTTCCGGCAAGGTAAACATTTTTTGCTCAAGTTTCGCTTCCCGTTTCCGATGTCCAATCCAGCAAGAAAAAATGCCTGCCAGACTGTGAGTTAGTTTGAATGGAAATTGAGTTCAACACGAACAAGGTGAACAAACCCGAGCCGGCCCCGCCGGTGACACGGCAGGATGCTGTGAGGCGCGTAGAGGAGGACGCAAGTTTCGCGAACACAACTGCTCTCGAAGCCAAGCTGAGAGAGATTCCGGATGTCCGGAGCGAGAAACTGGAACAAGCCAGGGCTCTGCTCGCGAACGTCCAATACCCACCCGATCAGGTGCTGAACAGTCTCGCAGCACTGCTCGCAATCAACATTAACTAAGGTCCTCTCCAACCCGCTTTCGCATGCACGTAGCCAACCCCTGGAAGTCATATCGCCAGATCGCAACCCAAACTGCGCCTCCCGGACAGCTTGTCCTGATGCTCTACGATGGCGCCATCCGTTTTCTTGAGAAAGGTCTCGCCGGATTCCAGATCAGCGATCTCGCTGAATCGAACATGGCGGTTCACAACAATCTTCAGCGCGCGATGGACATTATCCGCGAGCTCAATCTTTCATTGAACATGGAGCAGGGCGGAGAGTTCGCCATGACGCTGCGCCGGCTGTACGACTATTTCGATCGTCGTATCTGGGAGAGCAATGTTCAGAAACGTCCGGAAGGCATTAAAGAAGTCATCGGACATCTGACCGTCCTCCGCGATGCCTGGGCAACCATGCTGCGAGGACAGGCTGAATCCACTCTCGCCACCGGGGCGGTTTCGCAACCGCAGCTCGAACTGGCGGCCGTCTAAATATCATGAGCGCCAGCGAACAGCTTCACGAGGCCTACAGGGAATGGCGGCGCCTGGCGGAAGCCGAAGGCGAAGCGATCCGGACCAACAACTGGTCCCGTGTTCAGGAATGCCAGAAATCGCTTCACTCTCTGCAGCCCGCGATCATCCGTTTCAGTCAGGAAGCCCGCAATGAATGGGTCCAGCTCGGACGCGACATTTCATCCGAGGAAAACACGATCCGCCTTCTGATCGGCGAACTGATCGAACTGGAACGCCGGAACAGTGCCTGGCTGAGCGACATGCAGAAGGCGGTTCAGACGCAGCTCAACCAGCTTCAGCATACTGGCCATACGTTGCGACAGGTTCAGCGTTCTTACGCACCGGCTTCAGGTTCATCCTGGACTTCCTTCTCGTGAGGGCGGCTTGGCGTTCGCTCGAATTTTGTTTCACGCCGAATTTCAAACGGGAGAATCGCTCCCCGTATTTCGCCTCTCGCCGCACTCGTGCAGTGTTTGATCTTGCTTGTGGCGCTTCGATAACGGTATAAGTCTCGCCTGTGCGCTGGGTTACGAGAATCGCCCGACACAAATTTCCGCCGTCGTCAGGGCTTGGTCTGGGGTGCCTGTGGAATAGCTCGCAGTGACGAACCTGCTTATATTTCGGGAGAAGGTCGGCGAAGAGGCAAACACGTATGAGCGTCCCGCATTTGACTGAGAATCCCAAAGCCGCCATCAACGCGATTGAGCAGGATGGCACCGCAGCAGAATCTGAGTCTTCCGGCGCCCCACAGCAATGGCTCACCGCAGGGACCGCAGTGCTGGACGAGAACGGCACGATCGTCTCCATTAACGACTCTCTCGCGACATGGCTGGGATCGCGGCCATCTGATCTTAAAGGATCGAAACTCTCCACAGTGCTCGGCGGACAGCATCCTGCCTGGCTGATCGAACTCGAAAAATTCCTTCTGGGAACATCACCGTTTGACCGTCTGGAACTCGCTGCGCGCACGGCTGCGGCTTCGCAGAAGCTCGGTGTTGAAATGGCATTTCACAATGGCATCCGATTCGTTCGAATGGAATCCGTGCTGCCTCCGGTTCGGGACTTGGAAGAAGCCATTCCTGAAGAAATCTGGGGACGCGCTGCCAGCCACGCGGTTTTCCATCGCTTGATTCGCGCTGAAGCGCAGCTCGACAATCTGATGCATCGCTGGCCGGGAATCATCTTCAGCCAGCGTCCCGATTTCAGTTTTGCATTCGTCAGCCCCAAGATTGAGGAACTGACTGGTGTTCCGGCTCCGGAATGGCGGCGTTCTTCGAATTATTTCTGGCAGGTCGTGCACGAAGCCGATGCCGACGCGTTGATGGATCGGTTGCGTCAACCGGGCCAAACCCCGGAAGGAATCACGAGCACGTATCGGATTCGCCACATTGAGACCGGCCGCGTCACTTATCTCTGGGAACATCGCCAGCCGGTGCGGAGTGAAAACGGATTGCTTCTCGGTTATGAAGGCATCTGGCTCGACATTACACGGCAGACGATTGCAGAGCGTCGGTTGCTCAACATGTCGTGGAAGGAAAACCTCGGCACGCTGACGATGGGTCTCGCGCATGATTTCTGCAACATCATCACTGGAATCGTTGCGTTGAGCGAAACGTTCGAACACGAATTCGGCGAGAACGAATCGTTGCGAAGCGGGTTGAGTCTCATCCGAAGCACCGCGGGACAGGCCAGCGATCTGGCACATCGCATCCGGCAGCTGCATCAGGGCAAGCCGGGCGAGAAGAATTACCATGACGTCAACGAAATCACCGCTGAACTGACGCAGGTGCTTCAAAAGGTTCTCAGCCGGCGGTTGCGTTTGCAGGCGTCGCTCGCCGAACAACAATTGCCGATTTATGTGGATGCAGTTGAGTTGCGGCAGGTGATTGTGAACCTGGCGTTGAATGCCGCGGATGCGATGCCGAATGGCGGAAACCTGACATTCAAAACATCGCTCCACGATCAGCCGCCCGAGGAGACTCCGATGCTCGGAGATTATCCGCGCGCGCCGCTGGTCTGCCTTTCGGTTCAGGATACCGGCGTTGGAATTCCTGTCTGTTACCTGCAATCGATTTTCGATCCGTTCTTCACCACCAAGCCGCTTGGCAAGGGATCGGGGCTGGGACTTTACAACGCGCGTCTGTTTGCTGAACGCCATGGCGTCGCGATCGGCGTGGAAACCCGGGAGCAGGTCGGCACCACGTTTCATCTCTGGTTCGCGCAATCGGATTTCTCCGAAGCGCAACAGCAGGAGGAACAGGGACCGATGACGCGGCACACGCTTCTGGTTGTCGGGCTTCCCGGCGAAACCCGGCGGCGTTTCAAGGAGCTGCTCCGATCGAATGGATTTTACGCGGTTCCGGCCACTCCCGAATACGACGCCATCGAGGCGCTTCATTCGCCGGATTATTCCTTCAGCGGCGTCGTGCTGGTGTGTTCCAAAATGCGTGCCGAAGAGGCTGCGTTACTGCGACGGATTCAATCGGAGAACCTGCCGGTGAAAACCTTTCTCGCAATTGCCGGCTGCAACCAGGATGAGTTTGACACGTCGATGCTGCAGCAGGTCGATGCAATGCTGCCGCAGGAAATGTCGCAGCAGGAGATGATTTCCCGGATACGAAGTGTTCTCGCGCGAACCTGATCTGATGAGCTCCATTGATTCCATCCCGGAAAAAACTTCTGACCAGCACCGCATCCTTGTGGTGGACGATGAGGAAATCATTCTCGTCGCGTTGTATGAAACATTGCGCCGCGAGCAATACGATGTCGTCACAACCTCGGACCCCCAGGCTGCGCTGGCGGAACTCCGGAAATCCGAATTTTCCGTCATCATCTCCGATCAACGCATGCCCGGAATGATGGGGCTCGATCTGCTCGCCCAGGCGCGCCAGATCCAGCCGATGGCGTCGCGCATTCTGATCACGGCGGTGTTGAGCCTCGACACGGTGATTGAGGCGATCAACAAGGGCGAAATATATCGATTCATCGTCAAGCCGTGGCTGCGGGAGGAATTGCTCGCAACGATCAAGAACGCGGTTCAGCGTTACGATCTCACCCGCCAGAACGCGCGCCTGAACGCTGCGACGCAGGCGATGAACGAGCAGCTGGTGGAATTGAACCGCTCGCTCGAACAACAGGTGAAGCTCGTCGCGCAACAGAACGAGCAGCTGACGGCGATGAACAAGGCGCTTGAGGAAAGCCTGCTGCGTTCGATGGAGCTGAGTCTGCACACAATGCAGACATTTTATCCGACGCTGGGCAATCAGGCGCGGCGGGTGGCGCATCTTTGTCGATCCATTGCCCAGGCCGTCGAGTTGCCGCCAGAAGACCGGCGCGTTCTGGATGCGGCGGCGCTGCTGCACGACATCGGAATGGTCGGCGTTCCGCGCCACATCATCCGCCGCTGGCAGGACAATCCAGAGGTGCTCGATCCCGCGGAGCGGGCGCTGATCCAACAACATCCGATTCTCGGGCAGGAACTCACCGCGTTCGGTCAGGGAACCGATGCGATTGGAAAAGTCATTCGCGCCCATCATGAACGTTTCGATGGCACGGGTTATCCGGATGAACTCGCGGGTGAAAATATTCCGTGGCTCGCGCGGTTGCTGGCGGTTGCGGTGGCATTCGAGTCGAGCAACCTGCCGCGCACAGAAGCGATGGAGCAGATCAAGATGAATGCGGGGAAGGCATTCGATCCGGAAGCTGTTCGTGCGCTTTTGAAAGCGATTCCACTGGCGCCACTGCCGCGAAAGGAACGGGAGATTCTGCTTTCGGAATTGCGTCCAGGCATGGTGCTGGCACGTGGAATCTATACTGCGAACGGGCTTCTCCTGGTGCCGGAAGGCCAGCAGCTCAATGCCACATACATTGAGAAACTGCTTAATCACAACCGGGTTCAGCCGATCACGCAGTCATTGGTTGTTTACTGCTGACCCATGGATACGCCTGTCTCAACATCGGGAACAGCGGCGGAAAAGTTTCTTCAGCCAGAATCCTCGGCGCAGCTTTGGAAAACCATTTTCGAAGCGTCCCAGGATGCGCAGGTGGTTTGCCGTCCCGATGGAATCGTTGAGTACATGAACTCCCGCGCCGTGCGGCTCCTGAAACGGGGATCCGCTGAGGGCGGTTTTGACATCCTTCCATTTTTCTCCGGACCGCCGGCGCGCAAAATTCGGGAATACTTCGCGCGACGAACGGCGCAGCCCGAAGTCATTTATTCGGTGACGCTGGTGCTCGAAGGTGATTCCTCCGATCCGATGGATGTGGAGCTGACTCCGCTTCCCGGCCATGGCGTTCTGGTTGTGTTTGAAGATGCCAGTCGAAGGCTGCGGCTGGAATCACACGTGCGGCGGCTCGTCACGGCGATCGATTCGACGCCCGAAGTGTTTTTCATCACCGATTCCGATTGCCGGATCACGTTCGTCAATCCCGCGTTCCAGATTGAGAACGGTTATTCGATCGAAGAGGTGCTCGGGCGGACGGATGAATTTCTCCGCGCGCCGGAGTTGCGTGAAGAAATTCAGTATTACAACAAGGCGGTGCGCGAAGGGCGTGAGTGGATTGGCGAGCTGATGAATGTTCGCCGCGACGGCACCCGCTATCCGATCGAGGCGACCTTCTCGCCAATCTTCGATATGGCGGGCGGGTTCATGGGATACGTGGCATGTGAACGCGACATTACCGAACGTGTCCGTCTCGAGAACGAACTCCGGCTCGAATCCGCTTTCGTCAACAGCATCCTGACGTCGCTTGAAGCAGCGATCTACACCGTGGACAGAAATTTCCGGCTGACGCACGCGAATCATCACTGGCGTCAGATGCCGCCCGAGCACGGTGGATTTGCGCCGGGCGGGGCGCCGCGGATTGGAACGCCCTTGCTGGATTACGTTCCCGATCCCGCACGACGCGCCGAGCTGGAAAAGATTTTTCGCTCCGTGCTCGAATGCGGGGAAGCGCAGGAGCATCAATATGCCTCCGCGGATGAACGCCGCTGGCTTGTGAAGATTTCTCCGCTGGTTCACGAACACGAAGTGCGCGGACTCATCTGCAGCATTTCGGACCAGACCCATTATCACCAATTGCAAAGCCAGCTGTTCCAGTCCCAGAAGATGGAGATCATCGGAACGCTTGCAGCCGGCGTCGCGCATGATTTCAACAATCTGCTCCAGGCGATCCGCGGAAATGTCAGTTTGCTCCTGCTCCAGTTGCATGAGTCGCCTGCGCTGCATCATTGCGCCCACCAGATCAGTGTGGCTGCATCGCGTGCCTCCGAGATCACCCAGCAGCTGCTCACGTTCAGCCGGACTTCGGAGGAGAAAAGGTCGGTGCTCGACCTGAACAACGTGATTGCGGAGGCCAGCCAGCTCGCGAGGCGCACACTGCGCAGCAACGTGGCGATTGAACTGGTGCCCGCGCCTGAACCGGTGCCAATCCGGATCGATTCCACGCGCGCCAACCAGGCTCTGCTGAATCTGTGCGTGAACGCGCAGGATGCGATGCCCACCGGTGGCAAGCTCACCATCACCAATACATTGGTCCGCGTGTCCGTGGATCATGCATCGCGGCACGGTCTGGATGCCGGCGGTGAATTTGTCCGTTGCAGCGTCAGTGACACCGGTTGTGGAATTCCGCAGGATCTGCTGGATCGCGTCTTTGAACCGTTTTTCACCACGAAGGAAAAAGGGAAGGGGACCGGGCTCGGTCTTCCGATCGTCATGCGCGTTCTGAAGGAGGCGGGAGGATTTGTGGAGGTGGACAGCGTACTGGGCCGCGGGACTACCTTTCATTTGTATTTCCCGGTCGTTCGCGAAGCGCTCACCGATTCTCCGCCAGATGAGGAGCCCAGGCTGGCGCAGGGATCCGGACGTGTGCTTGTGGTGGACGATCTGGATCTGCTGCGGGACTTTACACGCAATTTTCTTGAAGCGGCAGGCTTCACCGTGCTGGTGGCCAGTGGCGGACAGGAGGCGTTGAAGGTTCTCGAGGATGCGCCGGAACCGGTCGATCTGCTGTTCACCGACTACAACATGCCGGGGATGAATGGAATTGAACTCATCGAGCAGGTAAGCGTGCGCTGGCCGCAGATGAAGCTCGTGCTGGCGTCCGGTTATCTGGATGACGTCGCACGTGCAAAACTCGATGCATTGAAGGTCAGCGTGCTGACGAAGCCGTACGACATGCGCGATGGAGCGGAACTGATCATCCGGCTTCTCCAAGGATCCTGAGCGGATCTGCCGCGTGCAATTTCGGGAGGCCTTATTCCCTGTTGCCAAGGAACAGCATTCTCCGGAACTTAACGCGATGACTGAGCCGTTACGAAAGCCGCGTGGATGTTTGTTTTATACCGGAGTTGCGATTGCGATCTCGATCGTGGTGCTGATCATCGCGTCGTACGCGGGCTATCGCTACGCCAAGAGTTTGGTGAATCAATTCACCGACACCCAGCCGATGGACATCCCCCTGGTCCAGCTTCCTGAGAGTGAACTGGTGGCGCTGCGCAACCGAATCGGAAGTTTCAGCGAAGCTGTGGAACAAGGCAGCGCTTCTGAACCTCTCGTCGTCACAGCGGATGAAGCGAACGCGTTGATCGCAACAACCCCCGAGATGGTGACCGTTCGCGGACGATTACATTTCGAGTTTCAGGGGAGCAACGTTCTCGCACAGTTCAGCGTTCCGGCGGAGGATCTGGGGCTGAAACCTTTGAAGGGTCGTTTCGTGAATGCGAGCGGAACATTTCGCGTGGACATGACCAACGGAGTGTTGAACGTGAACGCCCAGACGCTCTCAGCGAAAGGGCAGCCGCTTCCCGAAACATTTATGAATCGCATCAGCCCGCAGAACTTTGCCTTCAAACTCAACCATGATGCGAAGGCGAAGGAAGTTCTTTCGAAGCTCAAGGATGTTCGGGTTCAGGATGGTAAACTGATGGTGTTCCCGAAATAGCCGCGTCTGAACGAAGGCTCACTTCAACGGAGCCGTTGCAAAAATCCGCTGATGCTCCTGGATCGCATAGCGATCCGTCATCCCCGCGAGGTAATCGCAGACTGCGCGGTGCAATCCTAGTTTCCGAATCCGTTCGCGGCTGTGGCTTCCGATCTCATCGGGATGCTTCAGGAAATGAGCGAACAAATCCTTCAACAGCTGTTTCGCGCGCAGGTGCGGCTCGTTGACCACAGAGTTGTAGTAAAGATTTTTGTAGAGATAACGACGCAGTTCGATGTTCAGCTTCCGGCGAGTCGTGCTGTACTGCACGAGTCGCTTCGGCCACAGCCGGACATCATCCGCGGTTCGAACCTTCGCTTTTTCGATCAACTGTTCCGTGGTTTCGACAACGTCACGGACCTGCATATCGATCAGCGTTCGAATGATGAAATAGCGACGGCATTCGTCCGGAAGTTTTCCGTGCTGTTTTCGAACCTGAGCCGCCGCCTCATTCCAAAGCCGGACTTTCGACGAAAGATCCTTTTCGGAAAGCAATCCGGAATCGAGACCGTCATCGAGGTCGTGACTGTAATAAGTGATTTCATCGGCAAGATTCGCCACCTGCGCTTCGAGCGACGAATTCTTCGCGTCAAAACCTTTGCGCCGTCCCGGATGATCGTAGGCCGTGTAATGCTTCACCAGTCCTTCGCGAACCTCCCAGCTCAGGTTCAACCCGGGAAACGTCGGATACTTTTGCTCGAGCTCCTCGACGATGCGCAGGCTGTGACGGTTGTGCTCGAATCCGCCGTGACGTTTCATCAGCTCGTTCAACACCGCCTCGCCCTTGTGGCCGAACGGTGAATGGCCCAGGTCATGTGCGAGCGCGATGGTTTCGGCGAGATCCTCGTTGAGCCGCAGTGCGCGGGCGATGTTGCGGGTGATGCCCGCCACCTCCATCGTGTGAGTCAGCCGCGTGCGAAGATGATCGCCGGTGCCATTCAGGAAAACCTGGGTTTTGTATTCGAGCCGGCGGAAGGCGCGCGAGTGAATCACACGGTCGCGGTCACGCTGATAATGCGTTCGCCATTCGGGCGGCTCCTCGCGATGACGGCGTCCCCGTGTTTCAGCGCTGAATTGAGCGTAAGAGGCGAGCGATTGTCGCTCGAGTTGTTCCAGTTCGATTCGCGTGCGCGGCATTGCCTTTGCGCGCTACTCTAGGGGAGCGGACGATGTCATGCAATGTGGCTGTATGTGGCGAAGTGGGAAACGTATCAACTCGGGTGAATTGAATTCCCATTAACACCGCGCTTCAGCGCGGTGAAGCCGCCGAATTGCAGAGAGCCGTTTCAACGGCTTTGGCGTAAACATGCGCCGGTGAACAGGCCCGATTCAATTTGCAAGCAGCGGCTGAATCGAAATGCCGCGCAGTTCGAACAAACGCTTGATGCTGTCTTCGATCAGATTGTTCGGGCACGATGCGCCGGCCGTGATGCCAACCGTGACCTTGCCTGAAGGCAGCCAGTTCGGCGTTTCAATTTCCGTGTGCAGATGCTGGTTGTAGTGCTGGATCAGCTTGTCGGAAACCATCTTCGCGGCGTTCTTGATGAAATAGGTCGGCAACACCTTTTCACCCATTTCAGCCAGATGCGATGTGTTGGAGGAATTGTATCCGCCCACGACGATGAGGAGATCGAGCGGTTCCTTGAGCATCTTCTGAAGTGCGTCCTGGCGATCCTGCGTCGCACCGCAGATCGTGTCGAAAAAGCGGAAATGAGTCGGCAGTTGTTGGTTGCCGTATTTCTGTTCCATAGCGGCGCGAATCCGCCGCTGCACTTCTTCCGTTTCGCCGCGCAGCATCGTGGTCTGATTCGCCACCCCCACCGCTTTGAGATGAATTTCCGGATCGAAACCGATCGAGTAGGCGCCCTTGAATTTCTCCAGAAACTCCTCCTTGTTGCCGCCGTTGAGAATGTAATTGCAGACGTAATCGGTTTCCGCGAGATCGTAAACAACGAGGTAATGGCCGTTCCCGTATGCGCGCGCCTGCGATGTGGTTGCCTTCGTTTCCTCATGCTTCGCCTTGCCGTGAATGATGCTGGTGACGGAATCCTTCGAATACTGGCGGACGCGTTTCCAGACGCTCATCACGTCGCCGCACGTTGTATCCACGAGCCGGCACCCTTTTTCCTCCAGCTTGCGGCGGGTGCTGACCTCGGTGCCAAACGCGGGAATGATCACCACGTCGCCGGAGCTGAGGCGTGAAAGCTCTTCGTCCGTCGGCTTGGGAGAAATGATCTTGATCCCCATGTTCCGGATCTGATCGTTCACCTCCGGGTTGTGAATGATTTCGCCGAGCAGATAGATGGGCGTGTTGGGTGAGTTTTCCTCGAAGTATTTCTTCGCAGCGTAGGCGAGATCGATGGCTCGTTCGACGCCATAACAGAAGCCGAACTCCTTCGCGAGTTTCACCGTGAGGTCGCCGGAGGAGAGCACTCCGCCATTGGCGCGAATGCGTTCGACGAGTTCACTGCGGTAATGGGACAGCACCTGGGCCTGAACGGCTTCCATGATGTCCGGGCGGCGCAAATTGACTTTCTGTGGTGCCGGAGGCACTTCGGTTGACATGCCGGAAATCTAACATCGGAGTCCGGACCGTCGAGCAAAGAAACCTTTGGAATTGCGGTGCGTGGATGCGGTCCTCGTGACGCGCGAGGAATTTCTCCGTTTGATTTCACCGATTATGGCCCTCAAACATTCGGGTTTTTCCGGCTCCGTAGAATTTCCGAAGCAAGTCTTTGTTTGTCACCCGAACGGGTGAGCGGCGACTGCTTTACAGCTTCAAGCGAAAAGGAGAATGATAGGCCGCTTGGTTGTTCCCAATTATGTTTGCGAGGCAACGATGTTTCTGGACCAGACCGATCCGCGCGACTGGTTTTTCGAATTTCACAGCAGCACTGCAGTTCCCCAACAAATTCAAATAGACATACCCTCACTATGAAACGACACACACCTACACTGCTTGCCGGAGCAGCCGCTCGCCCCACCTGGCGGCGGATTGGAAGGCCGGCACTCATACGGATGGGCACAGGCATCGTCATGGCAGCTTTGATGAGCCAGACGGCACAGGCGGTCAGCGATAGTTGGACAGGTTCAGTGGATGGCGCATGGGCAACGGCTGGCAACTGGCTCTCGAATCCGGGCACGGTGCCCGGAACCGGCGATACGGCCACGTTCAATGCAGCCAGCGCGAACACGACGATCAATCTCGGGGCAGGCGTGACGATCAGCAATGTGATGTTTGAAGCCGGTGCTGCGGCCTACACGATCGGAGCCGGCGCGCCCGGCAGTCAGACGCTTTCCCTTGAAAATGCAGGGGCGCTGGGGCTGTCACCTCTCGTGAGCAACAATCAGCTGATCAACGCCAATCTCAGCCTCTCCAGCGCAGCAAACGCGAGCGCCACGATCACCAACAGCAGCTCGGCGTTATTGACGGTGGCGGGCGGTATCATTGCAAATGTGTCGAGCGGCAACGGCGTGTTGCACGTCCGGGGGCCGGGCAATGTTGTCCTGAGCGGACCGATTACAAAACCCGGCGGCGGCAGTTTCGCGTTGTTCAAACGAGGCTCCGGCCAGCTGACCATCTCGAGCAACAGTGTTTGGTCCGGAACCGGCGCTTCGTCTGGCGGATTTTCCGGGCCGTTGATTTCTCAGGAGGGAACGCTTCTGTTCAACAACGGAAGCTCCAACTTCGTCAACGGCGAACTGGTGATCGGCGGTGTGGTCGCCAATGGCGGCGCTGGCCAGAATGCCAAAATCATTGTCGATAACGCGAAACTGAACGTCGGCTCCTGGCTGTCGGTCGGCCGCGGCAACGGCATCGGTGGTGTCTCCTCCGATCTCGTGTTCAGCAACTCGATCGGCACCTCCGCGAACATCAGCATGGGCTACAACGGTAACAATGGCGCGAACTTCCCGAAAGGCTCGCTGACGCTGAACAACAACTCGTCCTACACTGTAAACGGCAGCCTTTTCATCGGTGAAAATTCGGGAGCCGACATGACCCTGACGGTCAACGACTCGTCTCTCACAAACCTCAACACCGCCGGGATTCGCGTGAGTTCGAGCGGCAAGGGGACCTTGCTGATCAACAACGGCAACGTGGTCACCGAAGGCGATCTCATCCTCAATTACGGTACTTCTGGTGAGACGAACGGTGCCATGGTGGTCCTGAACGGCGGCAACCTGCACGTTGCCGGTTCGACGCCCTCCAGCACCGCGGAACGCTGGCTGATCGTCAAACGCACGGGTAATGCGAACACGGAACTCGTGATCAGCAACGGAACGCTTCACCTCAACAACCAGACCGACATCCGGTTTTCGACACAGGACGGCAACTCCACCGGAAGTAACACGGTCTCCATCTACAACGGAGCGATTGTCGGGTACAGTGATCGCGCCACCACGGTCGGTGGCGACGTGCTCATCGACATGCAGCGTAACGGCGGCGGTGCGACGGTGAACACATTCAATCTTGACGGCGGCGTGGTCACCGTCCGGGGAGTTATTTCGACGGCTGAATCTGGAACCCGTATTTTCAACTTCAACGGAGGCACGCTCCGGCCGAATGCGAACAACGCTAATTTCTTCAACCTGGGTTTTGGCAGCGTTTCCGCCAATGTCCGGAACGGCGGCGCGATCATCGATTCCAACGGGCGCGACATCGCCATCGTAACGCCGCTGCAGCACAGCTTCATCGACGGCGACGCCATGATCGATGGCGGGCTCACAAAGCTTGGAGCGGGAACGCTCACCCTTCCTTCCAGCAGCTCCTTCAATGGACCTGTCCGCGTGTCCGAAGGCACACTCGCTCTCGACGCGTCAAGCGGTGCGTCTCTTTATGTTGAGAGCCTCATTCTCTCCAATAACACATCGCTTTACATCAACTATGGCGGTCTGTTCGGAAACCCGGGCACGCCTGTGATCAACCTCAACGGCGCAGTCGCTGCCGGCACGAACATCACCATCCAGATCAATGGAACGGGATTCTCCATCGGGCAGTTTGCCGTGATCAAGTACACCGGCGCTCCGCTGCCGAACCTGAACAACTTCAAACTGGGACCGCTCCCCATTGGCGTTCTGGGCGCAACGCTCGTCAACAATCCGGGCAACAGTTCGATCGACATCAACATCACCGGCGTCGGCCAGAGCCTCGTCTGGTTCGGAACAAACAGCCTTTGGGACATCAACACCACATTCAACTGGTACGAAAGCAGCACGTTCAACCCGTCGAAGTATCTGGAATATTCCGGCATCGGTGATCTGGTTCGATTCGATGACAGCCTTGATGGCTCGCTCAACACGAACATCAACCTGACCACCACCTTGAAGCCGGCTAACGTCGTCGTGGACAACGCGTTTTATGACTACAACTTCAATGGCGCCGGTTCGCTCGCCGGATCGGCTTCGCTGGTGAAGTCCAACACGGGTTCGTTGAACCTGAACACCGTCAACAGCTACACGGGCGGCACGTTCATCTATGGCGGAACCGTGAATGTTGGAACGGATTCCAATCTTGGAGATCCTGCGGGAGCGGTGACGCTGGGCGGCGGAACTCTGCAGTACACCGCGAGCGCATCCGTTGCGCGGCCGATGAATGTGGTCGGGGTGTCCGGCCTCGGCGCAGCCTCCGGAACGACGCTCCAGTTGAACAACTCCTTCAGCGGCACAGGCCGGCTGATTTTTGACGGTCCGGGGACCAAGTTGCTCTCCAACTCAAACCGCCTGTGGTTCCACGTGATCGACGGAACCGTGGTTTTGGAAGGCGATGCCAAATACACCAACAACATCAACTGGACGTCCATCGCGCCCTATTATGACAACCTCCGTCCTTCTGCGGAGGCGCGGCTGATTCTGCGCAACAACGCCGTCTTCGATGCCGGCAATTTCGACTTCAACGTGTCGGATTCGACAGTCGTTGGATCCGGTGATCATGGCCGGCTCGATATTCAGGACAATGCGATTCTTCGTTTCCGTAACCTCTGGGTCGGAAAAGGTTTGATTGCGACCGGCCTGGTCTATCAGACCGGCGGCATCGTGACCAACGCCTACAATTCCAGCGCCGATCTTCGCATCGGTGGCAATGCGGCGGATCAGACCGAAACGTTCGGTGGTTATTATCTGTCAGGCGGCCGCGTGGATTTGCGGCGGCTCATCCAGGTCGGCGCCTATGGCATCGGTGAACTTGTGATCACTGGCGGTGAATTCCGCAACACAGGGGCTGTCGTGGTCGGCCGGTTTACCGGAAGCCGGGGCACCCTGAACATTTCGGCCGGCCTGCTCTCCGCCGGTGGCGATCTCGTCATCGGTGAGAACGGCGAGGGAACGATGACCATCAGTGGCACGGGGGTGGCCTCCGCGTCGCTGCCTCTGACGATTGGTGGCTTTGCCACACCTGGAACCGGAACCGTGAATCTGAATTCCGGCGGCACGCTGATTGTGCCGCAGGTTCGCATGATGCCGGTCGCAGGTTCTTCCACATTCAACTTCAACGGTGGAACGCTCCAGGCGAGCGCTTCCAGTGCCGCATTCATCGACAACCTGACCGCCGCAAACATCCTGAACGGTGGAGCGATCATCGATTCCTCCTCCAATCAGATCACGATCGCCCAGGCGCTCCTGGGCGCAGGTTCGGGCGGGTTGACCAAGCTCGGCAACGGAACACTGCGTCTTATGGGCGCCAACTCCTACACGGGCAACACGCTCGTGAACGCAGGTTCGCTGCTGATGGGACCGGCCCACAAGACAGGCGGCAACGTGTCCGTCGCCAATGGCGCCACCTTTGGAGCCGTCAACAGCACAGGCACAGACGGAGCCATGATCGGTTCGCTGACCCTTGGCACCGGCGGTGCGACGACGCTCGACTTCACCTACAGCATGACCGGCAATCCGACCCAGGCCGCGCTCACCGCGGGCGCGATCACGATCAACGGCAATGCAACGATTCGGGTCGGCGGCGTGTTCAGCGTCGGAGCATTTCCGATCCTGAAATACAGCAGCGTCTCTGGAACCTTCGCAGGCCTTGTGGCTCCGCGCGGAGTGACGGCGACTCTGTCGAACGATGCGGTGAACAAGACTTATTACGTCGTCATCTCCTCGGTCGGCAGCGGCATTGTGTGGACCGGCAACACCGGGCTCACTGCAAATCTGTGGGACATCGACGTTACCACGAACTGGCTGACAGGTGCCGAACTGACCACCTATCAGGAAGCAGTGCCGCCGGGTGACGCGGTTGTGTTCACGGACAGCGGCTCCGGAACGGTTCTGTTGAGCAATACTGTCAGCCCGCTCAGCGTCACGATCAGCAACACGACTGTTCCGTACACCATCCAGGGCAACGGCCAGATCACCGCAGTCGGGGCTTTGCGCAAGGTTGGATCGGGCACGGCGAACGTTAATGTTCCGGCGACATTTGGCGGAGAATCCGTGATCTCGAACAGCACCTATAACATCGGTGCCGCTCACACGTTTGCGGGTCTTTCCGGCAATGGCACGATCGGAACTTCCGCCGGGTCGCCAGCGTTGACGATCAACAACGCAACGGCAACAACGTTCTCGGGACGGACTGAAGGGGCGTTGAGCCTGACCAAGACAGGAAATGGCACGCTCACGCTCAGTGGCACCAACAGTCATTCCGGCGGAACTCGCTTGAGCGGCGGAATCGTGAACCTGACCGGCAGAATCGGACCCACGGGTTCGATCACCATCGGACACCTGCCCACCAACACCGTGGTCAACATCTCCGGCGACGTGTCGGGAACCAACATGTATATCGGCAATGTCAGTGGCTCGGCGGCCGCCGTTTATCAGACCGGCGGAACGGTGACGCTGAACGACGGCGAGGGTGACGTTCTCAACGTCGGCAACTGGTCTGGCAGCTACGGCTACTACAAGGCCTCGGGCGGAACGCTCAACGTCAATGGCATCTCCATCGGCGGTGAAATGAATCCGGCCGGTCTCTGGCCGCCGATCGGCACGGGCGACGGTCTCATGGAAGTGGACGGTGCGACGATCAACAACTCCGGCTGGATCGTGCTGGCGCGGGGCGCTTCCAACCAGGTTGGTGTCCTGAACGTCTTCAGCGGTTCGCTGACTTATTCCGGTGGCGGTATTGGTGGCAACTGGACGACGGCGGCCGGCCCGACCGATCAGACCACGATCATCAACATCCTCGGCGGGAGTGTCACGAGCTCGGATCAGGGCGTGAACTTCCGCTCGCAGAATACAGGCATTCTGAACCTGAAAGGCGGATTGCTCCGCGCGACCGCCGTCAACGGCGCCGGAAGTCTTGTGAACTTCAACGGGGGACGCCTGCAGGCCGCTGCAAACAATGGCGGATTCCTCAACGTGGACAGCGCTTACCTCTACGCTGGAGGCGGCATCATCGACGACAATGGCTTCACCATCACGGTTCCGCAGAACATTCAGTCCGCGGACGGTTATGGTGTGAGCAGCATCCCGCTGATCGACGGCGGATCCGGCTACATCGCTCCGCCGATCGTCACGATCACCGGTGGTTCAGGTGTCGGAGCCACTGCGATCGCAACGGTGTCCGGCGGATCTGTCACCGGCATCACCGTTACATCGCCAGGGTCGGGATATACCGAATTCGACTTCCTGACGGTGAACTTCATCGGCGGCGGCGTGGGCGCGGTGCCGCCGACCGTGGGAACAATCACATTCGCTCCGAACGCGAGCGGAAATCTCGTGAAGGTCGGTTCGGGAACATTGGCGCTCAATGGCGCGAATATGTTCACCGGCAGCATGGTGGTCAGCAACGGCACACTGGCGGGTATCGGTTCACTGACCGGGCCGCTCGTCGTCCGCAGCGGCGCCGCCCTGGCTCCGGGTGAAAACGGCATCGGAACCTTCTCTGTCGCCGCCACTCCGACCTTCCAGGGCTCGGTTGTGATGGATGTGGATCGTGCCGGCGGTGCTCCGATCAGCGACCTTCTCGAAGCTGGCAGTGCTCCGTTGGTTTACGCAGGAACGCTCGTGATCACCAACGTCGGTGCTGAACCGCTTCAGGTGGGCGACAGTTTCAAACTGTTCAACACAGCCGGAGGTTACAGCGGCTCGTTCTCGGTGGTTACGCACTCGGCCGGACAGAGCGTCACCTGGAATACGGCCAATCTCACCGTCGATGGCACGATCACGGTCGCTGCTGTCGGCGATGCAATGGCCGATTATCCGACCAATGTCACCGTCCAGATCAGCGGTGGAAACATGAACATCTCGTGGCCGGAAACGCATCGCGGCTGGATTCTCCAGACGCAGACCAACGCTCTCAGCGTCGGTCTTTCGAACAACTGGTTCGATGTGGCAGGCAGCGCCTCGGAGACCAACGCGGTCATCCCGCTTAACCCGGGCAACCCGGCTGTGTTCTTCCGCCTGCGCCATCCGTAATCGAGCGCCGGTCAGAAATAGAATCTGAAATCAATGACGGGGAGTGTCAGCAATGGCACTCCCCGTCTTTCTTTTGACGCAGAATCTCCTGGGCGAAACATTCCAGTAACTTTGCAGTTACTTGGCTGCGTCTATGATCCGGTCAATGGCCCCCGGTTATGACAACAGGACTTCGCATGCTGCGAGAAATCCGGAACTGAGCAAGGAACGGATTTTATCCGCGGCGCTGGCCGAATTTTCTGCCAAGGGATTTGCGGGTGCGCGGGTGGATGCCATCGCAAGGCGTGCCCGGATCAACAAGCGCATGCTCTATCATTACTTTGGCGACAAAGAAGTCTTGTTCCGCGAAGTGTTGCGGAGAAAGATTTCCGAGCGCCGGACCTGGGGAGTATCGGCACCGGAGAATCCGAGGGACCGGCTTGTGTTCTGGTTTGAACTGGCCTGCCGCGATCGCGAGTGGATTCAGCTCCTCGAATGGGAAGCGTTGCAATGGGGCGAGACCGCGGTCGTCGAGGAAGCGTCGCGCAAAGAAGCCGCGAACGCCGTGCTGGAACGAATCCGGGAATTGCAGGCGAAGGGAACTGTCACGTCGCGTTTTCCCGCCGAACAATTGCTGCTGTCAATGATGGCGCTGACCACGTATCCGCTGGCGTTTCCGCAACTGACGCGAATGCTGACCGGTTACAACGTGTCAGATCCGGAATTTCAGAAACAACGGGCAGAATTCCTGCAGGAGTTTGCTGCCGCGTTCGCAGGAACCGAAAAGAATGGAAGAGAAGTGCATGATTCAGATTGTTGAGAAATGGTTGAAACGGATTTCGTTCACAGCCGGAATCGCCACCCTGGCTTTTCTGACAGCGTGTTCGAAGAACGCGGAATCGACGTCATCGGGTAAATCGGGCGGCGCACGTCCTCCAGTGCCAGTCGTGACCGCAACGGTCCTGCAGCGCGACATTCCCGTACAGATTCAATCGGTCGGCACCGTTGAGCCGTTCACGCTCGTCACGGTTCGCCCGCAGATCACCGGGATCATCGACAAGGTTCATTTCCAGGAAGGGGCGGAAGTTAAAGCGGGCGATCTTCTTGTTACTCTCGATGCCACTCCGTGGATCGCGGCCTTGAATCAGGCCCAGGCAAATCTTCAGCGCGACGAAGCCCGGCTTGTGAATGCGAAACTCGACTTTTTGCGCACCAGCAATCTGTTCGAAGGGAGAATTGCATCGGAACAGGATTTTCAGGCGGCGGAAGCGGCCTTTCGTGCTGCGGAAAGCACAGTGGTGGCCGATCAGGCGCTGGTCACCAATGCACTGGTCAATCTCGGCTACACGCAGATTCGTTCGCCGATAGATGGCCGCACCGGTCTGCTCGCGGTCAAGGCCGGCAACGTGGTGAAGGCGCCGGACGACCGGGTTGTCACGATCACCCAGATCAAGCCGGCTTACGTTTCTTTCTCAGTTCCCGAACCGCACCTGGCGGCGATTCGCGCGCGCGCGGCGGAACACGAATTGTCTGTTGCTGCATTTCCTCCCGGTGAAACCAACCTGACGCAGTCTGGAACACTGACGTTCATCGACAATCGCGTGAACACCAACACCGGCACCATTCTCCTCCGTGCGACGTTCCCGAATGACAAACAGGTCCTGTGGCCCGGACAATTCGTTCAGACCGTTCTCACTCTGAGCAACCTCGTGAACGCGACGGTTGTTCCGACTCCCGCCATTCAAAACGGTCAGGCCGGCGAGTTTGTTTATGTGGTGAGCCAGGAACAAACGGTTGAATTGAGGCCGGTGAAACGGAGCGTCGCCTACGATGGATTCACGGTCGTGCTCGGCGATGTCAGGCCCGGCGAACTGGTGGTGACTGACGGCCATCTGCGGCTCACTCCCGATGCGAAAGTCACGGTCAAGGGTTCGGACGATGCCGCGTCCCCAACCAATTCCGTCGCCGCCCAATGAACATCTCGGCCTTGTTCATCCGCCGGCCCGTCATGACGACACTCGTCATGATGGCCATCATGCTGTTCGGAATCATCAGCTACCGTTACCTGCCGGTCAGCGACCTTCCTAACGTCGATTTCCCCACCATCCAGGTCACGGCCAGTCTTCCCGGTGCAAGCCCTGAAACGATGGCATCCGCGGTGGCTACACCGCTCGAAAAGCAGTTCTCGACGATCGCCGGCATCGACTCGATGACATCGATCAGCTCGCTCGGCAACACACGCATCACCATTCAATTCGCGTTGAGCCGGGACATCGATGCAGCGGCCCAGGACGTACAGGCGGCGATTTCAAAAACGCTCCGGCAATTGCCGCAGGACATGACCTCGCCGCCGACCTTCAGCAAGGTCAACCCTGCTGATTCACCAGTCCTGTTCCTCGCGCTTTCATCGCCCACGCTGCCGCTCTCGAAGGTGGATGAATACGGCCAGAATTTCATGGCGCAACGGATCTCGATGATCAATGGCGTCGCCCAGGTTTCGGTGTATGGCTCGCAGGAGTTTGCCGTGCGCGTGCGCGTTGATCCGACGAAGCTTGCGGCGTACGGAATCGGCATCGACGAAGTCGCGCAGGCGATCCAGTCGGCCAACGTGAATTTGCCGACCGGCACATTGAACGGCCGCCGGCAGGCCGCCACGATTCTGGCGAACGGACAGCTTCAGGAGGCGAGTGAATATCGACCGATCATCGTGGCATATCGCGACGGCCAGCCTGTCCGGCTCGAAGCGCTTGGAAGCGTGATCGACAGCGTTCAGAACGAACGCGTTTCCAGCTGGTTCAACGACACGCGCGCCATCGTGCTCGCTGTTCAGCGTCAGCCCGGGGCAAACACGGTGCAGGTGGTTGATTCGATCCGGAAACTGCTCCCGAACTTCCGAGCTGATCTTCCGGCCTCCATCAACATCGAGGTTCTCAACGATCGTTCGCTTTCGATTCGTGAATCCGTTCACGACGTGCAGTTCACACTCATTCTCACCGTCTGCCTGGTGGTGATGGTCATCTTCCTGTTCCTGCGAAATCTTTCAGCGACGGTGATTCCCAGTCTGGCGGTGCCGCTGTCGATCGTCGGCACATTCGCCGCGATGTATCTGCTCGGCTACAGCCTCGACAATCTTTCGCTGATGGCGCTGACGCTTTCGGTCGGGTTTGTGGTCGATGACGCGATCGTGATGCTGGAGAACATCGTCCGCCACATGGAAAACGGGGAATCGCCGATGGAGGCGGCATTGAAGGGGTCGAAGGAGATCGGATTCACGATCATTTCGATGACCCTCTCGCTCGCGGCGGTGTTCATTCCGGTTCTGTTCATGGGCGGAATCATCGGACGCCTGCTGCACGAATTTGCGGTCACGATCGGCGTTGCGGTGTTGCTTTCGGGATTTGTTTCGCTGTCGCTGACACCGATGCTGGCGAGCCGGTTCGTGAAGGCAGTGAAACACAAGAAACATGGCCGGTTTTACATGGCGTCCGAGAAGGTCTTTGACGGGATGTACGGTCTGTATGAACGATCCCTCGGCGTTGTGCTTCGGCATCGTCTGTTCACGATGTTTGTCACACTGGCGGTCCTGGTCGCGACGGTCTGGCTCTTCATTGTGATCCCAAAGGGCTTCTTTCCCGTTGAGGATACCGGCCAGATTTTCTGCTCCACCGAAGCCGCGCAGGATATTTCGTTCGAAGCCATGCGGGAGAAGCAGCTTCAGGTCGCGAAGATCATCGGCGAAAACCCGAACGTGCAGAATTTCATGTCGTCGATCGGTTCCGGCGGACCGAACGCCACTGCAAACAGCGGACGCATTTTCATCCGCTTGAAACCACGGTCCGAGCGCAAGCAGAACGCCGAGCAGATCATCCAGGATCTGCGACCGAAGCTGGCCGAGGTGCCGGGCATTCAGGTTTATCTGCAGGTGCCGCCGTTGATCCGAATGGGGGGACAGCTGACGAAGGCTCTGTATCAGTTCAGCCTGCAAAGCACCGAAATGAACGAGTTGCGCGAGTGGACACCGCTTCTCGTGAGCAAAATGTCCGAACTGCCCGGGTTTCAGGATGTGACGAGCGACATGCAGCTCGCCAATCCGCAGCTGAACGTTCAGATCGATCGCGACAAAGCATCCGCGGCAGGGGTGACGGTGGAGCAGATTGAATCGGCGCTCTTCAATGCGTTCGGTCAGCGCCAGATTTCGACCATTTACGCCGACGTGAACACGTATTGGGTGATTCTCGAAACCGAACCGGAGTTTCAGGGCGATCCCGAGGCATTGTCGAAGCTCTACATCCGCTCAAGCCATGGCAACCTGGTCCCACTGGCAGCGGTCGCCACGCTGTCGCGCAGCGTCGGGCCAATGACGATTTCGCACGTCGGACAGCTTCCGGCCGTTACCATTTCGTTCAATCTGGCACCCGGTTATTCGCTGGGGTCGGCAGTTGATCAGGTGCGGAAACTCACTGATGAACTCCGATTGCCGACCAGCATCACCACCAGCTTCCAGGGTTCGGCTCAGGTTTTCCAATCGTCGATCCAGGGTCTTGGCGTGTTGTTGATCATGTCGATTCTCGTGATCTACATCATTCTGGGGATCCTGTACGAAAGCTTCATTCATCCGCTGACGATTCTCTCGGGACTTCCATCCGCCGGATTCGGCGCGCTGCTGACGCTCGTTCTGTTCGGGCACGATCTGAACATCTACGCGTTTGTCGGACTGATCATGCTGGTCGGCATTGTGAAGAAGAACGCGATCATGATGATCGATTTCGCGATCGATGCGCAGCGGGAAGGAAAAGCGCCGTTCGACGCCATCTACCAAGGCTGCCTGTTGCGCTTCCGTCCGATCATGATGACCACCATGGCGGCATTGATGGGAACATTGCCGATCGCGCTTGGTTATGGTGCTGGAGGTGAGGCGCGTCGGCCGCTGGGCCTCGCGGTGGTCGGCGGATTGATGGTGTCGCAGATGCTGACGCTCTACATCACGCCGGTGATTTATCTCTATCTGGAGTCGTTCCAGCAATGGGCCCGGAGGAAGTTCTCCCGCCGGCATGAAACGGCGCCGGATGCGCCGGCGGCGGCAATCTGATCAACGTTCCACGGTGAATGTCAGATCGTAGGATTGCGAGCGGGTTTTCGATCCTCGTTCCAATCCGCCATCGTCATTCTGATCCGGACCAACAGAGTAGATGACGTAGCCGACCTCTTTCTTCGCGAACTTCATCGGCGTTTCGTCAAGCGGATCCATTGGAATCTGCTCGAGAAATGTCGGGCAGAGATCTTCAATGTTTGCGGGGAGTTCGTTGGAGTTGCTGTTGCGGAAACGTTCAACGGCCAGTGCCAGTTCGGCTGCCCGTCGCTCTGCTTCAAAGGACGCGAAACGCATTCTGGCCTTCGACAAGGGTGGCAGCATCATGGCCGACATTATTTTCGGCGGGAACTGGAAGGCATTGGTTGCTGATGCGAACAATCTGTCGGTCTCGAAAATGGAATCGGAATCGCGATTGGTGGCCAGTTGGGCCGCTTTCTCGAACGTCTCGAGCATGTAGAGATAATCCGCATCCCGAATGCCGGAGAAATCAAAAGCCTTCCATCCATAGTTCAGTCCCTGCACATCGAGTTTGCTCGATGTGTCGTCGGATGAATTGCCGAAGCTGGCGATTTCCGCACCGGACATCTTGGATATTGAAATAGTCATCGGACGTTCCCACATCAGCGTTCGTGCCCAGATGTCGTCCGACGGCAGCTGCGCCAGCAACGAGGCGATTCGATCCATTTGAACTGACGTCAGGTTCGTTCGGGAAAAGGCCCGCTCCAGATCCGTGAGAAACATTTTCGAGCAACTCAGGCGAACAAGCTGGCTGATCAGCACGGGTTCATTTTCAGGGACAGATATGATCCGGACGAGCAATGTCTCGTGATCAAGAAAGGTGTCGATGTCCCCGGACTCCAGCGCGAGCCAGGCGGCAATGCGGACCTGATTGGCCTCATGCCGCAGTTCGACAAGATGTGGAAGCAGCAGAGCGTAGGCGTTGGTGAAAATGAGCGGAAACTGGAAGCGCTGGAAATTGAGCGCGGATCTGAGTTCGATCATGTGCGGCGCCAGATCCCGAACGAATGATTCCGCCGCGTTCTTCTGGGACTCGGACAGTGGAGTGTTTCGGGGAATGTTCCTGCCGTTCGCTCCGAGCAATGGAAGCTCCGGATCATACACAGGCCGTGTTTTCTCCGGCAACGACTGCCGTCCCATGCGAAATGATTCCCAACGGTCGGGATCGCTCTTTCCCCAAAGTGTCATCAATGCAATTGCGCCGTTTTCGGAATCGGGTATCTGGGGCTGCATTGCGCTCAAGGATGCAAGGTCCACCGGTTCGCCGCGTTTTCTGATTCGCTCCTCAATCGTGGCGATCGCTTCCTTCTGAGTTTGTTTGAAGCGAGAAAACCGTGTGACAGGATAGATGATCGCGAGCGCTACCAGAAGAACGACAAGGATGATGACGATCCACAGCATCCGATTCGACTGCTGATTCGGTATGGGCGGCGGTCCGGAATGAGATTTCATTGTGCTCCCCAGTGCGTTGTTGCTGCAGTGTGTTCGAATGCGACGCGATATTGGAACCTGCATCCGGCTCAGCGCGAGACGAACCTGTTACCTTTGACAAAGAACCGCAGGTTCCGTTTCGCCCAATGCCTTGCGTAGTCCACTCCAATGCGCGGGCTTTTGGCAATCGTAAAGGATTCGTTCGCTTCGGGCGCGGCGATGAACAGATCGTCGCTCAGCAGATCATGTCCGTTCTGCCGTTTGTCGATGCCCAGCGCGCGGCAGAGAAGGCCGGGGCCCTGGGTTCGAGCCTCAATGTTTGCGACAGGTTCCAGCGCTCGGAGAAGCACGGCCGATGCGTGGCCTTCGGGTTCGGTGACCACGTTCATGCAATGATACATGCCATAGATCAAGTACACGTAGGCATGGCCGGGCGGACCGAACATGGTTTTGGTGCGGGGCGTCAGGCCTTTCGATGAATGCGCAGCCAGATCGTGTTCGCCCAGGTAGGCTTCCACTTCGACAATTCTGCCGATTCGTCCGACGCCACCGACGACGTGAACCAGCTGCTTGCCGAGCAGTTCCCGGGCGACCGTCACTGTGTCGCGGTCGTAGAATTCTCGGGACAGTCGCCTGGAAAGGAGATCGCTCAGGGCCATTTCACGGATCAAACCGCGTTGTCCGATCAGTGCTGACGAGGGATGACGGCGGTTCATTCTCCGACGAAGCGCCGTCGATTCGATACCGTCGGTTCATGTAGAGTTCGTCCGCCACCTGAAAGAGCGCGGTGCCGTTCTTCTCGAGTTCCTCGTACTCCGGCGTGTTTCCCGGAGTGGGTTGAAGTTCGACCAGTTTGGGATCGCCCTCGTAAAAGCGCACCGATTTCTGGAGGCTGAGAATGGCCATTCGCGCGTCGGCGTAAATGCCGATGCTGCGGTTGTGATTCAGCAGCGCCCGGGCTGTCTCCGGCGGGTCATTCAACAAATCGCGCCCGAAGAACATCGTTTCATACGGCCGTCCGAGCAGCCCCAGCACCGTTGGAGCGACGTCGAGTGAATTGCCGAGCGTGTCGATGCGCTGCGGTTCCTTCACCACGGCGGGTCCGATGATCGCGAACGGAATTTCGTACGAGAAGATCGGAATCTCCTGCGCGCCATACACACGAGCGCCGTGGTCTGCGACGACGATGAAGATCGTGTTCGTCCAGAACGCCTCCTTCTTCGCCGCTTCAAAGAAACGACCGAGGCACCAGTCGGTGTACTTCACAACCTTCTGCCGGGTGCGTTTCGGCTTGTCGGGGTCATCAGGAATCCGTCCGCGCGGATAGGTATAAGGCTTGTGATTCGAAACCGTCAGCACGGTGCCGAGGAACGGTTTTCCGGTGGCGTTGAGTTCGCGAAATTCCTCGATGGCCCGGCCGAAAAGGTCTTCATCCGACACGCCCCAGATGGTTGTGAACGCCGGCTCTTTGAAATCCTTTTGCTCGATGAATCGATCCCAGCCGTTGTTGATCGCGTAGGCGCGCATGCCGTCGAACAGGCCGCGACCGCCATAGAGAAACAGTGTGTTATAGCCGTCGCGCTTCAGGACGCGGGCGATCGACTCCACGTTCTCGGAACGATCGCGTTTCACGATGGAATCTCCCGGCAGCGGCGGGAATGACGAGAAGACGCCTTCGAAGCCGCGCACGGTTCGATTGCCACAGGCGTAGATGTTTGCGAACAGGAGCGCCTCTTCGGTGAAAAGCCTGTCCATCTCCGGCGTGAGCGTGTTGCTGCGGCCCAGGCAGCCGAAGAATTCGGAACCGAGCGCCTCCTGAAGCAGCAGGACCACGTTCAACTTCGGGCGATCCGGATCGCCGGCAATTTTGCGACGGATGCTGTCCGGTCCGCCGATAAACTCCGCCTTCGGTGACGCCAGTTGTTTGCGGACACGCGCGTAGGCTTCTTCGCGCGAAAGCGTTTTGTAGTGGGCTGAGTAATCGAGATTGCGGGTCCAGGCGGCGTTGATGAATGAGAGAGATCCGTTGTTCGCGATCTCATTCAGCGTCCGATCTTGGCTGAACTGCGTTCCGCTCGGTCGGATCGTGAATGCAAATACGATTACAAACGCGAAGGTTCCGGCAAAGCGCAGAAAACTGCCGGCGCCGGAAACGGGGCGACTCCACATCGGCTTGAAAAGGCGAAACGCCCCAAAGGTCCACGCGAGGCCGATTCCAAGGCAGATGGCGATGATGGTGTAGAGCGGGTACGAATCCCGGATGTTTCCGACCACTTCATCTGGATAAATCAGGTAATCGACGGCCACCGTGTTGAAACGCGAATGGAATTCGTCGAAGAAAAAATACTCCGTGAAGAGAATGAACACCTGAACCGACCAGAACAGGAACATTCCGGTGGCCAGAAAGGCGCGATGCCAGAACTTCGGAAACGCGCACTCACGGATGATCCAGAACCAGAAGAGCAGGGGAAGCGTCGTGAGCAGCGACATGAAAATGTCCTGATGAATGCCAATCAGAAAACCTTTGAAAACCTCGCCGAATCCGAGGTTTGGCTGGCGTCCGAACTCAAAGTAGAGGACAAGGCGGAGCGTCGTGAGCAGCACCAGCAGCGTTGCGAAAAAGATTCCGGCGAAGGCGTAACGCGATTGCCTCCAGGACGAGGCAGGTGAAGTGGCTGTCAGCATACGATGTGATTGTCCGCGGCAGCTGCGTCAAATTGTTTCAAGTTTGGCACAGCCTAATGACAACGTTTTGCTGAAACTTGTTCAACACGAAAATCAATTTGCGGCGACCATGCGTCGGCATGTTAGGTTTTGAACATGCCGATTTTTTATGAATGTCAACGTTGCACGGCCTGCTGCCGCTGGCCGGGACAGGTGCGCCTGACGGATGCCGAGATCGCCCGGCTGGCTGACTTCAAACAGATGAGCGAGTTCGATTTCATCCAGAAATTCCTTCATCTCCGGCACGATCGAAAGGGCCTCGCGCTGCAGAACAAGCCGAACGGCGAGTGCATTTTTCTCGAAGGTGAAAATTGCGCCGTTCAGCCGGTCAAGCCGCAGCAATGCCGTGATTTTCCTAACCTGTGGAACTTTCCCGGCTTTGAGAAAGTCTGCCATGCGATTCCGCGGGACGCTTCACCGGAGGAATACAAAATTCGAATCACGCGGGCGACGGGGCGCGATCCGGAAGAGGTGACGGATGGCCGCGCGGCGCACAATGCAGCGATCGGCTTGTGAACGCGTTCTTACAAGGAGGAACCGGGCCCTTCGACAGGATTTACAAATCTCCGTCCCGCTGTGAGCGGATGTCCCGCGAGAAATTCCTGGGCACTCAATCGCTTTCCGCCTTCGCGTTGAAGCATGAGAATGCGCAAAGCGCCGTCGCCGCATCCCACGACAATTCCAGTTTTGTCGGCTGAAAGAACTTCACCCGCCGCGCCGCCTCGTTCCTCAGGCGTGGCTTCCCAGATTTTCAGCAGCTGCGGTTGATCATTGGATTCCAGATAACTGAAAGCGCCCGGCCATGGTGTCATGGCTCGAATCCGATTCCAGATCGATCGTGCCGGTTGCGACCAATCAATTCGTCCGTCCTGCTTTTTGATTTTTGCCGCGTGCGACACGCCTTCCACCGGCTGCGGATGCGGTTGAATTTTTCCAGCGACGTAATCGGGAATCGTTTTCACCAGCAGCGCAGCTCCGATCTGCGCAAGCCGATCGTGCAGTGTCTGGGAGTTGTCGGAGTGTGCGATCGTTGTTTTCTCCTGCGTAACGATGTCGCCCGTGTCCATGCCGACATCCATTTTCATGATTGTGACGCCGGTTTCCGTTTCGCCGTCGAGAATGGCGCGCTGGATCGGTGCGGCGCCGCGATATTTTGGAAGCAGGGAGGTGTGGACGTTCAGGCATCCGAAGCGCGGCAGATCCAGAATGCTTTTCGGAAGTATCTGTCCGTACGCGGCCACGGCGATCAGGTCGGGATTGCAGCTGCGCAACTGTTCGATGAACTGTTCGTTGCGCGCGCGTTCGGGCTGAAGCACGGGAAGCTGGTGTTGCAGCGCGATCTCCTTCACCGGCGACGGCTGTAATTTCATCCCGCGGCCTTTGGGCTGGTCGGGTTGCGTGACGACCGCGACGACTTGAAATTCGGGTGAGCGCAGCAACGCTTTCAGGCTTTCGCCTGCAAGCTCGGGTGTTCCCATGAAAATGATTCGCAATGCCATGTCCTGCGGTTCACTTTCCAAGAACGCGCTTCAACGCCTCAATGCACCGTTCGTTCTCGTTTGGAGTTCCGACCGAGATTCGAATCCATTCGCCCAGTTGATAGCCGCCCATCGGCCGCACGATCACGCCGAGCTTTTGCATTTCGTTGAACACGCGCTGGCCGTCGCCGACGTGGACCAGAATGAAATTTCCAGCGGACGGAACGTAACGAAGTCCGAGCGAACGAAACGCGTTCTCATAGAACTTCAATCCGGCGGCATTATTCTCGCGCGTGCGCCCCATGTGTTCCTCATCCTGCAACGCCGCCAGCGCGCCGGCCTGTGCGATGGAGTTGATGTTGAACGGCTGACGCACTTTCTCGAGCATCGAAATGATTTCGGGCGACGCGATGCCGTAGCCGAGTCGCAAGCCCGCGAGGCCGAAGATTTTTGAGAACGTTCGCATCAACAGCAGGTTCGGACGCTTCCCTGCGCGAATGTCAGCGACGAAATCTGCTGCGTCGTTCAGGAACTCGATGTAAGCCTCGTCAATCACGAGCAGAACATGCGTTGGAACCTGATTCGCAAAATCCAGCAGCGCCTGCTTTGATACAACGGTTCCGGTTGGATTGTTCGGATTCGCGACGAAGATAACGCGCGTTTGTGGTGTGATCGCCCGGAGCATTGCGGGAAGATCGTGTCCATGGTTCACCGCCGGAACGGTGATAACCTCCGCGCCGAACGTCTTTGCCACGAGCGGATAAATCGCGAAGCAGAATTCGGAAACAACGATGTTCGTGCCGGGTGACATCAGGGCATGGCCGACGAATTCGATGATTTCATTCGAACCATTGCCGAGAATCACGTTTCCGGTTTTGACCTGAAGTTTCTCTGCCAGTTTTTGCTTCAGGTAGAACGCGTTGCCATCGGGATAAAGATTGATGTTCGCCAGCACGTGCTGCATCGCCTTGAGCGCGGCAGGCGAGGGACCGAGCGGATTTTCATTCGACGCCAGCTTGATGATCTGGCTCGCAGGAAGGCCGAGTTCGCGCGCGACCTCCTCGATCGGCCGGCCGGGTTGATACGTGGGGAGATCCTTGAGCGCCGGATTAAATGGAAGGGGCTGGGACATGTTTGATGGCTTCTACGATTTTCGGAACGTTGACGTTGGACGCGATCAGATTTCGGATCAGCGCGATTTTTTCCGCGTCGGTCGGACGCGTCTTCACTGTCAGGTCGTGGACCTTGGCGGCGACTTCGTAACTGTCCTGCTGCGCGAGCAGAACGGGAATCGGCATGTCGCGAATGACTTTCAGCAGTTCACCGGTCGGGCGGAGATTTCCGGTGAGAACGAGCCCGGCGAGTTTGCGATCACTGTGCGAATCCAAACTGGTGCAGGCGGCAAGAATGATGTCCTCGCGATCGCCCGGCGTGATGAGGAGCGCATCGCGGCGGAAATAATGCATCGCGTTCTTGGCGCCCATCGCCCCGACGATCACGTCGGTCACGAGATTGTTCATGGTGGACGGTTCGTTCAGCAGTTCGGCGCCGAGCTCCTCGCGAATCAGAGCGGCCGTGGGGCAGGAAAGAACGCGCTGATGCGGAATGACGCCGAGCAGTTCCAGCCCCTTGCGCTTCAATCCGCGCCGCGCGAAATCGGCAACGTAATCCACCTTGCTTCCGATCACTTTGTTCAGGATGACGCCGATGATTTCGACACCTTCCTTTTCAAACAACGCCTGGTTGAGCGCGACTTCGTCGATCGGTTTTCCGATGCCGCCCTGGGTGACAATGATGACCTTCGCGCCGAGCGTGCGGGCGACCTGCGCATTGGAAAGATCGAAGACCGATCCCACGCCGGCGTGGCCGGAGCCTTCGCAGAGCACGAAATCCTTTTCCCACGCCACGCGATCGAACGCCTTGCGAATGCGTTTCACCAGCGCCTCGTTGTTTGCGGATTCGAGGTATTTGCGCGTGAAATCGGGTTCAACCGCGATCGGGCTCATGTCCACGAGCGGACAGTTCAGCGAATAGACGCTGTCCATGAGCACCGTGTCCTCGTCGATCTTTTGTTCCTCCACTTCCACGAAGCGCTGGCCGACCGGTTTGATGTATCCGATGCGCGGAAAATATTGTTGAAGCGCCGCGATGAGGCCGAGCGACGTGGTGGTTTTGCCGTCGTTCTGTCGGGTGGCGGCAATAAAGACTCTGGGCGTGGTTGTATTCATCAACGCTTCAGGCGGTCGCTTCAATTCATGTGCGGTTCACGACGCGAGATCGACGAATATGGGAACAGGTTCGTCATTCCCCCGGAAGTTTTGCGCCCGCGCCGGGATAAAGTTTCGAGTATTCGATCGCCTGCACACCGACAATCGCCGCGACGCCGAGAATGTCGTGCGCATTCGATCCGCGGGAAACATCCGCGGCGGGCCGATCGAGTCCGAGAAGAATCTGTCCATACGCATTCGCGCGGGCGATGTGGCGGACGAGTTTGCTGGCAATGTTGCCGGAGTTCAGTTCTGGAAAAACCAGCACGTTCGCATGTCCGGCAACCTGGCTGTCGGGAAGTTTGCGTGACGCGACTTCAGGAACCAATGCGGCATCGACCTGCAGTTCGCCATCGAAGTCTGCTTCGAGGTTCAGCATCGCGGCCTTCTTCTGCGCCAGCGCCGTGGCAGCCTGCACGCGGCCGATGGTAGGATGCGTGGCGCTGCCCTTGGTGGAGAAGGAGAGCAGGGCAACACGCGGGTGAACGTTGAGAAGCTGTCGCGCCAGTTGGGCTGTGGAGATGGCGATGTCGGCGAGCTGATCGACGTTCGGTTCCGGGATTACTCCGCAGTCGGCCATGAACAACACGCCATCTTCGCCAAATCGCGAATCGTCCACTTCCATGATCTGGCAGCTGGAAACGGTGTGAGCCTGCGGCGCCATCTTGACGATTTGAAACAGCGGACGAAGCACGCTCCCAGTCGTATGGCTGGTTCCGGAAACAAGGCCGTCCGCCTGGTGCATCGCCAGCATCATCGCACCGAAGTAATTCGGCTGCATCATTGCGGCACGGGCTTCCGCCGCCTGGAGTCCGCGGGAGCGGCGCAGCGCGGCGAAGCGGCGGGCGAAATTGTCGAGATCCTCGCTTTCGGCGGGATTGATGACGCGGACGCCTTCGAGCGAAATGTTCAGTTCTTCGGCCAGTGCTTTGACCTTGGTGCGGTCGCCTAGAAGAATCGGCGCGCCGAGTCGCAACGAGTGAAATTGCCGCGCCGCCTGAAGCACGCGCGGTTCGAGTCCTTCCGGAAAGACGATCCGCTTGGGATGACGCTGCAGTTTCTCGATGATGTTCCCGATAAAACGCATGGGCGCTAAGTTACCGGGGACCACTGAAAGCGCAACAGTTCTCGGGTAATTCCAGGCAGATGTATCGATTGTGAGCGATTGATTTTTCGAGGGAATTCTTGTTCGCAATTGGCGACGATCGGCCAATTGCTGATGTGGTGCGAACCAACGCTCGGTTGAATCAGCGGACGGGATGTCTTGGCAGACTCTTCCGTTTGAGATGAACGAAAGATTTCAGGATAACCAGCCCGAGACAGCTCCATCCGAACCAGTCGCCATGACGAAGGTAAAAAGTCGATGCGCGGCTTTTGCCGGATTCCAGCAGCGGAACAGAAATCGTGAGAAAACCTGGCCCGTAGATCGTGTCTTTTTCATCCCTGAAAATTTCGCGAACGCGTCCGGCAGAATCGACCCAGCAGGTCAATCCGTTGTTCGAGCAGCGGATGAGCGGCGTGCCGGTTTCGATCGCGCGGAAGATGGCATTGGCCGCGTGTTGCCATTGCGCCGCGCTTTCGCCGAACCAGCCGTTGTTCGTGATGTTCACGAGGAAGTCTGTGTCGGGCTCGACATATTCCCGGACCAGATGCGGAAAGTTGTCTTCGAAACAGATGAGCACGGATGTTTTGGCGATTGTGTTCGTTGAAGGAATCGCTTCTGCGTCCGTTTCGTCTGTTGAGGTGATTTCGAATGGGACGGCTTTGGTTCCCGGCGTGAAGCTGCCGGTGACGGGTGTGAACCATTTGATGAACGGCAGCCAGCGTTCGAGCGGAATGTATTCGCCAAACATCACCAGACTGCGCTTGCGATATCGACGCGCCAGCTTGCCGTCCGGGCTGATCAGGAAACTGGCGTTGTAATATTCCACGTCTTCACGGCGGGTGGCGCCTTCGCGTGGATCGGCGTCGTCGGCGCCAACGATCATCCAGACGCGATTCGATCGCGCGAGATTAGATACCGCTTCAAAGATTTCGCGATCGTAACGAAGCAGTCGCGGGATCGCAGCTTCGGGCCAGATCAAAAGGTCGGTTTTGTTCGTGAGCGCCTGTTCTGAAAGCTGCAGCAGGGCGTTGAATCGGACCATGTCCTCGGTCTGATCCCAGATCATTGTTTGCGGAATGCTGGGTTGGATCAAAGCGACGTTCAGTGAACGATCGGAATTGGGAACATTGCGGATTCGGTGAAGACCGAAAGCGATCAAGAGGGAAACGACCAGCATTGGCACCGCCACATCGCGCAGCCAGCCATGCCGATCCTGCGGCGCACGAACAATGGCGGCAATGGCGTTGAGAACTGAAATCGCCATCCAGACCAGCATGAAGGAAACGCCGTAAACGCCGGTGAAGGACGCGATCTGAATCAGCGGGATCATCCGGTATTGCGACGCGCCGAGAAGGTTCCATGGGAAGCCGCCGAAAATCCGGGCGATGATCATTTCGAGACCGACCCACAAAGCGGCGCAAAGAAGCGCTGTACCGAATCGTTGAAACCAGGGCTGCCCGGCCCAGTTGATCAACGCTGCGCGAAGGGACGTTGAATCGGTTTGTTCGGCGAGAGGGTAACTTCGCGAAATGTACTTTGTGCAAAGCCAGGTCCAGCTGGCTGGGAACAATGCCAGAAACGCGCTCAATGCAATCCAGCCGAGAATGGGAAATCCACGAACCGGAATGCAGAGCAGCCAGTAGAGCGAAGCCAGATAATGCGCGAACCCGGCCACATAACCGATGCGGAAACTTTTCCTTCCATCTGTTCCGAGCGCAGAGGCGAGGATCAACGCGGGCGCGAGCCAGGCAAAGCCAGCAATTCCGACGTTGGGAAATGCGCTGGCAAGGATCAGTCCGGAAAGGATTGCGAACGTGTAACGACTGCGGATCAAAGACTGGACTGAGATGCTTTTCAACGCGCGGCAGATTGCCTCAACCGCTTCGAAAGGCAACCCTTCTTGAGACCCTGCAAAAGCGGATTGTACCAGCGGAGCGCGGAGCATTGCTCCGCGCGATCATCCGAGGAAACTCGCGGAACAATGCTCCGCGCTCCGGCACTTGCGACTTTTGCAGGGGCCTCTTCCTGAATTTTTCCAACAGTGGCGATCGCCCTCGTCTTCATCCTTCGTCTTTAACAACAGAAACGAGGACGGCGACGGGATGGCACGATCAAAACTCAGATTGATTGGACGCTGACAGAGAAAGTCATTGCGGAAGGGGAGGGTTCCATGGATATTTCAGCCTCCTCGTCGGAGCGTAGCTCAGCCTGGCTAGAGCACTTGCTTTGGGAGCAAGACGTCGCAGGTTCAAATCCTGTCGCTCCGACCATTTCTTTTTAATCAGCGCTTCCCAAGACGTCCTTGTGGTCGAGTCGCATTCCCGTGGCGTGATTCCGGCACAGGCGACAGAAGGTTTCCTCGACGTAACTTTTCGGGCGGATCGCCAGGGACACCACGGACCATTGCCGGCGAAGCGGGCGCGGACCGACCGGTCGGGCGCGCAAATGACCGCGCACGAGATGCTGGTCCACGGTCCATGGCGCAAGAATGGCGACGCCGAGGTTGAATTTCACGAGCTCGATGATCGCTCCGGCGCTGTCCACTTCCATCATCTGCCGCGGCGAAATATCTAGGTTGCGGAAGTAATCAGCCACAAGCCGTGTTGTGACACTGGTTCGTTTGTAGCCGATGAACTGTTGTTCGCGAATCTGTTCGCGCGTGATCGGTTTGCCGGCGGCCCATGGATGTGTCCGCGAAAACACAAACATCAGTTCATCCCGAAACACCGGCCGGATATCGAGACCGGACCCGCTGTCGGGCGTGATGCAGAGCGCGAGATCGACTTTTGTTTCGCGGACCAGTTCGAGCAGTTGCGTGGTGTCGCCGGAGGAAAGGTGGAGTTCGAGCGACGGATGCGTCTTTTTCAACTCGCGGATGACGCTTGGAAGAATGTGCTGGCATGCGGCGGAAGAGGCGCCGATTCGGAGGCGTGTCTGACCCCAGTTGCCGAGTCGTTTCACGCCTTCCGCCGCGGACTCCAATGCTGCGAGGGGTTCGCGAATGGCGAGCAGGAGCTGGTCGCCCGCCTGGTTGAGCACCATTCGTTTCCCGACGCGTTCGAACAATCTGCAGCCGAGATCGGTTTCGAGCGCCTTGAGACTGTGACTGATGGCGGACGGAGTGAGATGAAGTTTTCCTGCGGCTGTGACGAGGCTGCCGCTTTCAGCGATCGCGCTGAACACTTTCAGAAGACGAAGTTCCATGGTTTTGGTTTGGTGCGATCAGCAACTCCCGAGCCCGCTTCGTTTCAGGATGAATCCCGATGTTTGCTGATGAATTCGTTCGAGGATGCGTTTCCTGGGCGCGGTTGTTCTGTGGAAAAAATCCCTCAGTGAACAAATTGAACCAGCGGATTCTTCACCGGAACGCCGCAGAAATTTCACTCAAGAGTTGTCGCAATGCGAAATGGCGCAGGTTTGATGCGGCTAATCCTCACTTTTAGAGCGCTGGCACCACGGGTGCTAAACCCGGTTTCCCATACGGAACCTGTTCGCGCAGGCACAGCACGTTCGGACGAACCAGATCGTTGCTGCCGAAAAAACGGAGCGCTCATGGCGCCGACAACGACCCGATCAACTATGAACCTATGAAGAAAATCGAAGCGATCATCAAACCATTCAAACTCGAGGAAGTGAAGGATGCCCTAGCCGACGTGGGCATCGAAGGCATGACGGTGACCGAAGTGAAAGGCTTTGGACGCCAGAAGGGCCACACGGAAATCTACCGCGGCAGCGAATACACCGTGGACTTCCTTCCTAAGATCAAAGTCGAAATCGTGGTGGCAGACTCCGTGGCCAGCACTGTTCTGGGCGCAATCGTGAAGGCGGCAAAGACCGGGAAGATCGGCGACGGCAAAGTATTTGTGTCATCGATCGACGACGCCATTCGCATTCGAACCGAAGAGAAAGGCGAATCGGCTGTTTAAGCGAATTTCCATTTGAATCTGACTCTCATGAAAACAATCCTGAAAACTTCAATTCTCATTGCGGCAATCACCGGCGGGTTCGCGCTCGCGGCGATGGCCCAGGACACAACCCCGGCAGCTGCCGTGGCCGAAGCGGTTGCGGAAGCAGCGGCCGAGGCGCCAAAGTACGCCGACATGGAAGCGTTCCAGGCTTCTCCCGGATTCTCGCTTTTTACGACGAACAACCTGTGGATGATGCTTTGCGCCTCGCTGGTGTTCCTCATGCACCTCGGATTCGCCAGTGTGGAATCGGGTCTTACGCGATCCAAGAACACGGTGAACATTCTCTTCAAGAACACGCTGGTTCCCTGCATCGGAATTCTTACCTATGCAATCATCGGTTTCAACCTGATGTATCCCGGGGGTGCCTTTGAGGGAAAATGGTTTGGATTTGGCGGCTTCGGAATCTCGGTGACGGACGATGTTGCTTCGCTGACCGACGCCTACGCTTCCGGTTATACCTATTGGACCGACTTCCTGTTCCAGAGCATGTTCGCTGCGACCGCTGCGACCATCGTGTCCGGCGCTGTGGCAGAACGCATCAAGCTCTCGTCGTTCCTTGTGTTCGCGACGCTGTTCGTCACGTTCTCCTACCCGATCACGGGCATGTGGAAGTGGGGCGGTGGCTGGTTGAACGCCATGGAAACACCGTTCTATGACTTCGCGGGTTCAACGATCGTGCACTCGGTTGGCGGATGGGGCGCGCTTGCAGGTGTAATCATTCTCGGACCACGGCTTGGAAAATATGTCGGTGGAAAGATTCGTCCGATCCTCGGTCACAGCATGCCGCTCGCAACGATCGGTGTGTTCCTGCTCTGGCTCGGATGGTTCGGATTCAACGGCGGCTCGGTGCTTTCGGCAGATCCGGCGGCTGTCTCGCTCACACTCGTGACCACCTGTATGGCGGCAGCAGCCGGTGCAGTGGCTGCCATGATGACGGCCTGGACGATTCTCAAGAAGCCCGATCTCTCCATGGTGTTGAACGGAATTCTCGCGGGTCTGGTTGGTATCACAGCCGGTGCGGATCAGATGGGTCCTACGTCGTCGGTGATCATCGGTCTGGTTTCCGGTGTATTGGTGGTGCTCTCGGTTCTGTTCTTCGACAAGATCAAAATTGATGATCCGGTCGGTGCGATCTCGGTGCACCTGGTTTGCGGTATCTGGGGCACGCTGGCGGTCGGTATCTTCGGAAACCTGGCCGGTGGCAAACAGCTGATGTCGCAGATCATCGGAATTGTCGCAGTCGGCGTATTCACCTTCGTGGTCGCGTTCATCCTGTTCTTCGTGGTCAAACTCGTGATGGGATTGCGCGTATCGGCGGAAGAAGAAACCGAAGGTCTCGATATCGGCGAGCATGGCAACCATGCTTATCCGGACTTCCAGCCCCTCGGTGAGAAATAATTAAGTCCGATTCCTCAAGGACGGCTGTCTCATGGCAGCCGTCTTTTTTATTTTTACCGAACATGAACTCGTTCAGCCTCGTGAAGCTTCAAATGGAACAAAGAAATTCTTGACGCTATTCGTTTGATTCAGCAAATTCTGTCCAGACAGAAATGAAAGAACTATCGTCAGCCGAACAGAAGTTCATCCTGCATTGGGGAGAGATGGGAACGCGATGGGGGATCAATCGCACGGTTGCTCAAATTCACGCGCTTCTCTTCATCTCGCCGGAACCGCTGAACGCGGAGCAGATCGCCTCGACGCTGAATGTCGCGCGATCGAACGTCAGCAACAGCCTCAAGGAACTTCAGGGCTGGCGCATCGTGAAGCTCGTCCACGTGCTCGGCGACAAGCGGGATCACTTCGAATCGATGAAGGATCCATGGGAAATGTTCCGCGTGGTGCTCGATGAACGGAAACGCCGGGAAATCGATCCGACTTTGGAAATGCTGCGGGAGTGCATCGCTGAAGCGGAGAAGGACAAGGAAACCGGCGAATATACGGAAGAACGTTTGAAAGCGATGCGCGATTTTTTCGAAACGACAACCGCCTGGTACACGCAAATCCGGGAATGGCCAACGGCAGCGTTGGTGAAATTTGTGAAGCTTGGCGATCGGGTTGCCAAACTGCTTGGCCTAGGCAGCTAATTTTTTTGAAAATGGATTTCTGTGAATACTGAAATTACAGACAAAGCCGGAGAAGGATGGGTTTGCTACGACGCGGAATGCCGGCTCTGTGTCCGCTGGGCGAAACGGTTGCGTCCCTTGCTGGAACGTCACGGTTTCGAACTGCGCGCGCTTCAGGAGACCGTGGTGGCAGAGCGGATTGGCTTGAGGCCTGACGACCTTTTGCGGGAGATGAAAGTCATCACTCGCGCCGGAACAATCGTGGGAGGTGGCGATGCGGTGTTGTTCCTTGCCGGAAAAATTCCTTTCACACGACTGATCGCATGGCTTGGAAAACTCGGTGTTTTCCGATGGGCCGTCGATCGAGCTTATCGCTGGATTGCAGATCATCGCGATTGCCAGAGCAACAGCTGTGCGGTGCGCATCAGACGGAATGACGGAGTTCGCTTCATCGATCTGCTGCCCTTGATGGTCGCCACGCTCGCTGCCTTCGGCGTGAGAAACATCATGTCGGGATGGGCATGGATGTGGACGTTGTGTGCAGCGCTTTTTCTGGGCTGCAAATGGCTGGTCATGGCGCCGGAAGTTCGCGCCGGGAACGTTCGATTTTTCAAAGGAATAGGATTCGTTCTGTTCTGGCCTGGAATGGATGCGCGGGCGTTCTTCGGAAAAGCGATTCCCGGCGAAAAGCCTGCTGGTGCGGTCCTGCTCGGGACCGTTCTCAGAATCGTTGTGGGTGCGGTGCTTGTGTGGACCGTTGCGCCGCTATTTTTTGAAAGTGAACCGCTGTTGGCCGGCTGGATCGGCATGGTGGGTTTCATTCTCGTTCTTCATTTCGGTGTCATGGACCTGATGGCCTATTTCTGGCGCTGGCGTGGTGTGGCCGCGACGCCCTTGATGCGCCAGCCGATGAAGGCGAAAAGCCTGGCGGAGTTTTGGGGCAAACGCTGGAACACGGGATTTCATACGCTTGCAGAACGGTTCGTCTTTGTGCCGTTGCGACGGAAACCCGGCTGGCGCGCCGCAACGCTGGCGACATTCGGAGCATCGGGATTGATTCACGACCTTGTCATCTCGGTGCCGGCACGCGGAGGTTATGGATTGCCGACGCTTTACTTCGTGATTCAGGGGTTTGGAGTTTTGTTCGAGAAAACTGCCATCGCCAGGAGGTGGGAAGCCGGAAACGGCTGGCGGGGCTGGCTGTTTGCAATGACGCTGACAGTCGGCCCCGCGTTCTGGGTGTTTCATCCAGAGTTCATCCTGAGCGTCATCGTTCCTTTCTTCAAAACCCTCAACGGAGTTGAACCATGAAACTGACAACGCTGCTGCAATTCGCCGGGCTTTTGCACATCGGATTGGTCTGGGCCGGAGCGACCATGCCGCGAACCGTTCGGCTGGCGGAACACTTGAAGCCGCTGCCAGAATTCATCCGTCGGCTCGTCTGGGTTTATTACGTGTTCGTTGGTTTGACACTGATCGGCTTCGGGGCCCTGACATTTCTCTTTGCTCCACAAATCGCTGCCGGCGAGCCGCTGGCAATGGCGCTCTGCTGCATCATGGCGTTGTTTTGGACGATCCGTTTCGCGGTAGCGCTGTTTGTGTTTGATGTTCGGCCTTATCTGACAAACGGACTTTATCGGATCGGCTATCACGCCACGAACCTGGTGTTTGCGTTTCTCGTCGCGCTCTACGGCTGGGTCGTTTGGAGGATGGTTCGCATGAAAATCCAACTACCGAGAGTTCGCGGTCTGATTGATCGACGTCTCCTGTTGAACTTTCGGGTGAAGCCCGAAGTGCTCGAACCGATCCTGCCCAGGCCGTTTCGTCCAAAACAGGTGGATGGATTCGGTATCGCGGGCATTTGCCTGATTCGCCTGAACGATATGCGAATTCGCTTTGCGCCGCAGATGCTCGGCGTGAATTCGGAGAATGCGGCGCATCGAATCGCAGTGGAATGGGATCAGGATGGCATCCGACGTGAAGGCGTTTTCATTCCGCGACGCGGTACCTCGTCGGCTCTGCAGGCGCGGATTGGCGGACGGATTTTTCCCGGGCTCCATCATCTAGCTGAGTTTCAAGTGCAGGAAAGCGATTCGGCGTTCTGCGTCGAGATGAACAGCCGCGATGGGGAGACGCATGTGTTGGTGGAGGCAACCTGTGCCGATGCGGTTCCGGAAGGATCGGTGTTTCGAACCGTTGACGAAGCGTCTGATTTCTTTCGGAACGGCGCGCTCGGTTATTCGGTCACGGCGGATGCAAAAATCTTCGACGGGCTCGAACTCAAAACTTTCCGTTGGGAAATGCAACCGCTGCGCGTGACGCGTGTGGAATCGAGTTTCTTTGCCGATCGGAATCTGTTCCCGCCCGGATCGGCTCAATTCGATTCGGCCTTTTTGATGCGGAGGGTCGAGCACGAATGGATCGGGCGCGGAACACTCGAGACTTAGTAAAAGCTCCATGAACACTGGAAAAATCATTCTGCCGGGAGGGACAGGTTTCCTCGGGCAACTGCTCGCAGGCTGGTTTGCCGAACAGGGGCATGAAGTCGTCGTTCTGACGCGTCGCCCCGAGCAATTGTCGCCGAATTGCCGTCAGGTCCAGTGGGACGGCCGAACCTGTGGCGATTGGGCCGAGGAATTGGAGGGAGCACTGGCCATCATCAATCTGGCCGGGCGTTCGGTGAACTGCCGGTATCACGAACGCAATCGGCGCGAAATGATGGATTCGCGCGTGGAATCGACCCTGGCCGTGGGACAAGCGATTCGTCGTTGCAAAGCACCGCCCCCGGTCTGGATGAATGCGAGCACGGCGACGATCTACAAGCATTCGTTCGATCGCGCGATGGATGAAAGTGGTGAGATTCGTGGGACGCGGGAGGCGAAGGACGAATTCTCGATTGAAGTCGCGCAAGCCTGGGAGCGGGCGTTCAACGCGGTCGAAATCCCCCGAACCCGAAAGGTGTTGCTTCGCATGACCATGGTGCTCGGCACGGGACGAAACAGTGTTTTTCCGGTGCTTCGTAGATTGGCGCGATTCGGTCTAGGAGGACGCATGGCGCATGGAAGGCAATATGTATCGTGGATTCACGACATCGACCTCTGCCGCGCGCTGCAATGGATGATCGAGCATCCGGAGATCAGCGGGCCGATCAATGTTGCCGGTCCCACACCGCTTACGAATGCGGAAATGATGACGGTGATGCGGCGCGTATGTGGAATTCCGGTCGGGCTGCCTGCACCGCTCTGGTTGATGGAGATCGGGACGTTTCTGTTGCGCACCGAAACGGAGTTGGTCATCAAAAGCCGGCGGGTGATTCCGAGGCGTTTGGAGGAGGAAGGATTTCAGTTCAAATTCCGCGATTTCGAATCGGCGATTATCGAGCTGGAACAACGAATCATAAATGCGGTTGCATGAATACCAGTTGCCCAGACGACGTTCCGAACCTGGCTGCAAAACGCCGGCTGCTGTCGAGTTTTGGTGAACCGTTGTTTCTGGGAGATTGGGATCGGGTGCTGTTCCTGAATTTCGAAGTGAATCGCGAGGCCCTTCAAAGTGAAGTGCCCTTCGAGTTGGATTTGTGGGAAGGCCGCGCCTACGTGACCCTGGTGGCGTTCACTCTTCGGCGACTGCGTTTTCGTTTGGGAGGTTCAGTTGGACGGTTGATCTGCGGACCGATTGCTGAGCACGAATTTTTGAATGTCCGAACTTACGTCCGGCATCGTGGCGAGCCAGGAATTTTCTTTCTGACCGAATGGGTTCCCAATCGACTGGCGCGGTGGCTCGGGCCGGCGACCTTTGGATTGCCGTATCGATTGGGCGAACTTCGATACGACCACGATTTTGCTCAGGGCAAACTCACCGGCACGGTGCGGGACCGGGCGACGGGATCGAATCTGAACTATTTCGGGCGGATTATGACCGGCACAGATCCTCGGCCGGTTGAGAATGGAAGCCGGGACGAATTTCTTCTCGAGCGCTACACCGCGTTCACCACGCGACGGAGCCAAAAAATGTTCTTCCGCATCTGGCATGAACCGTGGCTTCAGAGTGCTGTCGAAGTTCAGTTTCACGACAGAACGTTGCTGACAGATCGCTGGAGCTGGTTTGAGAAGGCAACGTTTGTCGGAGCACATTTTTCTTCCGGCGCGCGCGATGTCTGGATGGGATTTCCGCATCGCGCTCCGCGTTCTGTAGTGCTTCCCAGTCGATTTGGCGCGTTCCTGGAGTTTCCCTGACTCCTTTGGAAAGTTGTAAGTCATTCAAAATCAACCATTTCATACCCGGGGGAACCCCGGTCCGGACCTGTGGCGGGTTCCAGTACAAAACTGTGGTGAAAGTCCGGACACATAAATCAGCATTGTCCACGACAGACAGGCTTGATGCATTCGTGTAGAACCTTCAACCGTGAATTCCATTGAAACCGCCAGACAGAAGGGTGCCTTTTCATTGGATAAGCCGCGGTTGAGTGGAAGCGCGGTGGCGTTGATTCAATTCATCAACGCGCGAAGGCGGATCTGGATAAAACTAAGAATGAAAAGTGGTGATACTGAACAGTTGGTAGCTCCGAAGGGTTTTGCGGGCCGGTCTGAAGCCGTGACAGCGACCTCACCTGAAACCAATCGGAAGAGTGGGGGCGGCAACGGCGGATCTGGCTCCGGGATTCCGGGATGGAAACGTGCGCTCGATATCTCGTTGATCCTTCTCTCGGCACCGTTCTGGTTGCCGGTGATGTTTGCGATCGCGATCATCATCAAGATTGTTTCGCCGGGACCGGCGTTGTTCCGGCAGGAACGCGTGGGCTTGAAAGGTCGCCGGTTTACCTGCTTCAAGTTCCGCACAATGGTCGTCAATGCCGATGTGAACCTTCACAAAGGTCACCTGGCTTATCTGATGGGTTCCAATGCTCCGATGAAGAAGCTCGATTCCGCCCGCGATCCGCGTGTGATTCCGTGCGGGTTCATCCTCCGGTCCCTTGGACTGGACGAACTGCCCCAGCTCTTCAATGTGCTCCGTGGCGACATGAGCCTTGTGGGACCGCGTCCCTGCGTGCCTTACGAGTTCGAAAATTATGCTCCGCGTCATCGCAAGCGTTTCGACGCCGCACCCGGCCTGACGGGACTCTGGCAGGTGAGCGGAAAGAATCGCACCACTTTTGAGCAGATGATCAACCTCGACATCGAGTACGCCAGGACCCAGTCGCTGGTGCTCGACCTCAAGATCATTCTCAAAACCATCCCGGCAATCGTTTCGCAGACCAAGGACGTCAGCGAAGACAACAAGGCGATTGCCAAGGCTCTGCCGCAGACAACGGTCATGCAGAGCTGAGCGTTATGGCCAGCGAAATCAAGGTGGGCGTCGTGGGGTGTGGCTATTGGGGGCCGAACCTGATTCGCAACTTCCGCGCGCTCCCCGGTTGTTCGCTCAGGGCCATGTGCGATCTCAATGAAGATCGCCTCGCCCATTTGCGGAAGCTGTATCCGGAAGTTCAGGGCGAGACGGATTTCAACCGGATGCTGGCGGAAGCAGATCTTGATGCCGTGGTGGTCGCAACGTCAGTCCGGCATCATTTCTCCATGGCCCGAGCCAGTCTCCTGGCCGGCAAACACACCTTCATCGAAAAGCCCATGGCGTCCTCGGCAGAAGAATGCGAGGAACTCGTCGCGATTGCGGCGAAAAAAGGCCTGATTCTCATGGTGGGGCATACTTACCTCTATGCGCCGGCGGTGCGAAAGATGAAGGAGATTGTGGAGTGGGGGGATATTGGAGAAATCCGGTATATTTCAGCGCGCCGTCTGAACCTCGGGCTTTTTCAAAAGGACATCAACGTCGCCTGGGATCTCGCGCCCCATGACATCTCGATCATCCTTCACATCATGGAGGACGCGCCGTTGAGCGTGAACTGCCACGGCAGCGCGCATGTGACGCCCGGCGTCGAGGATGTCACGACGATGTGCCTGAACTTCCGCAACAACCATTCTGCGGTGATTCAGAGCAGCTGGCTGGATCCTCGGAAAACGCGTGAGATGACCATCGTGGGAAGCAAGCGCATGATCGTTTATGACGACGTTGCGCCGATCGAAAAGTTGAAGATTTACGATGCACGGGTCGATCGCCCGCCGCATTACGACACGTTCGGCGAATTTCACTACGCCTATCATTACGGCGACATGTATGTGCCGTATGTTCGCCAGGAGGAACCGCTTCGTTCCGAATGCCAGCATTTCCTCGATTGCATTCGGGAAGGCATCAGCCCGCTGACCAATGGCGAACAAGGGTTGGAACTGGTGCGAATTCTTGAAGCTTCCAGCCAGTCTTTGCGGCGTGGCGGAATGGAGATCAAACTGCCCCAGAGCGCTTTTCGAAACCGCACGGTGCGTTCCGGAGTCAGCGAAATTTCAGCCGGTTCGTTCGATGGAAAATTTCCCAGCCCGGCTCAGGCGGAGAGCGTGCTCAGTGCCTGATTGATCGACCTCCGAATTTCTAATTTTTGTGAGCAACTCTGTTCAAGCCCACCAACTGATTGCGCCCGATGTGAAACTCGGCAAGGGCGCGCGTGTCTTCGGTTTCGTCAATCTTTATGGATGCGAGATCGGGGATGAATCCAAGATCGGCACCTTCGTGGAAATCCAGAAAGGCGCAAAGATCGGGAAGCGCTGCAAGATCTCCAGCCACACTTTCATCTGTGAAGGGGTAACGATCGAAGATGAGGTTTTCGTCGGCCACGGCGTGATGTTCACGAATGACCTTTATCCGCGGGCAACGACTGAGAATGGCGGCCTTCAGACGGAAGCCGACTGGCAATGCATTCCCACGCTCGTAAAACGCGGGGCGTCGATCGGTTCGGGCGCCACGTTGCTTTGCGGCATTACCGTTGGCGAACGCGCCATCATCGGTGCCGGCAGCATGGTCACGAAGGATGTGCCGCCCGGTGCCATTGTGGCGGGAAATCCGGCCCGGGTGATCAAGTGGATTCCGGGCGCCGAGCCAACCCCGGCGGGTGCAGCATAGAGCCGGTTGGCTCAGTAAGACTGTGGGTCAGTTCCCGCGAAGGCGGATTCGAGACCGGAAAGGGTGTTGGAGGCGGAAACGGTGAAGAAATGGCAGCCGTCCTGAATGGACAGCGTGCAACTCCGTTCCGTGACGTTTGTCACCAAATTCCACTGATTCATCGGCACGCTCAAATCTGTGGTCTCGTAAATATTAAAAACGATCTGGGAATCCGTTTCCGGATAGTCCCAGCTCAACGTAATTTTCTTTGTCGCCGGCGGCGGCAGGATCACAGCGTGGCTGGACAACCATACTGCCGTCGATGCGATCAGAACTGTTAAAGCTACAAAAAACTTTCTCTGCATGTGGCCAACAAGGTGGCAGCAGCAGAAAAGAGCGGTAGTCGGACGCGTTCCGAATGATTTGTAGGACGCGGACGGACAGCTGGCTAGGGAGCTTCCTTACCGTTGCCGGCTATTGCCGGAAAGGCGTTTACGAGAAGTAAGGCGTCACTTCCACCTTTTCACCGGGCGTCACCACGATGTCCTCGCCCTGGGCCCAGACGGTGTCGTTGAGAAGGAGCTTGAATTTGAGCGGATCTTTCACCTCGCCGGACCACTTCCAGGTGGATCCGTTCACGCAGATCAGCGGAATGCCCTGGGACCAGCTCAAACCAGAACCTTCGCCGCGCAAGTAAACTGCGTTGCCGAATCCCACATCAACTTTGGCTTCGATGGTCACCGGTTTGGCAGCGCTGCGGGCGCTTGCGCCGGTTGCCGCTTGCGGTGTTTCAAGAGTGGCGGGTTTCAGGGTTTCAATCTTGGAAGTTTTTTTCCTCGGCGTCGGTGCCTTGAGACCTTTGGCTGATTTCATAGGTTCGTTTTCGGTTTTAATTTTTCTGCCTGTTCAATTCGCAACAACGAAACTGCCCTTGGAGGCCCGGTTTCGCTCGTCGGGACCAAAAAAGCAGAAGGTATTCCGACGAATGCGATCGCCGTCCTCTTCTGAACTGACAGCTGGGGTCGTGAAAGTGTTCGTTAAAATTTGAAGTTCCACTCGGCGTTCGCATATCGATCCCGGGCCAGCGACGCGATTGTTTCGGAGGGAATTTGCTCGAGTGGTTCGACGGCGTTCCAGGCCTGGCGCAACGCCGATTTCACTGCATCCGACGAGACATGCAGATTGCAAAGAAAATCTTCGTGCCGACGGTTGTTCCTGTAATCCGGCTGCTTGGACGGCATGGGGAGGAGTTCGCTGATCAATGGAAGGTCGAATTGGAGAAGAAGGGCTCCATGGAAAAGAAGAGAACGTTTCCGGCGGCGCTGGGCGTTTCCCGAGAACTTGATTCCATCCAACGCCAGATCCGTGTAGCCGCGAACGGAAACCTCCCGGCCGAGCAACGTCTGCAGGGCAGCGCGATTCCGTTCCATGATGAAGCGATTGGCAGAGTTGATTGAGCTGAGCGGGCCGGTTTCTCCCGCTTCCAGCACGAGTGAATAGTTCAGGCAACCCGGTCCTTGAACCACTGTTCCGCCGCCACTGCAACGCCGCAGGATGGGAATTCCCTTCGACTCACATGCTGCCGCGTTTACTTCCGTTGCGACCGAATTTCCGTAGCCAACAACGACGAAATACGAGGGGGATTCCCAGAACCTCAGCGTCTCGCCGAGGGCCCCGGATTCGAACGCTTCGAGCAATGCCTCGTCGCAAGCGAGGTTATCCACAGGAGTAGGGAAACTAAGATCGAGACATTTCATTGGCGCTTGCGCCGGTTTATTGGATATTGGGTCGGCCCAGCTTCAGCAACCGGTTCACTCCGGATGGTTGTGTCATATTTGGCTGGCATTTCGGCGGGCTTCTTATCTAATTCCGCGCTTCAGCGGAATCCGGAAAGGAAGTTTCGTTGTTGTTGAACAGGATTTGAGCAAAGTGAAACTAGAGAAAAAAGAAAAGAATCAGGCGCCGCGATCACGTTCCCGAAACGGCAGCGACGGAGATAAAGTCCTCGAATCGCTGGAATCCCTGCTCGAAGTCGCGCTCACCCAACAGGGCGCCGAACGCACCAAGGAGTTTCTCGCCAGCGTCACAGACAAACTCCGCGCCGCCGGCGTCGAAGCGCCGCGCACGGTCAGCACGCCCTACATCAACACGATTCCGGTCGAGGAACAGGCCGAGTTCCCGGGCGACCGCGACATGGAAGTGCGCATCAAGAGCCACATCCGCTGGAACGCCATGGCGATGGTTGTGAATGCGAACCGCAAGCACAACGGCCTCGGCGGTCACATCTCGACGTTTGCCTCTGCCGCCACTCTCTACGAAGTCGGCTTCAATCATTTCTTCCGTGGCCGCACGGACGATTTTGTCGGCGACTTCGTTTATTTCCAGGGCCACGCGACGCCCGGTGTTTATGCCCGCGCGTTTCTCGAACGCCGCCTGGACGAGCGTCATCTCCAGAATTTCCGCCAGGAACTCGCTGAAGGCGGCGGACTGTCATCGTATCCGCATCCTTATTTGATGCCGAACTTCTGGCAGTTCCCGACTGTTTCAATGGGACTGGGACCGATCATGTCGATCTATCAGGCCCGGTACAATCGCTATCTCAAGGCACGCAAGATCATTAGCGGCGAAGAGCCGAAGGTCTGGGCGTTTCTGGGCGATGGCGAAACGGACGAGCCTGAAACGCTCGGTTCCATCACGCTCGCCGCGCGCGAAAACCTCGACAACCTGATCTGGGTCATCAACTGCAACCTCCAGCGATTGGATGGTCCGGTTCGCGGCAATGGCAAAATCATCCAGGAACTGGAAGGCCTCTTCCGCGGCGCCGGCTGGAATGTCATCAAAGTCATCTGGGGTTCTGACTGGGACGACCTGCTCGCGCGCGACACCAGCGGCCTCCTGCTCAAGCGCATGGAAGAAGCCGTGGACGGCGACTACCAGAAATATTCCGTCGAACCCGGCAGCTACACGCGAAAGCATTTCTTTGGAAAATATCCGGAACTGCTCAAGCTAGTGAATCATCTGTCAGACGACCAGATTCGCAAACTGCTTCGGGGTGGTCACGACACCCGCAAGGTTTACGCCGCCTACAAGGCTGCGTTCGAGCACAAGGGCCAGCCGACGGTGATTCTCGCAAAGACGATCAAGGGCTACGGCCTTGGTGAAGCCGGCGAAGGCCGCAACATCTCGCATCAGCAGAAGAAAATGAACGAGAAGGAACTCCGCGAGTTCCGGGCTCGGTTCAACGTGCCGATCAGCGACGATGTCATCGCGGAGACGCCTTTCTATCGGCCGCCGGAAGACAGCGAGGAGACGAAGTATCTGCTTGCCCGGCGCAAGGCATTGGGCGGCTTCCTGCCGCAGCGCATTGTTGACGTCAAGCCGATTGACGTACCGAAGATGGAATCGTTCGCCGAATTTTTCAAAGGCTCAGGCCTGATGGAAGTTTCGACGACGATGGCGTTCGTCCGTTTGATTGCGACGCTGCTGCGCAACAAGTCGATCGGGCGCCAGATCGTTCCGATCATTCCTGACGAAGCGCGCACGTTCGGTCTCGACGCGCTCTTCCGCGAGATCGGCATCTACTCGTCCAAGGGACAGCTTTACGAACCGGTCGATATCAAGTCGCTGCTCTACTACCACGAGGCGAAGGATGGCCAGATTCTCGAAGAGGGAATCACCGAGGCCGGCGCGATGTCGTCGTTCATCGCTGCAGGCACCAGCTACGCCTCGCACGGCAAATACACGATTCCGTTCTACATCTATTACTCGATGTTCGGACCGCAGCGCATCGGCGATCTGGTCTGGCTTGCGGGCGACATCAAGGCCAAGGGCTTCCTGCTCGGCGCGACTTCCGGCCGTACGACGCTCAACGGCGAAGGTTTGCAACATCAGGACGGCCACAGCCTGCTGCTCGCCAGCACGGTGCCGACGCTGATGACCTACGATCCTGCGTTCGGCTACGAACTGGCTGTGATTGTTGCCGACGGTCTCAAACGCATGTATGTCGATGGTGAGGATATCTTCTATTACCTGACGCTTTACAACGAGAACTACGCGATGCCGCCGATGCCTGAAGGGGTTCAGGAAGGAATTCTGAAGGGGCTTTATCGCTTCAAGAGCGGACCGGAAGGAAAGAAGGTCAAGGCGCACATCTTCGCCAGCGGCCCGATCATCAATCATGCCCTCAAGGCGCAGCAGATTCTCGGCGAACGCTACGGCGTTTCTGCCGACGTCTGGAGCGCGACCAATTACAAGCAGCTCCGAAGCGATGCGATCAATTGCCGCCGCTGGAACATGCTGCATCCGTCTGAAAAGCCGAGAACGCCGTACATCGAAACGCTGCTTGAGAAAGAGAAGGGCGCGTTCGTGGCGGTGTCGGACAACATCCGCCTTGTGCCGGAGCAGATCGCGCCCTGGGTTCCAGGCGGATTGTTTGCGTTGGGCACGGATGGATTCGGTCGAAGCGAGACGCGTGCAAATCTGCGCCGCTTCTTTGAAATCGACACGGAATGCACGGTCATCGGAACGCTCTACGCCCTCGCAGAGCAGGGAATGATCGAGTATCAGATCGTCGAAAAGGCGATCAAAGATCTCGGAGTGAATCCCGAGAAGATCTATCCGCAGCTGGTTTGATTGAGAAGAACGTGGTGTCCGTCCAGCTGTCTGCGGAAGATTTTTCCTCGAAACGCTGATCCGGTTGCCACACATTACGCGCTTTAAATTTATGGACGTTAAATTGCCGCCGCTTGGTGAAGGTGCCGATTCGGGCACAGTGGTGAATCTGTTCGTCAAGGAAGGCGATCAGGTCACGAAAGATCAGCCGATCCTCGAACTCGAAAACGAAAAGGCTGTCGCGACGATTCCCTCAACCGCTTCAGGCACTGTCACGAAGGTGTTTGTGAAGAGCGGCGACAAGGTCAGTGTCGGCGCGCGCCTCATCGCAGTCGGTGAAGGCGGTGCCTCTGCCGAAGCAGCTCCTGCCGCTGCGCCGAAGCCGGCTTCCAAAGCACCTGCCAAGGCCAGGCCCGCTCCGAAGGTGGAAGAACCGGAGGAAGTCGAAGAAGAAGTTCAGGAAGAGTCCGACGAGGATATCGATGCGGCGAACGCTTCCATCGCTGCGGCGCCCACGATCCGGAAAATGGCGCGCGACCTCGGCATCGACCTGCGCAAGGTCCGGGGAACCGCCCGCGGCGGCCGGATCACGCTCGACGATCTCAAGTCATGGATTCAGCGCCTTCAACGTCTCGCCGCGCAGCCGAAAGCCGCGCCGGGCCAGGCGGCCCCATCCAAACCGGCTCCCGAACAGATCGATTTTTCCAAGTGGGGCGAGATCACGACGAAGCCTTTGACTCCGCTGCGGCAGGTGATTGCCCGCCGCATGAGCGAGAACTGGAATGCCGTTCCGCACGTGACGCAGTTCGATGACGTCGATATGTCGTCCGTGCTCGCCTTGCGGAAGAAATACCTCGCCGATTACGAAAAGAAGGGATCGCGTCTCACGGTCACCGCATTCGTAATCAAAGCCGTGGTTGAAGCGCTGAAGAAACACCCGATCTTCAACTCCAGCCTCGACGAAGTGGCAAATGAGATCGTGTTGAAGAACTACTATCACATCGGCATCGCCGTGGACACGGAAGCCGGTTTGATCGTTCCGGTGATTCGCGACGTGGACAAGAAGAACCTTGCCCAGATCTCGAAGGAACTCGAAGAACTCGCCGCGAAAGCTCGCGACCGCAAGGTCAGCGGCGAAGAGCTGAAAGGCGGAACGTTCACCATTTCGAACCAGGGCGCGATCGGTGGCGCCCATTTCACGCCGATCGTCAACAAGCCGGAAGTGGCGATCCTCGGCCTCGGCAAGGCTGCTCAGAAGGCGGTCGTTCGCGACGGCAAGGTGGAAGTCCGCACGCTGATGCCGATCGGGCTTTCCTACGATCACCGCGTGATCGACGGCGGTGTTGCCGCACGCTTCACCGTGGATTTGTTGAAAGCCATTGAGAGCTTCGATGAAAAGCTGGTGAAGCTGTAAGCCACGACGACGAGAAAGACATTGAGCAGGAGATTTTAATATGGATCCGATTAAGACTGAAATCGTTGTCATTGGTGCCGGGCCTGGCGGTTACGCCGCCGCCTTCTACGCCGCTGACCTTGGCAAAAAGGTCATCCTGGTGGAGCAGGACAAAAGCCTTGGAGGCGTCTGCCTGAACCGCGGTTGTATTCCATCAAAAGCGCTCCTCGCCGCGACGCATGGCATCACGATGGCGAACGAATCCGCACATCGTGGCATCACCTTCGGCAAGCCGACGGTCGATCTCGAAAAGCTGCGCAATTGGAAGAACTCGATCCTCGCCAAGCTTTCGGGCGGTGTCGCCCAGCTGGCGAAAATGCGCGGTGTCGAGGTCTGGCACGGCCGCGGTTATTTCGAAAGCTCCACGATGCTTCGCGTTGAAACGCCGGAGGGCCAGAAGTTCATCACCTACGATCAGGCGATTCTCGCCGTCGGTTCGCGCTCGGCCATGCCCAAGGCGTTCGACCTCGGCAATCCGCGTGTGATGACGTCGCGCGATGCGCTTGAAGTGCCGGACATTCCCGAAAGCCTGCTCGTCGTTGGCGGCGGCTACATCGGAATGGAACTTGGCACTGTTTACGCCACGCTCGGCAGCAAGGTCACGCTCGTGGAAGCGATGGATGGAATTCTCCTGGGCGCCGATCCTGATCTCGCCCGGCCCGTGGTCGCTTACGCGAACAAGAACTTCAAGGAAGTCCGCCTCAAAACGAAGGTCGGCAAAATGTCCACCGTCGGAAAGCAGATCAAGGTGGAGTTCGAAGTCGATGGCAAGAAGACCGAGGAGCTTTTCGATCGCGTCCTCGTCGCCGTCGGACGCACCCCGAACTGCGCGGATCTCGGCCTCGAAAATACGAAGGTTCAACGTGACGAAAAAGGTTTCGTCAAAGTGAACTCCAAGCAGCAAACCGACGATCCTGCGATCTACGCGATCGGCGACGTTGCGGGTGGAGTCATGCTCGCCCACAAGGCCTCCCGCGAAGCGCGCGTGGCGGTTGAAGTGATCATGGGCGAGGACACAGCCTTCGAGGATGTGATCATTCCGGCTGTCGTGTTCACCGATCCGGAAATTGCCTGGTGCGGTCTTACCGAAGCCGATGCCAAGGCGAAGGGAAAGAATGTCGCCGTCGCGAAATTCCCGTGGGCGGCGTCGGGCCGCGCGTTGTCATTCGATCGCACGGACGGCATGACCAAGCTCATCATCGATCCGGAAACGGAACGGATTCTTGGTGTGGGCATCGTCGGAGCCGGGGCAGGGGAACTTATCGCTGAAGGCGTGCTCGCGGTCGAGATGGGTGCCACGGCGAAGGATCTTGCGCTCTCGGTTCATCCGCATCCGACCTTGTCGGAAACGCTCATGGAAGCCGCGGAAGTGTTCTACGGTCACGCGACACATACCTTCGCGCGCAAAAAGCCGCAGGCGCAGTCCTGAGCTGATGCCTGAACAAGCAGCGACTTTGTTTTAAGTCGAATTCGACAAACGAAAAATCCAGCTGGTGCGAACCAGCTGGATTTTTCTTTATGAAATGGGATCGCCGTCAGCCGCCGAGCGTTGAGGGATCGGTCACATCGCCCTTGTTGAAATCAACATAGGCTTCGGTCAGATCGGCGGCGTACATCACGGCGCCGGCTTTGCCGAGATTCAGGTTGATGTGCAGTTCGAATTCCTTCGGCGCTGTCATCGCGCACAGTTCCTTGAAGGTTGCCTTCGTCGGCTGCCCGCGCTTGAGGCTCCAGAGAATTTTTCGGCTGCCGGGTGCGCTGTAGCCAATGTCCACCTTCTCTTCAACCACGATGGCGGCACTGTAGCCGATGGCGTCGATGATCCGGCCCCAGTTTGGATCGCCGCCGTGCCAGCTGGTTTTGACAAGAGCACTGTTCGCGACGGCGCGCGCGGCGATGTCAGCATCCCGAATCGTTCTGGCTCCATTCACGCGCACGGTGACGACGCGATGAACGCCTTCGCCATCGCGCACTATCATCTTCGCCAGCTCCAGGCAGACATGCGTGAGGGCGGATTGGAAAAGCTGAAAATCCTTCGATCGCGGGTTGCGGATTGCGGATTGCGGATTGCCGGCAAGGCCGTTGGCCAGCACGAGCACGGTGTCGTTGGTGCTCATGTCGCCATCGACGGTGATCCGGTTGAAGCTGTTCGCGACGGCTTCCTGCAGTGCGGTTTGAAGAAGTTTGGCCGGGATCGACGCGTCGGTGGTGATGAAGCAAAGCATCGTCGCGTGCAAGCCGCCATGGGGGAGGGCGGCGGGACGTTTGCCAGTGGCGCTCATGCCGGGTTGAATCATTCCAGCGCCTTTGCAGATGCCGCCGATGCGGACCGTCTTGCCGCTGAGCTTGAGTTCCACCGCAATCTGCTTCGGCCGGGTGTCGCTCGTCATGATGGCCTCGGCCGCGTTGGCTGCGTGTTCGATCGAATTTCCGAGTTCCACTCCTGCCTCGATGATGCCAGCGCGGACGTTGTCCATCGGCATCGTGACGCCAATGCGCCCCGTGGATCCGACGAGCGCGGAACCTTTTGGGATGTTCAATGCGCGTTCGGTGAACGTCACCATTTCACGTGCATCCGCCATGCCCTGCTTTCCGGTGCAGGCGTTGGCGTTGCCTGAATTGACAACGATGGCCTGGGCGATGCCGGTTTTCACGCGTTCGACGCAGACTTTTACCGGCGCGGCACAAACCTGGTTCGTTGTGAACATGCCGGCCACGGCGGCAGGCGTTTCGGAAACGATCAGCGCCAGATCACGCTTCTTTCCCTTCTGCGAACCCTTGCCGGTTCCGAGGCGCTTGATGTCGCAAAAGACACCGGCGGCCTTGAATCCTTTGGGAGCAACGATCGAACCTTCAACGGCTTTGAACGACTTTTTCATTTCAATCGCGCGAGAGTGCGCGCGGCGGGTTTTGTTTTCAAACTTTTACTGCGTCGATCTCCAGCCGGACCATTCCGACGTGAACATGGCCCTGCGCATCCACAGGAAAGGTCCGCAGATATCGCTCGACGACAGCGTGGATGAATTCGTCGCGAAGGGATTCGGGAACGCGATGGGTGTAGGGATGCCACGTGGTGCGAAGCCAGGCGGTGAACTTTTCCGGCGACTCCAGGACCATGTCCTTGTCGGCAAGCTCAAGATGGCGCGATTCAAAACCGTGTTGCGGCAGCCACTTCGCGTAATCGTCCGGGCTGTAGAAAAAATAGGGCGGAGCAAGCTTTCGAAAATATTCCCGCCAGCGCCGGCTCAGCATTTCGGCGCGCAACGCGATGAAGACGTTCTGTGCATTGCCTTTGCCGCCGCAGGAAACAACGAGCCGCCCGCCGGATTTCAGGCTTGCGGAAGCTCCCTTCAGAAATGCGCTGTGATCGTCCACCCAATGAAGTGCCGTGCTGGAAAAGAGGATGTCGAAACGCTCGCTGAAATGGAGCTGTCGGGCGTCCATGATTTCAAATCTCAGATTCGCGATTCGGGTGGGAGGGAACGCGCTGCGGGCAAACCCAATCATTTCCGCCGAGATATCAACGCCGACAACCGAACCTTGCGGGACTGTCCGGGCGAGTTCGGCGGTGATCTTTCCATCGCCACAGCCGACATCCAGAATCGTTTCGTTGCCGCGCAGATCCAGCTTCGCAATCTGTTCGCGGGCCCACGAAAGCTGGGACTCCGAATTTGCCGCGTAGTCGCCTGGGTTCCAGACAAAGCTTTTGTCCGAGGACGTCTGAGTATTCATCCGGTGAGCGTCTGAGTTGAAAAATGGCTCAGATCAACCCGGCGGTTTCCGGATAGCCGCAGACAATGTTCATACTCTGAACAGCCTGACCGCTGGCGCCCTTCACCAGATTGTCTTCGGCGCTCACGATGATCAGGCGGCCAGTGCGCGGATCGATTCGAAATGCGATCTCACAGACATTCGTGCCCACGACGTTTTTCGTGTCGGGCAGCGCCTTGCCTTCGAGCAGTCGAACGAACGGTTCCGTGGAATAGGCCTTTGCGTAGCAGGCTGAAATCTGTTCCGCGAGTTTGGCGGCGCCGGCGGCATCGGAGAAGTGTTCCGAAGGCGCGGCGTAAATGGTCGTGAGAATGCCGCGATTTACCGGAATGAGATGCGGCGTGAACTGGATCGTCACCTGCGATTTTGCAGCGATCGAAAGTTCCTGTTCGATTTCGGAAAGGTGCCGATGCTTCGGGATTCCATACGGACGCACGCTCTCGTTGCATTCGCAGAAGAGATAATCGAGTTCCGCCTTGCGTCCGGCACCACTCACCCCGCTCAGCGAATCGGCGATGATGCCGGTGTGCTTGATCAATCCTTCGCGGAGAATGGGAATGAGCGGCAGGAGCACGCTGGTGGGATAACACCCGGGCGAAGCGATCAATGACGCTTTTCGAATCTGCTCGCGATAATGTTCGGGCAGACCATAGACCGCCCTGGCAAGCATGTCTGGCGCGGGATGATCGTGCGCATAAAACTCCTTGTAAACGTCAGCGCTGCGAAGTCGGAAATCCGCGCTCAGATCGATCACAATGCAGCCTGCATTGATCAGCGGTATCGCGTATTCGGCTGCGACGCCGTGGGGCAGTGCAAGAAAGACGATGTCGGCCTGCTTGGAAAGCAGTTCCGCGTTCGGTTCGCTGAAGCGGAGCGCTTTGGCTTTGGGATGATTGGCGAAGCGGGGAAAAATCTGCGCGAGTGTCTGCCCTGCGTACTGGCGTGATGTGACCGCGGTGAGTTCGGCCTGGGGATGATTCAGGAGCAATTTTACCAGTTCCTCTCCCGAGTAACCGGAGGCACCGACAATGGCAACTTTCTTAGAATTCATTTGGTTCCATCTATTTACCGCACAGACACCGAGTCGCAGAGAAAATTTTGAAAACAAAAAACCCCGCTGACATGGCCAGCGGGGTTTTGGAGATTCGGATTCGATTAACGCTTGCTGAATTGGAAGCGTTTGCGAGCGCCTGGCTGGCCGTACTTCTTGCGCTCTTTCATGCGCGGATCGCGGGTCAGCAGGCCTTCCGCCTTCAACGGAGCACGGAAGCTGGCGTCTGCGAGCAGAAGCGCGCGGGCGATGCCGTGACGCACAGCACCGGCCTGGCCGCTCGGGCCGCCGCCGGTGACGTTGACCTTGATGTCAAACTTGTCAGCCGTGCCGGTGACAGTCAGCGGCTGGGTGACGGTGCCGCGCTGGGTATCGACAGGGAAATAGGTTTCGAACGCGCGGCCGTTGATCGTGATCTTGCCGGAACCGGCAGCGAGGCGGACGCGGGCAACGGAGGTCTTGCGACGGCCGGTGCCGAGGAATTCGTTGGTCTTGGTGCTTGCCATAACGGGAAATGCTTATTTGCCGATCTTGAGCGGAGCGGGTTGCTGGGCCGAGTGATTGTGCTGCGGGCCCTTGAAGACTTTCAGCTTGGTCAGAAGCTGGCGGCCGAGACGGTTCTTGGGAATCATTCCGCGGACGGCACGATGAATCAGCATCTCGGGATGACGGGCGCGCAGTTCGGCGACAGTGGCGTATTTTTCGCCACCCTTCCAACCGGAATAGGTCATGTATTCCTTGTCGGTTTCTTTCTTGCCGGTGACGCGGACTTTTTCAGCGTTCACAACGACGACGAAATCGCCGGCATCAAGGTGCGGCGTAAAGACGGCTTTGTTTTTACCGCGCAGGACATCGGCGACCTTGGCCGCCAGACGGCCCAACACCACGCCGTCGGCATCAATGACATGCCACTTGCGCTGATCCAAATTCACTTTCGGCAAATGCGTTTTCATCAAATTCCCAATCAAAAAGGAGCGCAGAAAGTACCAAAGGGGTGCCTGAAGTCAATAGGGTTTTCGGGGAGAATCACGATAATTCACGGTTTCAAAAAATGCCGCCGCCAGAATTCCCACTCCGCCGCATCCGTTTCCCATTCACAATAGATGGCAACGCCTTGATAGCTTCGGTGGAATGGCCGTTCTGAAAGGGCCCGGTGAATGCCTCCAAGCGCACTTTCCATGTTTTCCGCTTTTGGATCGTGATAGCCCGAATCAGCGTCCCAATACGTGGGAATTCCCAACAGGACCGGCTTGCCTCCACTCCAATCCAGCACCTCCACAGTCCAGTCGTTCATAAGTTTTGTGTAGAACTTCGGATTCTTCACCCCTGTGTCATACATCATCACTGCCAGTTGATCGACCCGCCAGGCGACTTCTCGGAAGAAGTTCTCGTCCCAGTGAACATCAGGAAAAGGATGCCATCGTGTCGGCGGCGGGTAAGCAGCCACAGACAGCAGCTTCTTTGGTGGAAGCGCCGACCGAAGCTCAGTCAAAAATGTCAGGAAGCGCGTGTCCCCGCTGGGCAAGGGTTCCACATTGACGTGAACTCCGGCGAATCGAGGATGAGCCACAAACAGATTCGAGATGCCCGCTCGGAATGCAGCGGTCCAATTCGGATCTCCGAGGCGCACGTGAGATCCGTTCGGACCTCCTGCCCAGGGCATCACTCTGAACTTTTCAAATTCGTCGAGAAACCGTTCGGTTTGTGCAGCGTCAACCGGCGGGATTATTCCATTTTCATCGGCGGGGCAAAGGTGCGGGAAAACGTCTTTGATGTGGTTTTGCCGAAGCAAATCGCGCAATTCCCTGATTCGATCTGGGTCGCGAAACCGTGACGGATGAGTTGTCCCGTTTGCAAACCACGAGTCGTGACCCAGCCAGCCGTGCGACAACCAGATTCCATTTTGTTTCCGATCATGACTTCCGTCCCGAATATCGAGTCCCGGTTGCCAGAGAATGAACTTGATGCCGACAAACAGAACAAGGCTGAGCATCGGAACAGCAGTTCTCCAGGGAGGTGTCGCGAGTCGTTTCCAGGATTGTGAAAGTGTGAGAAGGGTTTGCCATTTCTGAAGCACACCGACGAATACACCGTCGATCTTTCGATTGAACACGCCCACAAACGAGTGGCCGAGCTTTGGAGAAATCCACAGAGCCCATCCGAGCAGCGCGACGGAAATGTAGCGGTTCTGCCATCCGTCGAGCCGCCATTGGCCGGACCAGGACATCAGGCCCCATTCCCTGCTGAATGGGCCGAAATAGTAAATGGGCCAGAGATCATCCACGGTGGGGCCTCTTGATCCCACCAAATCACAAAGCAGGTGCAGGTGAAATACCGTGAACGCCAGAATTGCGACCCGGAGTTTGTTTGCCGAAAAGGCTGCAAGTATGCCGCTGACCAGAGTGGCTCCAAAAATTCCGTGCAGAAGATAATGATGGAAATTCTGGTAATACGTGGAAGAGGATCCGACTGCCGCGTTGATCCCATCGACGATCAAACCGAGACCGTCCGCATCGGGGAGAATGCCTGCGAGCGCGACGAGTCGGGTGTCACGCAAGTTGGTCGTTTTCCTCGCAGCGATCAGCCAGCTGGCCAGAAGGTGTGTTTCGGGTGACATCGGCAGCCCTCGGCCGGAAATGATAGAAGCAATCGATTTTGAATCGATCACAATTTCCGGCAAGTGGGAGATTTCGAGAGTGATGATGCATTGCCGGGCGCGAACTTTTCTGAATTTCGCTTGCTCCGGGTTGCAACGATGCGTAATTAAACAGGGTCGCTTGCCTGATGTGCCCGCGTGGCGGAATTGGCAGACGCGCTAGATTCAGGTTCTAGTGAGTAACATCGTACAGGTTCAAGTCCTGTCGCGGGCACCAACTTCGAAAGTTCCAGACGTCACAAACTACTGCGGTGTGAATCCACGCAAGCATCCAACTGCCCCGAGCTGCGATTGTTGCACGCCGCGTTTTGTTTGCCGACTTCAGTGACCAAAAGATACAGCTTCTTCTTCAGTTGCCAGGCTGGTGAACGTGACAGAACAAGCTGAACATGGTCGTGTCGCGGCCGCATCTTGCAGACAATAACCTGGCATCCATATTCTCAGTCTTGCACGCCCGTTGCTTGGCGACAAAACGGACGAGGTCAACATACGAGACTTCATTTGGTTGAGGCTGAAGCGGCGGTATCAGAACTGATCGGCCATTGTGTTGCGGCGGACGGCCGGGCTGAGGATTTCGTCTTCGGAAGCGTCTGCTTGAAGCGGGAAGGGGATTGCCCGCTGCCGAACCATTTTCTGGAACAACATACGAACGCGGAAAAAAAGCTCAGTCATGTTTCAAGTTTCAAAACGGTCATAGTCGCGGATGCTTGCAAGCCTTGGTGGACTGGACGCCGTTGTCAGCCTGTCCAGGTCATAGTTCGTCTTGATGTGCGACGCTTCCTGACGGTGAAACCTTATGGTTTCGCATGGAAGCAAATTGAGTGTTTGATTCCGGTTGCAATAAACGGCGTGTGTGAGGATGCAGATCCATCACTGTCCCGTCGGAGCTCTCGCACATGGGAAAGGTTCGCCGTTCCTCCGTCGGCCAAAGCAAATTCGCAAACACCACTTTCACCGCCGGCTCTGGCGAACGTAGTAGTGGAGGCTCAGACTAGACGTCACCGCCGCGCCAAAGATTACCCAAATAAACCAGTGATGCTTGGGAGCGCCGTTCCAGATGATGGCTGCGGCCACGAGTGATCCTGCCCAAATAATGCTGTGTGCAATGGGCAACACGTCGGAATCGGATAAAGTCTTCTTTTCCATAGATTTGATGGTCGGTGATGCGTGCTGACGTCTAGACCTTATGGTTTCGCATGAGAGCGAAGCGGAGTGTTTGATTTCAATTGTAGTAAACGTCGGTTATCAGCCGCTGCGCGGCAGAACGACCTGGGTCGGGATTGCATGCTCCTGTTTTGATCGCTCTTTCTTCATCTTCCCGCAACCTGCGGGAATGAAAATCACGTTCCTTCTATCTCGCAGTTCCAACAGCTCGTCGAGCTCAAAGATTATCGGCCGGGGAATAAACAAAATAGCCAGGCGGATTTAACAGAAGGGAACAAAGGGAACGAAGTAAAGTTAGTCGGGTTAGGGGTCGCGGTTACGTCTATTCATTTTTCATTTGCCGGCCCACCTGCTCCATGAGTTCGCGCAACGC